>DAIRCS010000114.1:0-11524 GCA_036796555.1 Rhodoblastus sp. | reverse complement strand
TGGCGTGGGTCTTCAGCTCGATGAAGCCGAACACGACCTGCACGCCGGCGCGCTCGAGATCGCGCGACCAGCGGATGTTGGCTTCCTCGTCGAAGCGCGCCTTGAGTTCGACCAGCGCCGTCACCGACTTGCCGGCCTCGGCCGCCTCGATCAACGCGCGCACGATCGGACTGTCGGAGGAGGTGCGGTAGAGCGTCTGCTTGATCGCCACCACGTTCGGGTCGCGCGCCGCCTGCTGCAGGAATTGCACGACGACGTCGAAGGATTCGTAGGGGTGATGGACGATGAGGTCCTTCTGCTTGATCGCCAGCAAGCAGTCGCCGCCGTTTTCGCGCACACGCTCGGGAAAGCGGGGATTGTACGGCGGGAATTTGAGTTCGGGCCTGTCGAGCGAGATGATCTGCGAGAGGTCGTTGAGCGCCAGCATGCCGTCGAGCACGAAGATCTGGTCGGATTCGACCTCCAGCTCCTCGCAGACGAACGCCCGCAATTCCTCGGGCATGGCGGATTCCATCTCGAGGCGGATGACCGAGCCGCGCCGCCTGCGCTTGAGCGCCGTCTCGAACAGGCGCACGAGGTCTTCCGCCTCCTCCTCGACTTCGAGATCGCTGTCGCGGATGACGCGGAACAGGCCCTTGCCGACGACCTCGTGGTCCGGGAAGAGCTTTTCCGAATGCATGAGGATCAGCGCTTCGAGCGTGATGAATTGCGTCGGCCCGCCGCCCACGATCTCGGGGATGCGCACGAAGCGGTCGACCTTGTTGGGCATGCGCACGAGCGCCAACCGGCGCTGCTTGTCCTTCGCCCCCTGCAGTTCCAGCGCCAGCGTGAAGCCGAGGTTCGGGATGAAGGGGAAGGGATGGGCGGGGTCGACCGCGAGCGGCGTCAGCACGGGGAAGACGTTGAGGACGAAGTAATCCTCCAGCCAGGCGCGTTGCGCGCCGGTGAGTTCCTCCGTCTCGGCGATGACGATGCCCTTCGCCGCGAGCTCGGGCCGCAATTCGCGCCAGCGACGCATCTGCTCGGCGGCGAGCAGCGCGACGCGCTCATGGATCTTGGCGAGCTGCTGGGCGGGGGTGAGGCCGTCCTGCGAGCGCTCTTCCACGCCGGAGCGCATCTGGCCGCGCAGGCCGGCGACGCGCACCATGAAGAATTCGTCGAGGTTGTTGGCGGAGATCGTCAGGAAGCGCAGTTGCTCCAGCAGCGGATGGTTGCGGTTGGAGGCCTCGAGCATCACGCGGCGGTTGAATTCCAGCCACGACAATTCGCGGTTGATGAATCGGGCGGGCGAGACCGCCAGCTCGGCCGGGCGCTCGGCGATATCGCCGATGTCGTCCATGACGTGAATGTCGGCGGCAGACTTCACCTGGGCGGCGGGTTCGGGGTGGAGGTCGACTTCAGTCTCGGCTGTCATGGTTCCGATCCGGTCCTGGCGCGTTCTGGCTCAGGATGCATTGAGCGGGATCGCCCGAATGCGCGCAAGCCGATCCAGCAGTTAAAGTTAGAGCGCGCCCGGCATGAAAAACCAACGCCCGCTTCTCGCGGCGCGCCCTAGCAGCATTCCGTGACAGAATTTCGTCACACTTCCTCGTCGGTGGCGAGCTTTCCGATCACGTCGGCCGCAAGCCCGCGCCCGACCGCCCTGCCCCGCGCCAGCGCCTCGGCGTCGAGCGCGGCGACGATTTCGCGGGCGGCGTCGAGAGAACGGTCGATGCGCAGCGCGATATAGTCGATGACGTTCGCCTCGACGGCGAGTTGCCGGTCGTCGAACAATTTGACCAGAACGGCGCGCACCAGATCGTCGGTCGGCGGCTCGATATGCGCGACCGGCGCCCGGCGCAGGCGCGAGCGCAGGTCCGGCAGGCGGACGCTCCACAGCTTGGGTTCGGCCTTGGCCGTCATCAGCATGGCGGCGCGGGATTCCTGCACGAGGTTGAACAGGTGGAAGAGGCCCTGCTCGTCGCCGACGCTCTCGGCGTCCTCCAGCAGGATGTTGCGGCCGTAGAAATCGCCGAGATCGGCTTCGGCGCTGACGGCGCCGGGCGGGACCAGAACGGCGCGGGCGCGGCGCGCCCAGATCGCCGCGAGATGGCTCTTGCCGGCGCCCTTCGCGCCGATGAGCGCGAGAACGGGGTCCGGCCAGGCGGGCCAGGCGTGGACGAGCGCATGGGCGGCGGCGTTCGACGGCGCGATCAGGAAATCGTCGTCGCCGAAGCGCGGCTGCGGCGCGAATTCGAAAGCGAGCTGGCGCGCGCCCGGCCGCGCGCCGCCGTCCGGTCCGGCCGCGCTCATGGCTGGTTCGCCGCCTCGGAATCCTCGCCGAGATAGAACGGGCTGCGGCGGTAGCGGGCGAAGAAGAAACGCAGGAGAACGCCGAGCGCCGCCGCCACGGGCACGGCGACGATGAGCCCGGTGAAGCCGAACAGCGAGCCGGACGCCAGCAGCGCGAACATCAGCCAGACCGGGTGCAGGCCGACGGATTCCCCCACGAGTTTCGGCGACAGCACGTTGCCCTCGAGAAACTGGCCGGAGGCGACGACGCCCAGCGCCATGGCGAGCATCGTCCAGTCCGGCCAGCCCTGCACCAGCGCGACAACCGCCGACACGACCAGCGCGCTCAGCGAGCCGACATAGGGGATGAAGCTGAGGAAGCCGGCGGAAATGCCGATCAGGAAGCCGTAGTTGAGGCCGATCAGCGTCAGCCCGAGCCCATACCACAGGCCGAGGAACAGGCAGACCAGCGACTGGCCGCGCAGAAAACCGGCGAGCGCGCGGTCGACGTCGCTGGCGACCGCGCCGACGTCGGGCAGGTAGCGCGGCGGCACGAGCGAGCGCACGGAGGCGATCATCTTGTTCCAGTCGACGAGAATGTAGAAGGCGACGACCGGCGTCACGACGAGGAGCGAGAGAATGCCCACGAGCGCCGCGCCGCCGGAGATCAGCGATTTGGCGAAGCCGCCGAGCCATTTGGCGGCGTCGCCGGCGAAATCGCCGAGCGCCTTCTGGATGTCGCCGGGATTGCCCGATCCCAGGCCCAGTTTCGAGGCGACTTCGGCGCCCCAGGACGTGTCGAGGATCTTCGAGCTCCAGTCGGAGACGAGCGTCTGCAGGCGCAGCACGCTCCGCGGCGGGTTCTCGGCGAAAGCCGAGAGCTGGTGGCCGAGCGCCGGGCCGATCAGCACCAGCGCGAGCACGATCACGACGATCGACACGGCGAGGATGAACAAGGCCGCGCCGAGCCGGTTGAAGCCGAGCCGCTCGAGCTTCTCGGCGACAGGGTCGAGCAGGTAGCCGAGCGCGATGCCGGCGACGAACGGCATCAGCACGCCCGAGAACAGGTAGAGGAACAGCGCGACCGCGACGATGGCGACGATCCAGGGCGCGAAATCGGCAAGCCGCGGGCCGCGCTCGCCGACGATCGCCACGCGCGTCGGCGGCGGCGTCAATGACCCGGTCAGTGGCCCATGTGCCTGATCCATGGACCCAGATAGGCGCCGGCCGAAGCCAGCGTCAATGCCGCCACGATGTAGGTCGCCGGCCAGAGCCAGTATTCGTTCGAAAAGCCGAAGGCGCTGGCGCCCAGCACGGCGGCGGCGAAGGCGATCTGCAGGGTCGTGTTCACCTTGGAGACATAGAGCGGGCGGATTTCGATCGGCTTGTCGAACAGCCACGCCACGATGACGCCGCCCAGAATCATGACGTCGCGCGAGACCACGAGAATGGCGAGCGTCGCGGGAATGGCGCGGGCGACGCCGAGGGCCACGTAGATCGACATCAGCAGCGCCTTGTCGGCGAGCGGGTCGAGAAAGGCCCCGAGCTCCGTGCGCAGGTCGAAGGTCTTGGCGAGCCAGCCGTCGGCGGCGTCCGACACGCCGGCGATGACGAAGACGAAGAAGGCGTCCCGCCATTGGCCGGCGACGATCATCGAGACGATGACCGGAACGAGCAGCAGCCGGGCAATGGTGATGATATTCGGCAGGCTGCCGAAATTACGGATATCCAAGCGCTTCCCCGTGCGCATCGCCCGCCGCAGGCCTTGTGGCGCCTCGAAGCGGAAACGCGCGTCCCTTGTTTCGCCCAATTAGGCGATCCCGGGGCGGTCGGGTCAAGCGCGCCGCTCATTCCTCATGCGAATGGCGCTGCTCGCAGAAGCGGATGCGGTTGCCGAAGGGGTCGTAGACGGTCATTTCGTAGCCCCAATCGACCTTTTCCACACCCGGCCGGAGATAATTGTAATTCTTCGCCGCGAGCTCCTTCTGGAAGGCGTGGACGCCCTCCATCGGCACGAAGCAATTGGAGCCGGGCGTCGCGTCGCCGTAGTGCTCGGTGAGATGAAAGGTCAGGCCGCCGCGCGAAACCTGCATGTAAAGCGGCAGTTCCGGCGCGAAGCGGTGTTCCCAGTCGACCGAGAATCCGAGGAAATCGAGATAGAATTCGCGCGCCTTGGCCACGTCGAAAATCCGGATCAGCGGGTTGGGGCTGCGGAACCGGAACCCGCTCGCCGCATCGCGCTCGGCCGCGCCGAGCTTCGAGGCGTCGCCGAGACCGAGCTGGTAGGCGACGATATCGAGCGCCGCGTCGGCCGGGAGGTCGATCCCGCGCTCGGCCAGACAGGCGCAAAGCGCCTGCGCCATCGCATGCGGATCGCGGTCGAATTGCATGGTCTGGTCCTCTCGGGCGTCATGTCGCCGGGGGACGCTATTCGAGGACGGGACGGGTCACAACAGGCCCCGCGCCTTGCCAGCGCGGCGGCGACCCGATAATGCGGCGCCAAAGCGGGGACGACATGCAGGACAAGCCGAAGGACGGCCTCACCTACGCGCAGGCCGGCGTCGATATCGACGCGGGAACGCGGATGGTCGAGCTCATCAAGCCGCATGTGCGCGCGACCCGGCGTTCCGGCGCGGACGGCGAGATCGGCGGCTTCGGCGGCCTGTTCGACCTGAAGGCGGCGGGCTTTTCCGATCCCGTTCTGGTCGCCGCCAACGACGGCGTCGGCACCAAGGTCAAGATCGCCATCGAGAGCGGCATCCACGACACGGTCGGGATCGACCTCGTCGCCATGTGCGTCAACGATCTCGTGGTGCAGGGCGCCGAGCCCCTGTTCTTTCTCGACTATTACGCGACCGGCAGGCTCGATCCGCAGGAAGGCGCCGATGTCGTCAAGGGGATCGCCGCCGGTTGCATCGACGCCGGCTGCGCCCTGATCGGCGGCGAGACGGCGGAAATGCCGGGCCTCTACGCGAAGAAAGACTACGATCTCGCGGGCTTCGCGGTCGGCGCGGCGGAACGCGGAACGCTGCTGCCGCGGTCCGTTGCGGCGGGCGACGTCCTGTTCGGCCTGCCCTCGTCGGGCGTGCATTCCAACGGCTTTTCGCTGGTGCGCCGGATCGTCGAGCGGACCGGCCTCGCCTGGGACGCGCCCGCGCCCTTCGCGCCCGGCAGGACGCTGGCCGAAGCCCTGCTCGTTCCCACGAAAATCTACGTGCGGCCGCTGCTCGCCACGCTGAAGGCGACGGATTCGATCCGCGCTCTGGCGCATATCACCGGCGGCGGGTTCCCCGAGAATATTCCGCGCGTGCTGCCGAAGGAGCTGGGCGTCTCGCTCGACCTGTCGGCAATTCCTGTCCTGCCCGTTTTCTCGTGGCTCGCGCGCGAGGGCGGCGTGGCGGAGAAGGAAATGCTGCGCACCTTCAATTGCGGGATCGGCATGGTGGTCGTCGTTTCCGCTTCGCGCGCGAGCGAAGGCGAGAAGGCGCTGGCGGATGCGGGGCTGTCGCCGGTCCGCATCGGCGAGGTGACGCAAGCGCAGGGCGAAGAGCGCGTCACGACGCGCGGGGCGCTGAAGCTGTGAAGGCGGGATTGTCATTCCCGACGGCCGGCGCAGCCGGACGATCGGGAATCCAGAGCGAGACTCGCAATCCGGCTCTCTGGATCCCCGCTTTCGCGGGGATGACATGGTTGAAGGCCGACGAGATCGGTCCAGGAGCGCAGCCGTGACGAAAAAACGCGTCGCCATCCTGATCTCGGGGCGCGGCTCCAACATGATGGCGCTGGCGGAGGCCGCCGCCGCGCCGGATTTTCCGGCGGAAATCGCGCTCGTCCTGTCGAACCGGCCGGACGCGGCCGGACTCGAATGGGCGGCGGCGCGCGGCATCCGCACGGCGACGATCGACCACAAGGCCTACGGCAAGGATCGCGAAGCCTTCGAGCGCGCGATGCAGGCTGTTCTCGCCGAGAACCGGATCGACCTCGTCTGCCTCGCCGGTTTCCTGCGTGTGCTGACGCCCTGGTTCGTCGCGCAATGGCAAGGTCGGATGCTCAATATCCACCCTGCCCTGCTGCCGTCCTATCGCGGTCTGCATACCCACGAGCGCGCGCTCGAGGACGGCGTGAAGATCCACGGCTGCACCGTGCATTTCGTCGCGCCGGAAATGGACGCGGGGCCGATCGTCCTGCAGGCCGCCGTGCCGGTGGAGGATTCCGACGACGCCGACGCGCTCGCCGCGCGCGTGCTGAAGGAGGAGCACCGCATCTATCCGCAGGCGCTGGCGCTGGTCGCCGCCGGGAAGGTGAAGATCGACGGCAATCGCGTCCTGATGCGCGCGTGATCGGACCGCGAGCCTTCAGGCTCGCTTTTATCTGCGGCCTCGCGAACCTGAAGGCTCGCGGTCCGGGGATTGTCCGACCGTCGGGATTTGCCTCATAAATGCGGGAGGCGACATGCGGCGAAGACCGCGGCGCCGGGAGGACAGGATGTCGCTCGCCCTGCAGCCGGACAAGGAACCGCACCGCGCCTTCGATTCCGCGGAAATGGGGGCGCTCGCCCATCTCTACCGCGGCGAGGTCTATCGCTCGACGATCTGGCGCACGCGGCTCGACAATACGACCAACTGGTCGATCGTGACGATGGGCATCGCGCTGTCCTCGTCCTTCTCCTCGCCCGAAGCCTCGCCCCTGCCCCTGATCCTCGTCGGCCTGCTGGTCGCCGTGTTCCTGACCTTCGAGGCGCGGCGCTACCGCTATTTCAACGTGTGGCGCGCCCGCGCGCGCTGGATGGAGACGAATTTCTACGCGCCCCTGCTGCGCGGCGAGGCGCAGCCCGCCTATTGGCGCGACGTGCTGGCGAAGGACTACACCCATCCGCGCCATCACATCACGCTATGGCAGGCGATGGGCCGGCGCCTGCGGCGCAACTATTCCTGGATCCTCGCGATCCAGACGACCGCCTATCTCGGCAAGATCATCATTCATCCGACGCCCGCCGCTCATTTCGGCGAGGTCGTCGCGCGCGCCGCGATCGGACCGATCCCCGGCTGGGTCGTGCTGGCGGCCGGCGCAGCCTACAACGGCGTCTGGCTCGCCTTCGGGCTCTGGTCGCTTTCGCACGACCGCGCCAAGCATGGCGATGCGGGGAAGAAAGTGGCGATGGGCTAGATTTCTCCGACGCGCAGCAGAAAGCTCTGATGCGGGTCGATCTTGATCTTCTTGCCCCTGCCCTCGCCGGCCGCGTTCTCGTCCAGCGTGAAACTGTCGAAGCGATAGTGCTTCATGCCCCAGGAATCGAAGAAGTAGACGCGGCGCCCGGTGACGCGCTCGACCACTGTCCAGTGATGCCATGGATTGCCGAGACCGACGATCCAGACGGCCGCGCCGTCGTCGAACGCCTCGAGCCCGGCGCGCAGCCGATCGAGAAAGGCGTCGGCGCTGTCGAACTTGGCGCGCATCAGCGGCGCGCCCCAGAGCAGGCGCGCCTTGTGCTTCCTCTGCGCCCAATCGTCGGCGATGCGAAACAGGCGATAGAGCGTCGGCACGCCCGCGCCTTCCCACACGATGCGGGGAAACTGGTCCGCGACGCCCTTGCAGAGCGTCTCCAGCAATTTCTCGTCCTGCTTCTCGCTCTGATGGAACATGAGCTTGCAGGCGTTGAGGGTGGAATAGATCGCGCACAGGCCGTCGATGTCGCCCTGTTCGACCGGCCGTCTGACGCGGCGTTTCTTCATGGACGATCCGTCACGCGCTCTTGTGCAGCCAGACGCGATTGTCGTGGAAGGCCGCGCCGCCGAAGGGCGCGGGCGAATCGTCGCCGGTCAGCACGTTGATCCCTTGGCCGTCGACGAATTTCGAATTCGGCCAGATGCCTTCCGCAATCAGCACGCCGCGCCGCACGCCGTCGAAAAGCTTCGCATGCAGCCGCGTCTGGCCGCGGCCGTTGCCGAGCGTGACGAGATCGCCGTCGGCGATGTCGTGCGCGGCGGCGTCCTGCGGATGAATCATCACCGTCGGCCGTTTTTCGCGCGCGAGCGATTCCGGCGTTTCGGTAAACGAGGAGTTGAGAAAGTTTCGCGCAGGGCTCGTGGCCAGACGGAACGGGTGCTCCTCGTCCGCCTCCTCCGTGACGGCCCAATGATCCGGCAGGCGCGGCATGTCCTGCCACGGCCCGAGCGGGCCGTTATTGGCGAAGGGCGTGCGCGGCCAGTCCGCCTTGAAGCGGAATTTCCTGTCGGGCCAATGGAAGCCGTTGCGATAGTGCGCCGTTTCGAACGGCGGCTGCGCGTCGATCCATGTGTCCTTCTCGAGCGCCGCGATGCCGCCCCAGCCGGAATCCGCGAGCGTGCGGTCGATGAGTTCGCGCGGGCTCATGGCGAAGCCGCGATGCTCGGCGCCGACGCGTTTCGCCAGCGCGCAGACGACATCGTGATTGGAGCGGCATTCGCCCGGCGGCTCGACGATCTTCGGACCGAAGCCGAGATATTGATGGCCGCCGCCGGTGTAGAAATCGTCATGCTCGAGAAACATCGTCGCCGGCAGCACGATGTCGGCGCGTTTCGCCGTGTCCGTCATGAATTGCTCGTGCACGGCGACGAACAGGTCGTCGCGCGCAAAACCGCGCAGCACCTTGTTCTGGTCGGGCGCGATGCAGGCGGGATTCGTGTTCTGGATCAGCATGGCCGTCACGGGCGGGCCGTGGTGCAGGGCCTCGGCCTCGCCGGTCAGGACCGCGCCGATGCGCGACTGGTCGAGCGCGCGCACGGAGCGATCGACGACGTCGAGCCCTTCGACCACCATCTGCTTGAGGCCGAAGATCGCGCCGTTGTTGTGGAAGGCGCCGCCGCCCTCGTAGGCCCACGCGCCCGTCACCGAGGCGATGCAGCTTGCCGCGTGCATGTTGGCCGAACCGTTGCGCGAACGCGAGAAGCCGTAGCCGAGGCGGAAATAGGTCCGCCTGGTCCGTCCGACGAGTCGCGCGAATTCCTCGATCTCGGCGACCGGCAGGCCGGTGATGGCGGATGCCCATTCCGGCGTGCGCGATTGCAGGTGCGCCTCGAGTTCGTCGGGAACGTCCGTGTATTGCGCCATGAATTCGCGGTCGGCGAGGCCTTCGCGGAACAGCACGTGCATGACGGCGCAGGCGAGCGCGCCGTCCGTGCCCGGACGCAGGCAGAGCGCCATGTCCGCCTGCTCCATGGTCGCGTTGCGATAGACGTCGACGACGACGATCTTCGCGCCGCGCTCCTTTCGCGCCCGCGTCGCATGGGTCATCACGTTGACCTGCGTCGCGACCGCGTTCGTGCCCCAGATGACGACGCAATCGCTTTTCGCCATCTCGCGCGGATCGGGGCCGGCGAGCCGTCCCGTGCCGGCGATGTAGCCGGGCCAGGCGAGGTTCACGCAGATCGACGAATAGAAGCGCGAATATTTCTTGGCGTGCGTCAGGCGGTTGATGCCGTCGCGCATCACGCGGCCCATCGTGCCGGCGTAATAATAGGGCCAGACCGCCTCGGCGCCGTGCCGCTGCTCGGCCTCCAGAAATTTCGCGGCGACGATGTCGAGAGCCTCGTCCCACGAAACGCGCTCGAACTGGCCCGCGCCTTTCGGGCCGACGCGTTTCAGCGGATGCGTCAGGCGATCGGGATGGTGGATGCGCTGCGCGTAGCGCGCGACCTTCGCGCAGACGACGCCGGCCGTATAGGTCTGCTTGTCCGCGCCGCGGATGCGGCCGATGCGGTCGGGCCCCAGAACCTCGACCTCGAGCGCGCAGACCGACGGGCAATCGTGCGGACAGGTCGAATTGCGGCGTTCGATTCGCGCGGGCGCGTTCATGGGGCCTCCTTACTCCATGATCTTCCTTGAAGGGAGGCGCGGCAAGATGCGGGGAAAAATTGGCCACATCGACGCTGCTTGACTAATTAGTTAGCCAGATCACATACTTAGGTCTAATATCCGAGATAAAGTCTTGGATGATTTGGCGACGCGGCCAGGCGACGCCGGCAGGGGGGCGGCATTGGCTCGCGATCAGGCGCAGATCGTTGAGGATTCTTTCGCGACGATCGGGCCCGTCACGCTGGAGATGGGCGAGGCTTTCTATGAAAACCTCTTCGAGACGGCGCCCGACCTGCGCGGCATGTTCGCGCAGGCGACCGTCCAGCAGGCGATGCGCTTTTCCGAGGTGCTCGCCTATATCGTGAGCAATCTGCGAGCCCCCGAACGGCTTCTGCCGATCGTCCGCGCCCTCGGCGCGCGCCATCGCGAGATCGGCGTCGTGGCCGAGCAATATGCGCCGTTCAGGGCCGCTTTCCTCAAGACGCTGCAGCAGCGCATGCAACAGGGCTGGACGCCGGAAGTGGCGACCGCCTGGGCCTCGACCTTCGACATGGTGGCCGAGGAAATGCTGAAGGCCTGAGCCAGCTGTCGCGGTCGTGACGTCGCCGCCGCCTGCCCGCCGTCGCTGGCACGCGTGATGCATCGCGCAAGGACGCGGCTGCCGATTTGTCGAGGCGCCGCGGGAGGGGAAACGCCGGCAAGCGCCGGCGGCAGGGAGGCTCGAGACTGGAGCCGCGCCATGTCGAACCATCCGGGCGTTCCGCGTCGTGTCCTTGCGTCGATCCTTCTGATCCTGGGCGTCTCGCATGCGCGGGCGCACGACTTCTGGATCGACGGTTCGAAAGTCGACCCGGTGACCAAGAGCTTCTGTTGCGGCGCCGGCGACTGCCGCGCCATGCCGAAGGAGATGGTGAAGGTCGAGCGCGGCGGCTATCGCCTGCTCGACACCAACGAACTCATCCCGTTCTTGCGCGCGCAGCCGTCGCCCGACGGCGAATATTGGGTCTGCCGCTGGGGCGCGGAGACCAAGTGCTTCTTCGGCGGAGAAATCTTCTGAAATGAAAAAGCCGCCGCGTCCGGGACGCGGCGGCCTCGTTTTTTGACGACGCGGAAATTCAGCCGACGATTTCGTTGCCGGAGAACCACTGGGCGATCTCGATCGCCGCCGTCTCCGGGGCGTCGGAGCCGTGCACCGAATTCTCGCCCATGTTGAGCGCGAATTCCTTGCGGATCGTGCCGGCGTCCGCCTTCTCCGGATTGGTCGCGCCCATCACGTCGCGATAGCGCTTGATGGCGTTGTCGCCTTCGAGCACCTGCACGACGACGGGCGCCGCGGACATCTGCTCGACCAGTTCGCCGAAGAACGGGCGTTCCTTGTGGACCGCGTAGAAGGTCTCGGCCTGGGCGCGCGTCATGTGCA
>DAIRCS010000113.1:0-11670 GCA_036796555.1 Rhodoblastus sp. | reverse complement strand
TGTCGAACGGCGCCGGCGCCGAATGGCCGCTGTCGCGCAAGTTCGGCTGCGCGCCGGAAATGGCGCCGCGGGTGCTCGAGCACGCCTATCGCCTCGGCCTGCAGGCCTACGGCGTTTCGTTCCACGTCGGATCGCAGCAGCGCAATCCGAAAATGTGGGACGGCGCGCTCAAGGACGCCTCGCAGATCTTCCGCGATCTCGCGGAGCGCGGCATCCACCTGCAGATGGTGAATCTGGGCGGCGGCTTCCCCACGAAATATCTGAAGGATATTCCGGCGGTGAAGGCCTATGGCCAGGCGATCTTCCGCAGCTTGCGCAAGCATTTCGGCAACCGCATCCCGGAGACGATCATCGAGCCGGGCCGCGGCATGGTCGGCAGCGCCGGCATGATCGAGGCGGAAGTCGTCCTCGTCTCGAAAAAGGCGGACGACGACAAGGTGCGCTGGGTCTATCTCGACATCGGCAAGTTCAACGGGCTTGCCGAGACCATGGACGAGATGATTCGCTATCCGATCCGCACCGAGCAGGACGGCGACGACATGGGTCCCTGCGTGCTCGCAGGCCCCACCTGCGATTCGGTCGACGTGCTCTACGAGAAGGATCCCTATTTCCTTCCGTTCAGCCTGGAGATCGGCTCGAAGGTGCTGATCGAGGGGACGGGCGCCTATACGACGACCTACTCGGCCGTCGGCTTCAACGGCTTCCCGCCGCTCGAGACGCATGTGATCTGACGCTGACTTCCTTCTCCCGTGAAACGGGAGAAGGTGTCGTGCGCAGCATGACGGATGAGGGCGCTGCGATTGCGGCAAGCCTCAGAGGACGCCGGCGCGGAAACGCCCTCATCCGAGCCTCGCTTCGCGAGGCCCACCTTCTCCCGCTTCGCGGGAGAAGGAAGCGCCCATCAACCAACTTCCCGAACGGCCTTACCCAAGGTGCGAGGGTTGTCCCTGCCTCGAAGGAGGAAGCGATGACCTCTGTCCTGTCGTCCGCGCTTGTCCGCGCAGCCCCCGCTTTCGCGATCGAAGCCGAACGCGCGTCGGACGTTTTCGCGCGCGAAAAATTGCTCGACGCCGCCATGGGCCCCGGCCGTTTCCGCAAGTCGTCGCAACGCCTGCGCGACGGGCGGCTGCCCGCGCTCGCGCTCGTCGCGCGCGACGAATCGGGCTGTCTCGTCGGCACGGTGCGCCTGTGGCATGTCGAGGCCGGCGGCGTTCCCGCGCTGCTGCTCGGCCCGCTCGCGGTGGCGGAGGATCGCCGCTGCGACGGCATCGGAGCCAAGCTGATGCGCGAGGCCATCGCACGCGCTACGCAAGCCGGCCACGGCGCGATCCTGCTCGTCGGCGACGCGCCCTATTACGCGCGCTTCGGCTTCGCGCGCCGCCACGCGGAAAAGCTGCAGATGCCCGGCCCGGTCGAACTCGACCGCTTTCTCGGCCTCGAATTGCGCGAGGGCGCCTTGAGGGAAGCGCGCGGTCGCCTGCGCGCGACCGGCGCACGCGAGACCGCGTCGCCCGCGCAGCGACGCAGGGCGGCGTGACTGTCATCCCGGCCGAAGCGAAGCGGAGAGCCGGGAGCCAGGAGCCCCGATGTGAACGCTGAATCCCGGATCGGCCCTCGGCCGTCCGGGACGACGGCGCATGTTCAGCCCCGCATCTTCAGCATGAACTGCAGCAGCTTCATCGGCCGCCCCTTGTAGGGCGGCTGGAACATCATCTGGATCGCCGAAAGCGGCCCCTGATAGAACACGGGCCGCAGCTTCGAGAAGGTCTCGAACCCTTCTCGCGCGTGATAATGGCCCATGCCGCTCGCGCCCACGCCGCCGAACGGCAGGTCGTGCTGGCCGACATGCAGCAGCGCCTCGTTGACCGACACGCCGCCCGACATGACGCGCGAAATATAGAAGTCGCGCGTGTCGGAATCGTGCGTGAACGGATAGATGGCGAGCGGCCGGTCGTGCGCGTTGATGTAGGCCGCGACCTCGCTGCGGTCCCGATATGTCTTGATCGGCAGGATCGGCCCGAAAATCTCGCGCTGCATGACGATCATGTCTTCGGTCGGATCGAGCACGGCGTGCGGCGCGAACTTGCGGCGCGACGCGTCGGGCGTCTGGCCCTCGGCGAGATTGACGATCCGCGCGCCCTTGGCCCTGGCGTCCTCCAGCGTCGCGACAAGACGATCATAGGAACGCTGGTCGATGATGGCCGTGAAATCCGCCGCGTTCAGATCGGGATAGCGTTTCGCGATCAGCTGCCGGCAATGGGCGACGAATTCGTCCTGCTTGCCCTCCGGCACGAAGACGTAGTCCACATTCGTGCAGATCTGGCCGGCGTTCAGCATCTTCACCCAGACGATACGCTCCGCCGCCGTCTGAAGCGGAAAGTCCGGCGCGACGATGGCGGGCGATTTGCCGCCGAGTTCGAGCGTCACCGGCGTGAGATTCTGCGCCGCGTTCGCCATGACCGAGCGCCCCGTCGCGCCCGAGCCGGTAAACAGCAGATGATCGAACGGCAGCGACGAGAACGCCGGGCCGCGCCCGCCGCCGTCCGCGAAGAAGGCGAGTTTCTCCACGGGAAGATAGTTCGGCGAAATCCGCATCAGCAGCTCGGCGAGCGCTTGCGAATTCTGCGACATCTTCACCATGGCGCGATTGCCCGCCGCGATGATCGCCGCCAGCGGGCAGAAGCTGAGGTTGAGCGGAAAATTCCACGGCACGATCACGCCGACGACGCCGAGCGGCTGCGGGATCACGCGGTTCTTCGCCAGCGGATAGGTCATGAAATCGACATGCCGGCGCTGCGGCTTCATCCATTTCCTGAGATGCTTGATCGCATCGGCGATGGATTCCTGCGCGACGAAATATTCGGTGAACAGCGTCTCGAATTCGGCTCGCGAGCCGTAATCGGCATTGATCGCCGCGACGATCTCCGCGCGGTTCTCCCTGAGCAACCGCCCGAGCGCCTTCAGATCGGCGATGCGCTCGTCGTAGGACGGCTCGGGTGCGGCGAGATAGGCGGCGCGCTGCCGGTCGAAACAATCCTGGAATTCCTGCGGCATGGCGATCGGGTCGAGACCCGTGACGGGAGCGTTCATCGGCTTGCTCCTTTGATTGCGCCCGGCGAGCGCCTGCGCACGAGGCCAGTCTAGCCGAAGCGCGCAAGGACCGCGAGCCTTCAGGCTCGCGGTCCACCGGCGCAGGTAACGGCGCGCGCCGCAAATCGTTCATATTTCCCGCGCGGGCTTGACCTGAGGCCCCTCGCTTGCTTTCAACGCGCCGACATATTTTCGCGCGAGCCTGCGCGTTTTCGCATCTGGAGTGCAAACATGTCGAACTGGCCGGTTCACGCCAAGATCACGGGCCCCGTCGTCATGATCGGCTTCGGCTCGATCGGCAAGGGCTTCCTGCCGCTGATCGAACGCCATTTCGATTTCGACAAGTCGCGCTTCGTCATCATCGACCCCAGCGAGATCGACAGGGATCTCGCCGAACAGCACGGCGCGCGCTTCGTGAAGGCCGCGCTGACGCGCGACAATTTCAAGGACATTCTGAAGCCCCTGCTGACCGCGGGCGGCGGACAGGCCTTCTGCGTCAACGTCTCCGTCGACACCGGCTCGCTCGACATCATGCGCTTCTGCCGCGAGATCGGCGCGCTCTATGTCGATACCGTCATCGAGCCTTGGCCGGGCTTCTATTTCGATTCGCATATGGGCAACGAGCAGCGCACCAATTATGCGCTGCGCGAGACGGTGCTCGCCGAGCGCCGCGCCAACCCCGGCGGAACCACGGCCGTCTCCTGCTGCGGCGCCAATCCCGGCATGGTCTCCTGGTTCGTCAAGCGCGCGCTGGTCAATCTCGCCGCCGATCTCGGCGACAGCCATCCCGAGCCGAAAACGCGCGCCGAATGGGCCGCGCTCGCCATGCGTCTCGGCGTCAAGGGAATCCATATCGCCGAGCGCGACACGCAGCGCGCCATTCATCCCAAGCCCATGGACGTCTTCGTCAACACCTGGTCGGTCGAGGGCTTTCTCTCCGAGGGCATGCAGCCGGCCGAGCTCGGCTGGGGCACGCACGAGACATGGACGCCCGCCAACGCCGGAACGCATCCGCAGGGTTGCGGCGCGGCCATCTATCTCAACCAGCCCGGCGCCAATACCCGCGTGCGCTCGTGGTGCCCGACGCCAGGCGCGCAATATGGATTCCTGGTCACGCACAACGAGGCGATCTCGATCGCCGATTATCTCACCGTGCGCGATGCAAGCGGCAAGGCGATCTACCGGCCGACCTGCCACTACGCCTATCATCCCGCCAACGACGCGGTGCTCTCGCTGCACGAACTCTTCGGCCGCGCCGGCCGCGCCCAGCCCGCGCACCACATTCTGACCGAGCACGAGATCGAGGACGGAATCGACGAGCTCGGCGTGCTGCTCTACGGCCACGCCAACAACGCCTACTGGTATGGCTCGCAGCTCTCGGTCGAGGAGACGCGCCGCATCGCGCCCTATCAGAACGCCACCGGCCTGCAGGTGACCTCCGCGGTGCTCGCGGGCATGGTCTATGCGCTGGAAAACCCGAAGCTCGGCATCGTCGAGGCCGACGAAATGGATTTCCGCCGCTGCCTCGAAATCCAGTCGCCCTATCTCGGCCCGCTCGTCGGCCGCTATACCGACTGGAACCCGCTGCAGGACCGGCCCGGCTTCTTCCCCGAGGACATCGACGAGAGCGATCCCTGGCAGTTCCGAAACATTCTGGTGCGGTGAACCGGACCGCGAGCCTGCAGCGCGCGACTGCGAGCCTGAAGGCTCGCGGTCCTAAAACCAGCCCTTGCGCTTGAAATACCAGACCGGCAGCACGGCCGTGATCAGCATCAGCGCGAGCGCCATCGGATAGCCGAAATCGAAGTCGAGTTCGGGAATGTGCTTGAAGTTCATGCCGTAGACCGACGCCACCAGCGTCGGCGGCATGAGGCACACGGCGGCGATCGAGAATATCTTGATGATCTGGTTCTGCTCGAGATTGATGAGCCCGAGCGTCGCGTCGAGCAGGAAGGCGATCTTGGAGCCGAGATAGGACGCGTGATCGGCGAGCGCGGAAACGTCGCGCTGGATCGTGCGGATGCGCCCATCGGTCTCGATCGCGCCTTTGGCGATATGTCCCATGCCGTGGTGGTAGGACACGAGCCGGTTGAAGCCGACGAGCGATTCCCGGATGATCCCCAGCATGTCGCCCGCCTGCCCCACGCGCTCGATCGTCGCCTGCAGATCGTGGTCGCGTTTTCCGACATTCTCGTTCATGGAGCTCGCGCGGAACACGCGGCGCGAAATCTGGTCGATCGTGTCGCCGGACTTCTCGAGCGCGTCGGCCAGCCGGTCGACCATGGCCTCGATCAGCGTCAGCATCAGGTTCTCGGCGTCGGACGACTGGCAGCCGCCCGGCCGCGACGAACGATCGATGACATTGGTGAAGGGGCGCAGCTCCACATAGCGCACGGTGACGAGCGCGCCGTCGCCGAGAATGAACATGACCGGCGAGCGCACCGGCTCCTCCGTGTCGAGCTTGGCGGCCGCCGTCACCGTCATGTATTCCACGCCGTCCTCGTTGTAGAGGCGGGAGGAAACCTCGATCTCCTCGATCTCCTCGCGCGTGGGCGTCTCGACGCCGGTCGCCTTGTCGACGAAGGCGCGCTCTTCCGGCGTCGGATCGATCAGATCGTACCAGGCGCCCTTCGGCGCGGTCGCGGGATCGGGCGCGCCCTCGAAACGCGTGGCGACGAGCCGCGAATTCTCGATGGAGCGGATGAAGAGCATTCAGACGCCGGCGATCTGCAAGGTGTGGCCGCCGTCGACCACATAGGTCGCGCCGGCGATATAGGCGCCCGCGCGCGGCGAAGCCAGCAGCAGCAGCACGCCGTCGAGTTCGCCTTCGGCGCCGAAGCGGCGCATGGGAATGTGCTTCATCATCTCCGCGCCGCCGCCGGCGAGCCAGTCGGCGTTGATCTCGGTCGAGAAATAGCCCGGCGCGATCGCATTGGCGCGGATGCCGTGGCGCGCGAATTCGAAGCCGAGCACCTTGGTGAGTTGCATGACGGCGGCCTTCGACACGGCGTAGGCGCCGTTCCAGCGGCCGACGCCGAAGGACAGGATCGAGGCGATATTGACAATGGCGCCGGGCTTGCCGGCCTTGACCATGCGCTGCGCGGCTTCCACCGCATTGGCGCGCACGGCGTCGACGTTGATCTCCATCGTCTCGCGCCAGCCCTGCACGTCGCCCTTGATCAGGTTCGACGCGCGCGAGATGCCGGCGTTGTTGACCAGGATCGTGACGACGCCGAGCTGCGATTCCGCGGCGTCGAAGGCGCGCGCCATCTGGCCGGCGTCGCCGACGTCGGCCTCCAGCGCGATCGCCTTGCCGCCGGCCGCGACGATCTCCTGCGCGAGCGCGTCCAGCCGGTCCTTGCGCCGCGCGACCAGCGCGACGGCCGCGCCATTGGCCGCCAGCGTCCGCGCGAACCGCTTGCCGAGGCCAGAGGACGCCCCCGTCACCAGCGCGACCTCGCCGGTCAGGTCGAACAGGTCCGCGGCTTTCATCGGGGCGATTTCCGTCATGGCTTTCCTCCAACCCGCGCGCTGCGCGCGAATATGACGCGCCTTTCGCGCTTTGCTTTCTTGTGACCGCTTGTCTATCCAGTAGCCGGCGAAAGCGCAATTTGCCGCGCCGCGCGCCGCGTTTCCACGGCACGGAACCGGATATGACGGGATCGCAGAGACTGGCCCTCATCATCGCCGCCGCGCTCGCCCTTCTGGCGGCGCTCGGCTTCGCTTCCGGCCACGACGGTTTCGGCGCGCCGCTGCGGCTCAACACCGACACGGCCGCCGTGCAGGCGCCGGCTGCGCTGTTCGGCTTCATCGCGGCGCGCATGGGCCGGCGCGCGTCCGATCTTTTCCTGGTGGCTGTCGGCCTGCTGCTCGTCGCCGACGCCTTCGCCGGGGCCACGCGCGGCATGTTCTACCTGTCCTTCGCCTCGCTGCGCGGAACGGTGGAGCCGCTGGCCAGGCCCGCGCGCTACATCGCCACCCTGCCGCATGCGGTCCTGGGGATCGTCGCGCTGGTCGCGGGGTTGCGTTCGGCGAACGCGGCGGCTGCGCAGCGCCGCGACCTGCCGCCCGGCTGAGGGCCCGCGCCCGTCCGCGAGCAATCCATCCATCAACCTGGGAAGGTTGGGGGATGGATTGCTTCGTCGCTTCAGGTGAAACCGCGTTGCGGTTTCACCGAGCTCCTCGCAATGACGGCCGGATGAGTCTCCTTCACCGTGAACCGCTCAAGAGCGCGGCTCACCGCTCCGCGAAGGCCTTCTCGATCACATACGAGCCGGGCGCGCCGCCCGAGCCTTCCACGAAGCCGCGCGAACCCAGCAGGTTCTGCAGGTCGATCAGCACCTGCGGCCCGCCGCAGATCATGACGCGATCATGCTCGGGATCGAGCGCGGGAACGCCGAGCTTCTCGAACAATTGCCCGCTCTCGATCGCCGTCGTGATGCGCCCGGTGTTGGCGTAGGGCTCGCGCGTCACGGTCGGATAATGCACGAGCTTCTCGCGGGCGTATTCGCCCAGGAACTCGTGCTCGTGGGCGCCCTTCACGATGTCGGCGCCATATTGCAGCTCCGAAATCTGCCGGCAGCCGTGCACGAGAATGATCTTCTCGTAGCGGTCGTAGACGTCGGGGTCCTTGATGACGCTGGCGAAGGGCGCGACGCCCGTGCCGGTGGAGAGCAGGTAGAGGCGCTTGCCCGGCAGCAGGCTCGACTGCACCAGCGTCCCGGTCGGCTTGCGCCCGACGAGCACCTTGTCGCCCACCTTGATGTGCTGGAGCCGCGAGGTCAGCGGGCCGTTCTCGACCTTGATCGAATAGAATTCCAGCTCTTCCTCGTAGTTCGCGCTGGCCATCGAATAGGCGCGCAGCAGCGGGCGGCCGTCGACCTCGAGGCCGATCATCACGAACTGGCCGTTCTCGAACCGGAAGGAGGGATCGCGCGTGGTGCGGAAGGTGAACAGCCGATCGGTGAACTGGCGGACGAAGGTCACGGTCTCGCGGTTGAAGGCGCCCTGCTTTTTGACGGGCGCGACGGCGGCGGCTTCGGCTTTCTCGACGGCGGCGGAACGGGTCATGCGGCGATCTCTCTTCGCGGGCCGTGGCGAGACCACGGCGACATCCTGAGATTTCATATGCCTTTCGCAGGTGCGAAAGGTCAATAATTCAATTTTCCGAATATAAGGCCTTCGTCAAAAACTGGTTCTCCCGAAGGCCCCGGTCGCAGCAGGCTATTCTCCGGCCGGACGCCGGGACCGCCGGCTTCGAGCCTGAAGAGGCCGGCTGGAAGCCGGCGGTCCCGGCTGGCCCGTGACAGCGCGGAACCCGCCGCCTAATGTGACGCCATGCCGCATGACCACGATCATCACGACCATGAGCATGGCCACGATCACGACCACGAATTTTCGGAACTGAGCGACGTCGCGCTGCGGGTGCGCGCGCTGGAGACGGTGCTGGCCGAAAAGGGCCTGATCGACCCCGCCGCCCTCGACGTGATCGTCGACACCTACGAAACCCGCGTCGGCCCGCGCAACGGCGCGCGCGTGGTGGCGCGCGCCTGGAGCGATCCGGCCTTCAAGGCGCGGCTGCTGGAAGACGGCGCGCAGGCCATCGCCGAGCTCGGCTACGGCGGGCGCGGCGGCGAGCACACGGCCGTCGTCGAGAACACGCCAACCACGCACAACATGGTCGTGTGCACGCTCTGCTCCTGCTATCCGTGGCCCGTGCTCGGCCTGCCGCCGGTCTGGTACAAGTCCGCGCCCTACCGCTCGCGCGCCGTCATCGATCCGCGCGGCGTGCTCGCCGATTTCGGCGTGAGCCTGCCCGAGGCCGTCGACATCCGGGTCTGGGATTCGACCTCCGAAATGCGCTACCTCGTCCTGCCCATGCGGCCGGAAGGCACGGAAGGCTGGAGCGAGGAGCGGCTCGCCGATCTCGTCACGCGCGACAGCATGATCGGCGTCGGCCTGCCGCTGAAGCCGGGCGCGCAGGCATGAACGGCGCGCAGGACCTCGGCGGCATGATGGGTTTCGGCCCCGTCGTCGCGGAGAAGAACGAGCCCGTCTTTCACGGCCGCTGGGAATCCCGCGTGCTCGCCAATGTCGTCGCCACGCAGGCGCTGGGCTGGTGGAGCGGCGACGCCAGCCGCTTCGCACGAGAATCGCTGAACCCCGGTTACTACCTCACGCACGGCTATTACGAGATCTGGCTCGCCGCGCTCGAAAAGATTCTGGATGCGCAAAATCTCGTCGCCGGCGACGAGATCGCGGCAGGCCATGCGTTGCGGGAAGCGCGCAAGCCGGAGGGCGTGTTCGAGGCGGCCGGCGCTGCCGCGGCGCTCAGGCGCGGCTGGCCGTCGGAGCGCGAAGCGGCAGCGCAGCCCCGCTTCGTCCTCGGCCAGCAGGTGCGCGCGAAGAACATGCATCCGACGACGCATACCCGCCTGCCGCGCTATGCGCGCGGCCGCGTCGGCGTCGTGGAGGCGATCCGCGGCTGCCACGTTTTCCCCGACGCCAATGCGCACGGGCGCGGCCCCGATCCGCAATGGGTTTACAACGTGCGCTTCACGGCGCGCGAATTGTGGGGCCCCGACGCCGACCCGCGCAATTCCGTCTCCATCGACGCTTTCGAGCCCTATCTTGAACCCGCCTGACCTCTCGATCCTGCCGGGCATCCCGCGCGAAGACACGGGGCCGCTGTTCCGCGAGCCCTGGGAGGCGCAGGCCTTCTCCATGGCCGTGCATCTGCGCGACAAGGGCCTGTTCACCTGGCGCGAATGGGCCGAGGCCATCGGAGCGGAGATCAAGGCGGCGCAGGCAAAGGGCGATCCCGATCTCGGCGACACCTATTACCTGCACTGGCTGGCGGCGCTCGAAAAGCTGGTGATCGCCAAGGGCGCGGCCAGCGCAGGCGCGCTCGACGAGACGAAGGACGCCTGGGATCGCGCCGCCCGCGCCACGCCGCACGGCCAACCCATCGTGCTCGGCGCGGAAAAGAGCGCTTAAGCCATCCCGCGCGTGACCCAGGCGCCGCCGAGCAGCGCGACGCCGACCGCCAGCACGATGAGCGCGGCGAAGAATTCCGCGCCGCGCGCGATCAAGGCGCCGCGTCCCTCCGCGCCGCCCGACAGCCGCAGCGCCAGCCCCTTAGCGAGCACCGCCACCGCCGCCAGCGCGCCCGTCGTCACCGCCGTGCCGAGCGACATGGCCGCGACCGCGCCGACGCCGGCCAGAAACACGCCCTGCGCCAGCGTGAAGACCAGCACGAGGATCGCGCCCGAGCAGGGCCGCGCGCCGGCCGCGACGATGGTCGCCAGCGCCGAACTCCACGAAAATCCGTCGCCGAGATCAGCGGGATCGGGCGCATGGAAATGGCCGCAGCTCGCATCGTGCACATGGCCGGGCTCGACGGCGTCGCAACTGAATCGGCTCGACGTCGGCGCGCCGCCGGCGGTCGCAAAGGCCGGCGCCGGCGCGCGCGCGCGCAGCGCCTGCGCCAGCGCGCCGCCCTTGGTCCAGACGAGATAGAGGCCGAGGCCCGCGACCGCCGCGTAGCTCGCCATTTCAATGGCCTCGGCGGCCTGCGTCATGCGCGTCGCCGTGGCGTTGAACACGAGCGCGGCGACGCCGACGATGGCGACGGCGACCGCGCCCTGCAGCACGGCGGCGAGAAAGGTCAGCGCCAACCCGCGCTTCAGCGCGCGCTCGTTGGCGATCATGTAGGAGGCCATCACCGCCTTGCCGTGGCCGGGGCCCGCCGCGTGAAAGACGCCATAGGCGAAGGACAGACCGGCGAGCAGCCAGAAGCCCGCCATGCTCTCCTTCGCCTCGCGCGCCGCGCCGGTGAGCGCGCGGTAGAAATGCGACTGCTGGGCGAGAAGCCAGGCGACCATGGCGTTGCCCGCCCCCACGCTGCCCTCGTTGGCGCCGACCGCGAAGGGATTGCGCTGCGCGAGCGCGGGCGTGGCGAGGAGAAGGACGGCGGCGACGAGCGCGAAGGCCGGAAGGTACGAGAGGGCGGCGCGCCGCTCCCCTCTCCCTTGCGGGGAGGGGCCGGGGGTGGGGGGCGACTGGGTGAAATCTCGCGAGATTACCGGCGCGGCTACCCCCACCCCCCCCTCCCCGCAAGGGGGAGGGAGAAATTGCGACCCGGCCCGCCCGCTCACGGACACGCCACCACGACGCGCGGCGCGAGCCGCGACGACAGGTCCGCGCCGGGCGAGAAATTCTCCGACGCCGCCGCGCTCAGCTTCTGCGATTCGGCCGCCAGCAGCGGCGCGGGGTCCATCACGCTCGCCGAACAGCCCGCCGGCCCGTCCCTGAGCGTGACCGGATCCGTCTTCTCGAAGCCGAAGGCGACGAAATAGGTGGGATCGTAGACCTGGA
This sequence comes from Rhodoblastus sp., assembly GCA_036796555.1. Classification (GTDB taxonomy): domain Bacteria; phylum Pseudomonadota; class Alphaproteobacteria; order Rhizobiales; family Beijerinckiaceae; genus JAJXWB01. The sequence continues at coordinate 204 of DAIRCS010000113.1, read as the reverse complement.
ACGAAAACACCTTCTTCGCCGCGATCGGCTGCTTCAGCAGCAACGTGAAATGCAGCGAGACGACCTTCTTCTCGTCGGCGTCGAGCCAGTAGTCGGACGGCTCCTTGAAGGCGAGCTTCTTGCCGGCCTCGCGCGCGAAAGTGAAATTGTCGAATTCGGCGAGCGATTCGATGTTGGTCTTGGCGAGCGGCTGCAATTCCTCGC
>DAIRCS010000112.1:0-11693 GCA_036796555.1 Rhodoblastus sp. | reverse complement strand
AGCGTGCGGCCCGCATGGCGCACGCGAATGGCGCCTTCGGTAATCTCGACTTCGATCGCCGGCTTGCGTCGCGCCATCCCCGGGGGCCTCTCCATGGGCATCGCGGAACGCCTATCCTGCATTGGCAGGGCGGCAAGGCAAGCGCGCTTATTTTCGCGGGCGCAGGTCGAGACCCGCATGGGCCGCCACCTTGCGCATCAGGCTCGGCAAGGCTTCATCCGAAAGATCGGCCGCGGCCACCCATCGCGCGCCGTCGGGCGCCTTGCGCGATGCGGGCGCTTCCCCGACATAGACCGTGAGCTTCAGCGCGAAATGCGTGAAGACGTGGACGACGTCGCCGGCCTTCGGCTCCCAGTCAAGCGCGATCGGCGCCGCTTCGAGCGCGCGCGACGCGTCGAAATCGGTCGACCATTCCGTGCCCGGAAATTCCGCCATGCCGCCGAGCAGCCCCTTCGGCGGGCGCGTGCGCAACAGAACGGCGCCGTCCGCGCGCACCGCGACGAACACGGCCCCGCGTCGCTCGGGGCGCTCGGGCTTCGGCGCGCGGCGGGGCCAGGTTTCCGGCGCGCCCGATTTTCGCGCGACGCAATTCTCGGCGAGCGGGCATAGCGCGCAAGCGGGCCTCTTCGGCGTGCAGATGGTCGCGCCGAGATCCATCATGGCTTGCGCGAAATCGCCGGCGCGCTCCTGCGGCGTCAGTTCGTCGGCGCGCGCGCGGATTTCCGGTTTGGCCTGCGGCAACGGCGTCTCGATCGCGAACAGGCGCGCGACGACACGCTCGACATTGCCGTCGACGACGACGGCGCGTTTGTCGAAGGCGATGGCGGCGACGGCGGCCGCCGTATAGGGACCGACGCCCGGCAATTCGCGCAGCCCGGGCTCATCCGATGGAAAACCGCCGCGCGCGACGACCGCCCGCGCGCAGGCGACGAGGTTGCGGGCGCGCGAATAATAGCCGAGCCCCGCCCATTCGCGCATGATCTCCTCATCCGGCGCCGCGGCGAGGGCGTTCACATCCGGCCAGCGTTCGAGGAAGCGGCGGAAGTAAGGAGCAACGGCGGCGACCGTCGTCTGCTGCAGCATGATCTCCGACAGCCAGACCGCATAAGGGTCCGGCGTCGCGCCGCGCGGCGCGCGCCACGGCAGCTTGCGGGCGTGACGGTCGTACCAGGCGAGCAACCGTCGGGCGGGGGAGTTCTGCGCCACGGTCAGGCGGCGGCGGTCAGCGTGAAATCGACATGCACGGAATCATAGGGAAACACGAAGCCGCCCATCTCGTCGCGACGAATGACGCCCGCGTCGATCAGCGCATGAACATCGCTGTGCACGCCTTTTACGTCGCGCGCGACACGCCGCGCGATCTCGCGCATCGCCAATGCCCCCTGCCCCGTCATCGCGCGCAGAATGTCCCAGCGCTTGCGCGTGAGCACGCGCCACAGCAGATCGGGCGAGGCGAAGGAGATGAAAGCTCCCTGCTTCTCTCCCCGCAATGCAGCGCGGGCGCGCCTGGCGAGGTCTTCCGCCGACGCGACGCAAAGCGTCACCTGAGTCATGTGGCTCTCCATGTATCCACGTCGTTCCAGAAATCGCCGAGGAGATTCTCGGCCGTCGTGAATGTGTAATCGATCTGCCTGTCGCCGATGTGCTTGTGATCGCCCTTGCCCGCCTCGTAGTCATAGCGCAGCACGCATAGGCCCGAGACGACGAGCGCGAGCGAATATTTGAACGCGTGGGCCGAGCCTGCGACCGGCCTCGGCACGCGCCAGATCCGGATTTCGACAAAAGCCGTTTCGGCGACGACATGACGTTCGTCGAGCAGCAGAACTGCTTTCATGTTGTAAATCTAGCCAACACGGACGTGTTGTCAATTACCCCAACAACCAGATGGGGGCGCTTTCATGCTATCCTCCCGCCATGCCGCCGCCCCGCCGCGCCTCGCGCGCGAAACCGCTTGCCGAATTCCTGCCCGACACGCTCGATCCGCTGGTCGCGCGCCTGGGCATGTCGCAGGCGACGCTGGTGCTGGACTGGGCCGAAATCGTCGGCGAACGGCTCGCCGCCATTTGCGAGCCCGCCCGGTTGCGCTGGCCGCCGCGCGGGCCGAAAAGCGATCCGGCCAAGGCGGCCGAGCCCGCGACGCTGATGCTACGCGTCGCCCAGGGCATGGGGCTCGAAATCCAGCATCTCGCGCCGGTGCTGATCGAGCGCGTGAACGCGCATCTCGGCTGGCGTTGCGTCGGCAGGATCGCGCTCCGGGCCGAACCCTTCACGCCGAAGCGCAAGACGGCGCGAAAGCCGCTTGCCGTCGACCCGCGCGCGCGCGCGGAGGCCGAGCGGCTGGCGGAAGGCATCGAGGACGAGGCGCTCAAGGCGGCTCTCACGCGGCTCGGAACCGTCGCGCTCTCCGAAAAGCGCCGCTGATCATTGCGGCGCGGCGAAGCCGAGCGCGGCGCGCAATTCGGGCAGCGCGCCGTCGGCGATGGCCGCATGGCCAAGGGCGTTCGGATGAAACGAACCGCCGAGCGTGGCGGCGAACAGAGGCTGCAGCTTGTCGCGCGGGTTCGGAGTCAGGCTCTCGACATTCATGTAATTCGCCGTGAGGAAGGAATCGTTCGGCGTCACGAACCATCGCGCCTTCGGGCGATAGGCGGCCCAGGCGTCGGGCGCTATGCCCCGCCAGACATGCCGGCTGAACTGGTAGGTGGGGAATTGCATGATCCCGGCGTCGCCGCCGCTGAGGGCGCCGGCCATGCAGATGGCGTGGCCCGTGAATTGCGCCACATGTCCGACGACCAGCCGCCAGCGGCGCTCGGGCGGCAACGAATCCACGGCCTTTGCGATCGCGGCGTTGAAGCGATCGACGAACAGCACGGCGCGCGCGCCGGTGCTTTCCTTGCGCATGCCGAGTATTTCGTGGACGTCCATGCCGTCGGTCGACGCCTTGCAGACCGCCGTCTCGCTCGTGCGCGTGAGATAGGGGTAGCCGGTCTGCACGATCGTGGCCCCGCGGACGCCGAGAAAGCGATGCAGCGCCTCGGCCAGATCGGCATAGGCGCCCGGCAGTTTCGTCCTGGCCGCCTGCTCGGCCTCCTCGAAGGAAATGGGCGAGGCCTGCGACAGCCAGAGCTTGTAGAGAATGTTGCGAAAGGCCTGGAAACGGCCGCCCGCATCGACCGTCTCGTTGGCGATCACGCTCGCAAAACCGATGTCGTTGCCGCCGATACTGAGAAGAACCGCGTCGATCCTGTCGAAGCGCTTCGCGGCGCAGGGCTTCAGCGCGCGCCAGACGTAGCCGGCTGTCGGCCAGAACTTCAAATAGGCCGCGGGCTCCGCGCACATGTCGCGCAGCGCCCGCATGATCTGCGGCGACGCGTCGTAGTAATTGGCCGAAATGTCGGATCTTGCGGCCCAATAGCCGAGAACGCCCGCCTCGACGGTCGCGCCGGTGCAGGCGTAGCCGAGGAAATTCACCGCCGCGTGCTTCTGCTCCAGCGCGACGGCGAGCGCGGCCTTGGCCTGCTGGCTGTAGAGCGAACGGTGGCACTGCGCCGACAGCCATTTGGCCGCGGCGTAGGGCGCGCCGATCCGTGTCGGCGTTGCGCCGAGGCGCAGCGGATATTGCCGCGCCTGACCGAAGATCGGGCCGGAGCCCGGCATGAGCGACGAACGGTCGAATTCGTCGGGGGTCGCGCCCAGCAAGGCGGCGCGATCGGGATTGCCTTCCCCGGATGCGAAGGAATCGCCGAGGCCGACGATGGTGACGACGCGTGCGGCCTGATCGGAAATCCGCCCGAGTTCGACGCCAGAGGAATCGGCGACGGATATGGCGAAAGGCGCGCCGAACTCGACATTCTGGAAGCGCGCCTCGTCGCCGCAGCGCGCGGCGGAGACGGTCGCGGCGCCGAGCGTCCAGACGCAGGGCCGCGCGGCGACGGCCGCATCCAGATTTCGGGCGCGGGCGATCAGGTCGAACTTGCGCGGCGCGAGGAACTGGTCGCCATTGGCGAGCGCGCAGGGGAAATGGCCCCGGTTGCCCGCCTGGAAGCAGGTTCCGCTCGCATTGTCGGCGCTCGCGGCCACCACCGCCGACGCCCATCCGTAGCGGGCGAGCGCGGTCGGATCGCCGAAGGCGGATCCGAGCGTCTTTTCGGCGGCGCGCTGCTCGAGTTCGGTCTCGAGCGCCAGCGCAGGACTTGCGATGCGGGCGGCGGCGGGCAGGCTCTCGTAGACCGCCGCAATCGCCCGGAACTGCGCTTCGGACTTGAAAAGCCGGAAGCGATTGGCGACTTCCCATTCGATGTCGGCGGCCAGAGCGGGGCCCGCCGCCAGAAAACCGAGAAAAACGGTCGCCAATCTGCGCATGGCCGTCCCCCAACCGCCAGATGCCGCCCGATCCGGGCCGACAGATGAAAACGCCGCGTTCCGGCGGCGTCAATCGGCCAGCCGCTTGCCGTAACCCTGCATTTGCCATATTCGGCCAGCAATGACTTCGCTGATCGCGGCCGGATTTTCCGGCGCAGGACGGGACCGAGCATGACCGAGCCGTTTATCCTTTCGCGCCGCCTCCTCCTCGCCGGCGCCGCCGCGGGCGTCGCGCTCGCGCCCGGCGCCGTCTTCGCGCTCGACGGCAAGGTGGACGTCAAGGAGCTGATGGCGCCGGACGCGCTGCCGGACGTCTGGCTCGGCAAGGACGACGCTCCCGTCACGATCGTCGAATACGCCTCGATGACCTGCTCGCATTGCGCGGCCTTCCACGCGGAGACCTATCCGCTCCTCAAGAAGAATTACATCGACACCGGCAAGGCGCGCTTCACCCTGCGCGAATTCCCGCTCGACGCGCTGGCGGCGGCGGCCTTCATGCTGGCCCGTTCGGCCGGCGACAAGCGCGAGGCTTTGGTCGACCTGCTGTTCGCCCAGCAGAAGAACTGGGCCTTCGTCGACAAGCCGCTCGACGCGCTGGAAAACACCGTCAAGCAGGCCGGCATCGGCTCGGACGAGTTCAAGAAGGTCCTGCAGGACAATACGCTCTACCAGAACGTGCTGAAGGTCCGGCAGCGCGCCGCCGACAAGTTCGGCGTCGATTCCACCCCGTGCTTCTTCATCAACGGCGAGCGCAAGAAGGGCGAGATCGCGCCCGGCGACCTCGACAAGCTGCTGGCGCCGTTCCTGGCGGAGAAGAAGTAGCGGCGAGCCGCCCGGAAAAATTCCTGTGGATTGCGCGGGACTCCGTTCCGACTCGCGATTCACAAGAAAAAGCCGCGATTTGCTTGCATTTCCCCATTGTCTGTGACGCTTTCTAGGGTCAGGCGTCAATGAGCCGTGGCGGCGGCGGGAACCGTTCATGAAATTCAACAAGCTTCGGCTCGTCGGCTTCAAGAGCTTCGTCGAACCGACCGAATTCCACATCGAGCCCGGACTGACGGGCGTCGTCGGGCCCAATGGCTGCGGCAAGTCGAATCTCGTCGAGGCCCTGCGCTGGGTCATGGGCGAGAATTCGTACAAGAACATGCGCGCGTCCGGCATGGACGACGTGATCTTCTCCGGCTCCGGCAACCGGCCCGCGCGCAACACGGCCGAGGTCGGGCTGGTGCTCGACAATTCCGCCCGCACCGCGCCCGCCGCCTTCAATGATTCGGAACTGATCGAGGTCACCCGCAAGATCGAGCGCGAGGCGGGCTCCTCCTATCGCGTTAATTCGCGCGAGGTGCGCGCGCGCGACGTGCAGCTCCTGTTCGCCGACGCTTCGACCGGCGCGCGCTCGCCGGCGCTGGTGCGGCAGGGCATGATCGGCGAGATCATTTCCGCCAAGCCGCAGGCGCGCCGCCGCATTCTCGAAGAAGCCGCCGGCGTCGCCGGCCTGCATTCGCGCCGGCACGAGGCGGAATTGCGCCTGAAGGGCGCCGAAGAAAATCTCACGCGCCTCGAAGACGTGATGAAGCAGGTCGACGCGCAGATCGATTCGTTGAAGCGGCAGGCGCGACAGGCCTCGCGCTACAAGTCGTTGGCGTCGGACATCCGCAAATACGAGGCGCTGGTCGCGCTGAGCCTGCACCGCGAGGCTTCGCAGGCGCTGGCGGACGCCGAACGCAAGCTGGAAGCCGACGTGCGCGAGGTCGCCGAGCGCACGACGCAGCAGGCCGAATCCGCGCGCCTGCAGGCGAGCGCGGCGCACCGCCTGCCCGGCCTGCGCGACGCGGAAGCGCGCGCCGGCGCCGCCCTGCAACGCATCATGCTGGCGCGCGAGACGCTGGAGGCGGAGGAAAAGCGCGCGCAGGAGCGCGCCGCCGAGATCGCGCGGCGCATCGAGCAGATCGCGCGCGACCTCGAACGCGAGAAGGCGCTGATCGACGACGCCTCGCAATCCATTGCGCGGCTGGAAGCCGAGGATTCCGAGCTGAAGGAGCTGGAGGAATCGGAAAGCGACCTCCGCGCCGAGGCCGCCGAACGCGCGCAGATGGCGGACGAAAAGCTCGCGGAAACCGAGCGCCTGCTGTCGGACGCGCAGGCGCTGCTGTCGGACGCCAGCGCCAAGCGCGCGTCCGCCGAGGCGAGCGTGCGCGACGAGACGCAGCGGCTCGCGCGGTTCGAGGCCGAGATCACGCGCGTCGAAACCGAATTCGCGATGATCGCGTCGAGCGGTTCAGGCGAAGAGGAAGCGCAGGCACTGGCCGAAACGCTCGAGAACCTGATCGAGGAGGCGCAAGCCGCCGAAGAGCGCGCGCTGCTGGCGGAAGAATCGCACGCCGCCGCCCGAGACAAGGAAGCGGAGCTGCGCGGGCCGCTGACCGAAGCCGACCGCAAGGCGCAGCGGCTCGAAACCGAGGCGCGCACGCTGTCGAAGCTGCTCGATTCCAACGCCGGCGGCCTCTGGCCGCCCGTGGTCGAGGAGATGAAGGTCGAGAAGGGCTACGAGGCCGCGATCGGCGCGGCGCTCGGCGACGATCTCGAGGCCTCCGCCAATACGTCAGCGCCCGCGCACTGGGCTTCGACCGACGCCTCCGGCGATCCGGCCCTGCCGCCGGGCGTCACGCCGCTGTCGCAACTCGTGCAGGCGCCGCCCGCGCTGGCGCGCCGGCTCGCGCAGATCGGCGTCGTGCTGCGCGAGGAAGGTCCGCGGCTGCGCGGACTTCTGAAGCCCGGCCAGCGGCTCGTCTCGAAGGAGGGCGACCTCTGGCGCTGGGACGGGTTCACGCAGGGCGCGGAAGCGCCGACGCCCGCCGCGCGCCGGCTCGCCGAGAAGAACCGGCTCGGCGATCTCACGCGAGAGGCAGAGGCCGCGCGGCGTGAAGCCGAAAAGATGCGCGCCGAGGCGGAAGCCGCGCAGCAGGCTCTTCGCGCGGCGGCCCAGAACGAGCAGGATTCTCGCGCGGCGCAGCGCATCGCAGAGCGCGCGGTCAATGAAACGCGGGAGCGGCTGGCCGCCGCCGAGAAGCGCCGCGCGGCCTCGTCAGCGCGCCTGTCCGCCTTGCAGGAAGCCAAGGCCGCCGCGCTCGCCAATCGCGACGAGGCGCGCCAGCGCCAGCGCCAGGCCGAGCAATTGCTCGACGAACTCGACGAGCCGGCCTCGCTCGCCGGCGCGCTGGACGCCGCGCGCGCGACCGCCGCGCAGGACCGCGCGGCCGCCGCCGAAGCGCGCGCCGCGCTGCAGGCGCTGACGCGCGACGCCGAAGCCCGCGCCCGCCGGCGCGCCGCCATCGCCAACGAGCGCCGCTCGTGGATCGACCGGCGCGAGAACGGCGCCGACCATATCGCCGATTTCGAAACGCGCCGCGCCGAAGCGCAGGACGAAGCGGAAATGCTCGCCGAGGCGCCGGACGAATTTTTGATGAAGCGCCGCGCGCTGATGGGCGAGATGGAAACGGCGGAAGAAGCGCGCAAGGAAGCCTCCGACGCACGCGCCGCCGCCGAAACCATGCTCGCCGAAGCCGACCGCGTCGCCCGGGCCACGCTCGACGCGATGAGCGCGGCGCGCGAGGAACGCGCGCGCTCCGAATCGCGCGTCGAAGCCGCGCGCCAGCGGCTCGCCGACGTGCTGCGCCAGATCGAGCACGAGCTGGATTGCGCGCCCGAACATCTGGCCGAGCTCGCCGGCGTGAAGCCCGGCGACGCATTGCCGGAAACGGACGAAATCTCGGAGCGCCTCGACAGACTGAAGGCGGACCGCGAACGTCTGGGCGCCGTCAACCTGCGCGCGGACGACGAACTGACCGAGGTGGAGGCGCAATCGGCGAAGATGGTCGCCGAGCGCGACGATCTCACCGAGGCGATCCGCAAGCTGCGCGGCGCGATCGGCAATCTCAACCGCGAGGGCCGCGAGCGGCTGCTCGCCGCCTTCGACGTCGTGAACAATCACTTCAAGGAATTGTTCAACACGCTGTTCGGCGGCGGCACGGCGGAACTGCAGCTCGTCGAGAGCGACGATCCGCTCGAGGCCGGACTCGAAATTCTTGCCAAGCCGCCGGGCAAGAAGCCGCAGACGATGACGCTGCTGTCGGGCGGCGAGCAGGCGCTGACCGCGATGAGCCTGATCTTCGCGGTCTTCCTCACCAATCCCTCGCCGATCTGCGTGCTCGACGAGGTGGACGCGCCCCTCGACGATTCCAACGTCGAACGCTTCTGCGACCTGCTCGAGGAAATGCGTAAGAAGACGGATACGCGCTTCGTGACGATCACGCATAATCCGATCACCATGGCGCGCATGGACCGGCTGTTCGGCGTCACTATGGCCGAGCGCGGCGTCAGCCAGCTCGTGTCGGTCGACCTCGCGCAGGCCGAGCGCTTCCTGGAAGCGGCGGAGTAATTCACGCCGAATTGCCGGCTGGAAGCCGGCGGTCCCGGATGTCCACCCGCCGACCCGGGACCGCCGACCTCCGGCCGGCCCTCAAAATACCCGCTGCGCGCCTGCCATGCGCCCGCCCGACTCGCCGCCTCCCGCCAAGCTGCTAATCTCGCGTCGGGAGGACCAAAAATGCGTTCATACGACGTCACCGTTTTCGACGGCCCGCTCGCGCTCAACGAGCGTCCGACGCCGCAGCCGACCGGCGAGGAAGTGCTGGTGAAGATCACCGCCGCCGGCGTGTGCCATTCCGACATCCACATCTGCGAAGGTTTCTACGACCTCGGCTCCGGCAAGAAGCTCAACATGGGCGAGCGTGGCGTGAAACTGCCGCTGACCATGGGCCACGAGATCGCCGGCGAGATCGTGTCGGGCGGCCCGGACGCGGGTCCCGTGAAGGCGGGCGCAAAGGTCGTCGTCTTCCCCTGGATCGGTTGTGGCAAATGCGCGGTCTGCGCGCGCGGCGACGAGAACCTGTGCCTGCAATCGCGTTTCCTCGGCATTTTCCGCGGCGGCGGCTACGCCACGCATGTGCTCGTGCCGCACAAGCGCTATTGCCTTGATATCGGCGACATGGACACGTCGGTTGCCGCGCCCTACGCCTGCTCGGGGCTGACAACCTATGGCGCGCTGAAGAAGATCGGCGCGAAAGTCTACCAGAACGAGCCGATCGTGGTGATCGGCGCGGGCGGCCTCGGCCTCATGTGCCTGACGCTGATGAAAGCGATGGGCGCGCATGGCGCGATCGTGGTCGACGTCAATCCGGCGAGCCGCGAGGCCGCGATGAAGGCGGGCGCGCTCGCCGCAATCGATCCCAAGGCGCCGGACGCCGGGCCCCAAAGCCCCAACATGACTCCGGGCCGCGGGGGCACGGCCGCGGGGACCGGCCTCGTCGGCGCCGGCGCGACGGTGCAGCTCGGCCTCGACGTGATGGCGCGCGGCGGGCGCGTGGTGGTCGTCGGTCTGATGGGCGGCGAGGTGACCGTGCCGACGCCGACCATCCCGCAGCGCGCGATGACGCTGCAGGGGTCCTACGTCGGCAATCTGGAAGAGCTGAAGGAGCTGATGGCGCTGGTCGCCAAGGGCGGCGTGCCCCGCGTACCGACGATCGAGCGTCCACTCGACGAGGCGGACAAATCGCTGAACGACCTGCGCGCGGGCAAGGTGATCGGGCGGATCATTCTGAAGCCGTAGGCGGACCGCGAGCCTTCAGGCTCGCCTTCGCAACTGGATTGCGAGCCTGAAGGCTCGCAATCCAGTTAGGCGTGCCCCGCCTCGCCCGAGAGAAACGTCGGATCGACGCCCATCGAGCGCAGGGCGCGGTCGTATTTGTTCTCGTGGGCGGGGTCGAAGATCAACGCGGGATCGGCCGGCCCCGTCAGCCAGCCGTTGTGCAGCAATTCGTTTTCGAGCTGCCCGGGCCCCCAGCTCGCGTAGCCCAGCGCCAGCGCGGCGTGATGCGGGCCGACGCCGTCGGCGATGGCGCGCAGAATATCGAGGGTGGCGGTCAGGCAGACGCCCTTGTCGATCGCGACCGTCGATTCGCCCGAGTTGAAATCGTCGCTGTGCAGCACGAAGCCGCGGCCGGATTCCATCGGGCCGCCGCGCAGCACCTGCACGCCCTCCACCGCCGGCGGCAGGCGGATCGCGGCCTTTTCGTCGATCACCTTCAGCTGCACCAGCAGCTCCGGGAACGTCACCGATTTCGATTTCTGGTTGATGACGATGCCCATCGCCCCTTCGGCGGAATGGGCGCACATGTAGATGACCGTGCGCGCGAAGCGCTCGTCGGGCATGGAGGGCATGGCGACGAGCAACTGACCGTCGAGAAACGCGATTTCGCCGGATTTCGGCTTTCTCTTCCTGCCTGCCATGGACACAAGGTAGTCACGTTGCGCTGCGGCGCCAAGGCGACATCGGCCCCGCTCACGGGAAGTTCAGTGGCGCGCGAGGACACGAGCCTCTAAATGCCGGTCATGCGCATCTTCACCTCGCTCGCCGCCGCAATCTCGCTGTCGCTGACGCTGTCGGCGGCTGAGGCCAATCCCGCCGCCGACAAGGCGCGCGTCTCCTTCGTCTCGGGCGGCGGGCTGGCGAATGGCGCCTATCAGGCCGCGATCGTGATCGACCTCGCGCCGGATACGACGACCTACTGGCGCAATCCCGGCGACGCCGGCTCGCCGCCGAGTTTCGATTTTTCGGCGTCGGACAATCTCGCGAGCGCGGACGTCGCCATGCCCGCGCCGAAGCGGATCGAGGAAGCGGGGCTCGACGTGTTCGGCTATCGGAGCCGCGTCGTCTTTCCCGTCGCGATCACGCCAAAGGACGCAGGCAAGCCCGTCGCCGCCGACCTGAAGATGGATTACGCGGCCTGCGAGAAAATATGCATTCCCATGCACGCCGAGGCGCGGCTCGAACTGGCGCCGGCGGGCGAAGCCGGCGCGGACGTTGCCCTGGTGGCGGCCGCGCGCGCCGCCGTGCCGAAGGCCGTGGCTCCTGAAGAAGCTGCCACGCTCGCGCCGCGCGCCGGCGCGGACAAGCCGACATGGACCGTGACGCCGAAGACCGCCGGCGCGCTCGATCTCTTCGCGGAGCCGCCCGACGGCTATTTCGCGGAAACGAAGCGCGAGGCCGGCGGCGCCTTCCGGCTGACGCTGGCCGAGGCGCCGAAGGACGCGCCCGTGCCGAAGGGACCGGTGCGGCTGACGCTGACGACGCCGACGGGCGCGCTCGAATTTTCCGTCAGGCTCGACGGCGGGCGCGCTTCGCCCTAACTTGGCTGCAGCGGCTTTCGCCGTCGAGAAATCCAATCAGGAGTGGAAATATGATCAAGGTTGGCGATCGCCTGCCGAAGGCC
>DAIRCS010000111.1:0-11836 GCA_036796555.1 Rhodoblastus sp. | reverse complement strand
GTTGTTGCCGATCGAGGACACGATGCCCATGCCGGTGACGACGACGCGTCTCATGACTTTCTCCCTCGGCCCCGACAAGACTCGGGGCGTTTGACGTCCACGCGTGTCAGGCGGCCGGCGCTTCCGCCTTGGCGAGGCCGACCCGCAGGTCCTTCGCCTCGTAGATGCGCTCGCCGTCGGCCGCCACCCATCCGTCGGCGATGCCGAGCACGAGCTTGCCTTTGAAGATGCGCTTGAAATCGATGCCGTAGGCGACCGTCTTCACCGTCGGCCGCACCTGCCCGGAGAATTTCACTTCGCCGACGCCGAGCGCCATGCCGCGGCCGGGATTGCCGAGCCAGCCGAGATAGAAGCCGGTCAGTTGCCAGAGCGCGTCGAGGCCGAGGCAGCCGGGCATGACCGGATTGCCTTTGAAATGGCAGTCGAAGAACCAGAGGCTGGGGTTGATGTCGAATTCGGCGCGGGCGTAGCCCTTGCCATGGTCGCCGCCGGTCTCGAAAATCTCGGTGATGCGATCGAACATCAACATGGGCGGCAGCGGCAATTGCGCATTGCCCGGCCCGAATAATTCCTCGCGGCCGCAGGCGAGCAGGTCCTCATACCCGAAACTGGAACGCCGTCCGCCCATATCTCTCCGCCATCCTCTTGGCTTCCGGGCGCGCCCGGTCGTTCGATACGACCGGCTTCTAACACACGAGTTCGGGGCTCGAAAGCCGCTGCGGTCACACTTCGCGGACTGCGGCGTGCGTCGTGCGGCGGACGGGCCCGTCGGGCGCCAGCCGCGCCGCCGGCGGCCTATTGGACGGTCTCTCCGGGGTAGGCGCCCCACAGATTTTCCTGCTCGATCCAGCCGTCGAAGCCTTCGCCGGCGATCCGGCACCATTTGCCGTTGCAGGATTTCAGCGCGCCGATCACGCCGGACTGCAACTGGGCCGAGATTTCCGCGGCCGCGTCGGCGCTGCGCCGCAGTGGGAATTCCGCGCCCTTCTTCCAGGGCGCCACGATGCCGGTGCGCCGGCCCGAGAGCAGCGAATGCAGCACCCAGCCCTCGGATCCGTCGGAATCGCGAATGCGCCGCCAGATGTCGAATTCGGCCGTGATCTCGACCGGCAGGCCCGCCCGCTGAAAAATCCAGGTCGTGCGGTGGTCCTTGGACGGCCCTTCGCGCAGATTGACGCGGTCGGATTTCAGGCTGACGAAACGCGGCAACGGCAGGCCGGTCACGGGACCGGTCTGCTGCGCGGCCTGCGCGATCGGCGCCCAGAGAAGCAGCAGCAGCGCCAGAACGGCGCTCGCCCCCGCACCGGGGCGAGCCGCGCGCCAAGTCCGTTCCGCCATCCAGGCCATGTCGCAACTCCGGTCCGTGCCAGGGCGTCGGCGTTCTTGTCTTTGTCCAGCCATCTGCTAGGAAGCGTCGAACCGCCGTTGCGCGCTCCTGAACGTTGTCGTCCAGACGTCGTTAAGGAGCGGTGAATTATGGCGGCCTCATGCCGCCGGCCGATATAGTCGGACGATTGCACGGGCAGGGACGGACACGGAATGCCGCAGAAAAAGCCTCTGGTTGTCGTAACCCGAAAGCTGCCCGAGGTCGTCGAGGCGCGCATGCGCGAACTCTTCGATGTCCGCCTGAACGAAACTGACGCGCCCATGACCAGCGCCCAGCTGGCCGAGGCCATGCGCGCGGCGGACGTGCTGGTCCCCACCGTGACCGACAGGATCGACGCGGGCCTGGTCGCGCAGGCCGGCGACCAGATGAAGCTGATCGCCAATTTCGGCAACGGCGTCGACAATATCGACGTGACCTCGGCGCTGCGCCGCGGCATCACCGTCACGAATACGCCGGGCGTCCTCACCGACGACACCGCCGACATGACCATGGCGCTGGTGATGGCAGTCGCCCGCCGCATCGTCGAGGGCGCGCAGACCATCCCCTCGGGCGAATGGGCCGGCTGGTCGCCGACCTGGATGCTCGGCCATCGCATCACCGGCAAGAAGCTCGGCATCGTCGGCATGGGCCGCATCGGCCAGGCCGTCGCCGTGCGCGCGGCCGCCTTCGGCCTCGAGGTTCACTATCACAATCGTCGCCGCGTGGCGCTCGCGACCGAGGCGAAGCTCGGCGCCACCTATTGGGAATCGCTCGACCAGATGCTGGCGCGCATGGACATCGTGACCGTGCATTGCCCGCACACGCCGGCGACCTATCATCTGCTGTCGGCGCGCCGGCTGAAATATCTGAAGCCGCACGCCATTGTCGTGAACACGGCGCGCGGCGAGATCATCGACGAGAACGCGCTGGTCCGCATGCTGGAGGGCAATGAACTCGCCGGCGCCGGCCTCGACGTGTTCGAGCATGAGCCGGCGGTCTCGCCCAAGCTCGTCAAGCTCGCCAGGGCCGGCAAGGTCACGCTGCTGCCGCACATGGGTTCGGCCACGATCGAGGGCCGCATCGACATGGGCGAGAAGGTCATCGTCAACGTGAAGACCTTCATGGACGGCCATCGCCCGCCGGACCGCGTTCTGCCGAGCATGCTGTGAGGCTGGCCGGTCGAAATTGACCAGTCATTCTGACCAGTCTATCATGCAGGCATGAAGACTGTTCAAGCCAGCGAAGCGAAAGCCAAGTTCCTGAGCCTGCTCGACGATGTCGAGCGGGGCGAGACGATCGTCGTCACGCGTCACGGCAAGCCGATCGCGCGGATTCAGCCTGAGCAGGATGATTATTCGAGCCGGATGAAAGCCGCGCTGGATGCGGCGGAGCGCCTCCGGACGTCTTTGAAAGCAGGAATTACGATCGACGACATCGTCGCGGATATTCGGGAAGATCGCGACAGATGAAGCTCGTCGTGGACGCTTCGGTCGTCGCCGCCCTGTATTTTCCCGACGAAAAGCCCGCTTTGATCGCCGGAATCGCGCAGCGCATGATCGAGGCGCAGACGTTCGCGCCGCGATTGTTCTGGTATGAGATTCGAGCGACCGCTTTGAAAAAAGAACGTCGCGGCATTCTTCCTGCTGTGGTCGTAGACCGAGTATTGCGGGAAATCGGCGCTATGCCGCTCGTCTTGCGAGAATCCGGGGACGCTGGCGAAATCATGAGCCACGCGCGTCGACATGCGCTCAGTTTCTACGACGCCTCCTACCTTGCGCTGGCGATCGATGAGCGCGCGCAACTCGCCACGCTCGACAACCGCCTTGCCGCCGCCGCCCGCGCCGAAGGCATTCTCTTCAATCCATAAAAAACCCGCCGGGTCGCCCCGGCGGGTTTTCTGTTTCCGAAGCGAAAGAGCGATTACTCGCCCGCTTCCGCCGCCTTCTGCGCGTCGCGCTCGGCCTTCTGCTTGGCCTCGAGGTCTTCGCCCGTCTCCTGGTCGACGACGCGCATCGACAGACGCACCTTGCCGCGATCGTCGAAGCCGAGCAGCTTCACTTTCACCTTGTCGCCTTCCTTGACGACGTCGGTCGTCTTGGCGACGCGGCCCGGAGCGAGCTGCGAAATGTGGACGAGGCCGTCCTTGGAGCCGAAGAAGTTGACGAAAGCGCCGAAGTCGACGGTCTTCACCACCGTCCCCTCGTAGATCTGGCCGACTTCCGGATCGGAGGCGATCGACTTGATCCAGTTGATCGCCGCCTTGATCGAATTGCCGTCGGACGAGGCGATCTTCACCGTGCCGTCGTCCTCGATGTTGATCTTGGCGCCGGTCTTCTCGACGATCTCGCGGATCACCTTGCCGCCCGTGCCGATCACTTCGCGGATCTTGTCGGTCGGAATCTTCATCGTCTCGATACGCGGGGCGAACTCGCCGAGCTCGCTGCGCGCGCCGGTCAGCGCCTTCGACATTTCATCGAGGATGTGCAGACGGCCGTCGCGCGCCTGGCCGAGCGCGACCTTCATGATCTCTTCGGTGATGCCGGCGATCTTGATGTCCATCTGCAGCGAGGTGACGCCTTCCTGCGTGCCCGCCACCTTGAAGTCCATGTCGCCGAGGTGGTCCTCGTCGCCGAGAATGTCGGAGAGAACCGCGAAGCGCTCGCCCTCGAGGATCAGGCCCATGGCGATGCCCGCCGTCGGCCGCTTCAGCGGCACGCCGGCGTCCATCAGCGCCAGCGACGAGCCGCAGACGGTGGCCATCGACGAGGAGCCGTTCGACTCCGTGATCTCCGACACGAGGCGGATCGTATAGGGGAATTCGGCCGCCGTCGGCAGCATCGGACGGATCGCGCGCCAGGCGAGCTTGCCGTGGCCGATCTCGCGGCGCTTTGGCGAGCCGACGCGGCCCGTCTCGCCGACGCTATAGGGCGGGAAGTTGTAGTGCAGCAGGAAGCGCTCCTTGTAGGTGCCTTCCAGGCTGTCGACATACTGTTCGTCCTCGCCCGTGCCGAGCGTGGCGACGACCAGCGCCTGCGTCTCGCCGCGCGTGAACAGCGCCGAACCGTGGGTGCGCGGCAGGACGCCGGCTTCCGCGATGATCGGGCGGACCGTCTTCACGTCGCGGCCGTCGATGCGGACGCCCGTGTCGAGGATGTTCCAGCGCACGACCTTGGCCTGCAGTTCCTTGAAGGCCTCGCCGACATGCTCCTTGGAGAATTGCGGCTCCTGCCCTTCCGGGAACAGGGCGGCGGTCACCTTCGCCTTCACGGCGTCGACGGCCTTGTAGCGCTCCTGCTTGGCGGTGATCTTGTAGGCCGCGCGCAGCTCCGCCTCGGCGATATCCGCGACGGCCTTCTCGACGGCCGCGCGGTCGC
Source organism: Rhodoblastus sp. (assembly GCA_036796555.1). Taxonomy (GTDB): domain Bacteria; phylum Pseudomonadota; class Alphaproteobacteria; order Rhizobiales; family Beijerinckiaceae; genus JAJXWB01. Next base: position 7,096 of record DAIRCS010000111.1, on the reverse strand, counting down.
TCTGGGCGAAGTCTCGCGGGTCCTTGGCGGCGCGCTCGGCGAGGCGGATGATCGCCTCGATGACGGGCTGGAAGCCGCGATGGCCGGTCATGACGGCCTCGAGCATGGTGGCTTCCGAAAGCTCCTTGGCTTCGGACTCGACCATCAGCACCGCGTCCGACGTGCCGGCGACGACGAGGTCGAGATCGCTGGACTTCATCTCCTCGATCGTCGGGTTCAGCTTCAGCGCGCCGTTGATGTAACCGACGCGCGCGCCGCCGACCGGGCCCATGAAGGGAATGCCCGACAAGGTCAGCGCCGCCGAGACCGCGACGATCGACAGCACGTCCGGATCGTTCTCGAGATCATGGCTGAGGACGGTCACGATGACCTGCACCTCGTTGCGATAGCCCTCGGGGAACAGCGGGCGGATCGGACGGTCGATCAGGCGCGAGATCAGCGTCTCGCGCTCAGACGGCCGGCCCTCGCGCTTGAAATAACCGCCGGGAATGCGGCCGGCCGCGAAGGCCTTTTCCTGATAGTCGACGGTCAGCGGGAAGAAGTCCTGGCCGGGCTTGGCGTTCTTGGCGCCGACCACGGTGGCCAGCACCGTCGTGTCGCCCCAGGTGGCCATCACGGCGCCGTCGGCCTGGCGGGCGATCTTGCCGGTTTCGAGCACGAGCTTGCGGCCGGCCCAGTCGAGTTCTTCACGATGGATTTCGAACATTGAATCTTCTTTCGTCGGATGCGCAAAAGAAAACCGACACGCACAAGACAGGGGGAAGCTCTGGAAGCAGCGAGGTTCCGGCAATCCTGTCATGGGGCTGATGGCTCGCGGTCCAACGCCCTAGCGGCGGATGCCGAGGCGTTCGATCAGCTTGCGGTAGCGCGCGTCGTCGTTCTTCTTGACGTAGTCGAGAAGCTGGCGACGCTGGGAAACGAGCTTGAGCAGGCCGCGACGCGAATGGTTGTCCTTGGCGTGGCTCTTGAAGTGGTCGGTGAGGTTGGAAATGCGTTCCGTGAGGATCGCCACCTGCACCTCCGGCGAACCGGTGTCGCCAGCCTTGGTCGCATATTCGGAAATGAGCGCCTGCTTGCGCTCGGCCGTGATCGACATCGGGAAGCTCCTGTCTGTCTGGAGAAATGGCCCGGCCGGGATGTCGTCCAGCAGGGTCGGAATTCGGCCGCTACGGGACCGAAGCGCGCCTTATACACGAAAAGCGTGGGATGACCAGTCCTGCGGCGCGGGAACCTTCCGGCCGGTCGGGCGTTGTCGCTGCGGTTCAGTTCGAACCCCCGCCCCACGCGTCCCCCGACGCCCAGCCAAGGAATTTCACATGAAGCGCGCTCTCGCGATTGCCACAGTCCTCACGGCCGCCTCGCTCGCCGGCTGTTCGTCCTATCGCGAGGAGCGCGTTGTCACCGGCGCCGCCGTCGGCGGGGCCAGCGGCGCCATCACCGGCGGCGTCGCCTCCGGAACGCCGGGGGGGGCGATCGCCGGCGGCGCGATCGGCGCGGTCGCCGGCGCCGTCGTCGCGGACGCCACCCGGCCGCGCTATTACGGGCCGCGCTATGTCGGCCGCCGCTGCTACTGGAATCCGGAAATCGGCCGCCGCGTCTGCCGCTGGTAAGCGGCTTTACGCGCCGAGGTTGAACACGCGGGCGGGCACGAGCTCGCCCGCTTCGACCGAGCCGAAGGCGATCGGTTCGCCGTCGCAGGCGGCATAGACTTTCTCGCCTTCCGCTGGAGCATCGCGCCCGCGCAGCAGGATCGACTGGCCGCGGCGCAGGCGCGCGGCGTTGTTTCGGTCGATCACGATGCAGGGCAGTTCGGAAAGGCCGGCCTCGACCGGGCGCATATGCTCCGTCGCGGCCTCCGGCGAAGCCTCCATATCCGCGAAGGTCGATGCGTCAGCTTCCGTAAACGGTCCGACGCGCGTGCGCCTGAGCGCTATGACGTGGCCGTAGCAGCCGAGCAGGCGGCCGAGATCGCGCGCGATGGCGCGCACATAGGTGCCCTTGCCGCATTGCGCTTCGAGCGTCGCGGTATCCTCGGTCGAATCCACCAGTTCCAGCGAATTGATCGTCACCGGCCGCGGCGCGATTTCCACGATTTCCCCGTCGCGTGCGAGGTCGTAGGCGCGCTCGCCGGCGATCTTGATCGCGGAGAAGGCCGGAGGCCGCTGCAGGATCGTGCCGATGAAATTGGGCAGCGCCTGCACGACCTGGTCGACGCCCGGCCGCATGTCCGACGTCTCGACCGGCTTGCCGTCGGAATCGTCGGAATCGGTCTCGATCCCCCAGCGCACAGTGAAGCGGTAGGCTTTTTCGCTGTCCTGCACGAAAGGCACCGTCTTCGTCGCCTCGCCGAAGGCGACCGGCAGGATGCCGGACGCCAGCGGGTCGAGCGTGCCGGCGTGGCCCGCCTTCCTGGCGTTGAAGATGCGCTTGAGGCGCGAGACGGCGTGCGTCGACGTCATGCCGACGGGCTTGTCGAGGATCAGCCAGCCGTCGACGACGACGCGATTGGAGCGTGGCTTGCTCATGCCTTGTCGTCGACCCCGTCTGGCGATTCGTCGTCGGAATCGAGATCGCGCCGCACCTTGTCCGAGTTCAGCAGCGCGTCGATCTTGGCGGCGTTGTCGAAACTGTCGTCCACCTTGAAGCGGATGTCGGGAGCGAATTTCAGATTCACCTTCCGCGCGATCTCGCCGCGCAGGAAAGCGCGGTGCCGGTCGAGCGCCTTGATGACGGTTTCCGCATCCTTGCCGCCGAGCGGCATCACGAACAGCGTCGCGAGCTTCAGGTCCGGCGACATTTTCACGCGGGGAACGGTGACGACATGCGTCTCGAGCACGGGATCGTTGATCTCGCCGCGCGAGAGAACTTCGGCGCAAGCATGACGGATCAGCTCCGCCACGCGCAGCATGCGTTGCGACGGCTCGGCGCCGTGTTGATGATGGGATCTGGACATTGATTGTTTCGCGCCTCTGCGCGTCTCTTTCTGTCGTCGCCTCAGGCGACGGAAGACCGGCGCGCGCGCTTTCGGCGCGCCGGCCCAATTCCGATCAGAGCGTGCGCTTCACCTCTTCGACGCGATAGCATTCGATCACGTCGCCGGCGCGCATGTCCTGGTAGTTCTCGAAGGCCATGCCGCATTCCTGGCCGGCCAGCACTTCCTTGACCTCGTCCTTGAAGCGCTTGAGCGTCGAGAGCTTGCCTTCGTGCACCACCACGTTGTCGCGGATGAGCCGCACATGCGCGCCGCGCTCGACCGTGCCGTCGGTGACGCGGCAGCCCGCGACCTTGCCGACCTTGGTGATGTTGAAGACCTCGAGGATCTGCGCGTTGCCGAGCATGGTCTCGCGGATCGCCGGCGCCAGAAGGCCGGACATCGCGCCCTTCACGTCATCCACGAGGTTGTAGATGATGTTGTAGTAGCGGATCTCGATGCCCGCGCGCTCCGCCGCCTCGCGCGCTTCCTTGTGCGCGCGGACGTTGAAGCCGATGACGACGGCGCCCGAGGCTTCCGCCAGCGTGATATCGGATTCCGTCACGCCGCCGACGCCCGCATGCACCACGCGGGCCGCGACTTCGTCGGTGTTGAGCTTCTCGAGCGTCGCGATGATCGCTTCGACCGAACCCTGCACGTCGCCCTTGACGACGAGCGGGAATTCCTTGCGGCCGGCCGTCTTGAGCTGGCTCATCATGTCGGCGAGCGACGAGCGCGCCGAACCGCCGCGGGCGGCGATCTTGTCGCGCTTCTGACGCTCACGATATTCGGTGATCTCGCGGGCGCGCGCTTCGTTCTCGACCACTGCGACGCGGTCGCCGGCTTCCGGCGCGCCGTTGAAGCCGAGGATCTCGACCGGGAAGGACGGACCGGCGCTCTGGATGCTCGCGCCCTTGTCGTCGATCAGCGCGCGGACGCGGCCCCACTGGGCGCCCGCCACGACGATGTCGCCGACGCGCAGCGTGCCGCGCTGCACGAGCACGGACGCCACGGGGCCGCGGCCCTTGTCCAAGCGGGCTTCCACCACCGAGCCTTCGGCCGAGCGGTCGGGATTGGCCTTGAGATCGAGCACTTCGGCCTGCAGCGCGATCGCCTCGAGCAGCTTGTCGAGGTTGGTGTGCTGCTTGGCGGAGACTTCGACCTCGAGCGTCTCGCCGCCCATGCTTTCGACCTGCACGTTGTGCTGCAGCAGCTCGGTGCGCACGCGCTCGGGCCGGGCGTCGGGCTTGTCGATCTTGTTGATCGCCACGATCATCGGCACTTCCGCCGCGCGGGCGTGATTGATCGCCTCGACCGTCTGCGGCATGACGCCGTCGTCCGCGGCCACCACGAGGATGACGATGTCCGTCACCTTGGCGCCGCGCGCGCGCATCGCGGTGAAGGCCGCGTGGCCGGGCGTGTCGATGAAGGTGATCGGCAGGCCGTTCGGCGCCGTCACCTGATAGGCGCCGATGTGCTGCGTGATGCCGCCGGCTTCGCCGGAGACCACGTTGGCGTTGCGGATCGCGTCGAGCAGCGAGGTCTTGCCGTGGTCGACGTGCCCCATGATGGTCACGACCGGCGGGCGGGCTTCCATCGTCTCGTCGGCGTCGGGCGCATCGAACAGGCCCTCTTCCACGTCCGATTCGGCGACGCGCTTGACGGTATGACCGAATTCCTCGGCGATCAGCTGCGCTGTGTCGGCGTCGATCACGTCGGTGATCTTGTGCATGTCGCCCTGGCGCATCAGGAAGCGGATCACGTCCACGCCGCGTTCCGACATGCGGTTGGCGAGTTCCTGGATCGTGATCGTCTCGGGCAGCACGACTTCGCGCGCGATCTTTTCCTTCTGTTCCTGCTGGGAGCCGCGCGTCAGGCGCTGCACGCGCCGCTTGAACGACGCGACCGACCGTGTGCGCTCCTCCTGCTCGGAGGTCGCGCTGGAAACGGTCAGACGGCCGCGATCCTTCTGCGGCCCGGTGCGCGTCGGGCGCGGGGTCGGAACGCTGAGCTTCGGCGTCAGCAGCGGACGGCGCAGCTGCTGGAGCGCGCCCGGGCCGGGCGTCGCGGGGCGCGGCGCTGCAGGCGCGGGAGCGGCAGGCGCCGCAGCGGCGGGCTGCTCGGCGGGCGGCGCCTCGCCCGGCGCGAGACGGCGGCGCGCCTCGACCTCGGACTTGCGCTTGGCTTCGGCTTCCTTGGAGAGGCGGTCCTCCTCGGCGCGCTTGCGCGCCGCGGCGGCTTCGCGCTCGGCGGCCTCGCGGGCCTCGCGCTCGACGCGGACCTTGGCGTCGGCCTCGGCGCGGCGGCGATCCTCTTCCTCGCGGACGCGGGCGTCGGCGAGCGCGCGGTCGCGCGCCTGGCGTTCTTCCTCGGTCAACGTGCGCAGCACCACGCCAGACGGCGGCTTGGCGGGCGCGGACGGGGCGGCGGTCGGCTTCGGTGCGGCCGCAGGGGCAGCCGCGGCCGGGGCGGGCGCGGCGGCAGGCGCAGCTTTCACCTCGTGCGGGCCGAGCGTGCGGCGCTTGACCTTCTCGACCACGACCGCCTTCGAGCGGCCGTGCGAGAAGCTCTGACGCACCGTGCCCTGCTCGACGGGGCGCTTCAGCGTCAGCGTCTTGCTCGGTCCGACCGAAAGGGTCTTGTCCCCGGGGGTTTTGGTTTCGCTCATTCGTCCTGCGTCTTTGTCTGTCATCCCGGGCGCCTGTGCCCGATTCCATCGTCGCGGCCGCGGGGCCGCGGACGGAAAACTCGAAAAGGTCAACCCATCTCCGCCGCGCTGCCCGCCTGTGCGGATGGGGTCGCGGCCGACCGGTAGACCAGCAATCTCTTCATGCTCGCCAGCAGCGCCGCGCTCGCGGGCCCTGCTCGGAGCGCTGCATGTATCACATTTGTCCGTCCCAATGCCAAATCCAATTGGGCCGAACCGAAGCATTCCAGTTCGGGCGGCGCCTCGCCGCCGAAACGCCGGCGCAGCGCCTGTCCGATCTTGCGTTTGCCGTCCTGCCCGCCGTCGGTCGCGTGCAGGATCGCAATCGCCTCGCCGGCGGCGATCGCCGCCTCGACCTTGGCGAAGCCGGTTATGACCAGCCCCGCCTTGTTGGCGAGCGACAGGCGCTGAAGGCAATCCGCCTCCATCAGCCTGTCGATCCGGTCGGGCAGATCGTCCGGGACGACCGCCTTGCCCCTGAAGCCGCGGTCGAAGGCCCGCCGCTTGATCGCCTGCGCCACGACCTCGGCCGAAGCCGTTGTCCAGACACCCCGCCCCGGAAGGCGGCGCTTCAAATCCGGCGTCGCCGTCCCGTCAGGCGCGAGCACGAACCGGATCATGTCTTCCGGCGGGCGGGCCCCGCCGGGGGCGATCCGGGCGCCCCGGGGGCGGCCCTCCCCCGCCCCGCTCCGGCCTGCCGCCGTCCCCAGCCCCAGGGGGCGGCGGTTTTCTTTTCTCCGGCGCCAAGGATTGCCACCCGACCCGCGTCCAAACTAGCGTGATGCTGATGGATACGCCCGACGAAACGCTGGTTTCCGCTGCCGTCTCCGGCGACCGCGAGGCTTTCGCGGCGCTGCTCGACCGCCATTACCACCGGATCTTCGGCCTGGCCTTTCGCCTGACCGGCGCGCGCGCGGAAGCCGAGGACCTGACCCAGGACATCTGCGTCACGCTGCCGGCCAGGCTCGGGCATTTCGCCGGGCGTTCGCGGTTCACAACCTGGCTCTACCGGGTGACGATCAATGCCGCCCGCGACCGCCACCGCCGGGCGGCGACACGCGCCCGGGCCGCCGACGGCTGGGGCGACTGGGAACGCGACCGTCAGGAAACGAACGCCGCCGAGGCCGAGACGCAGGCCTGGCTGGCCCGGGTGATGGCCGATCTGCCGCCCGAACTGCGCGAAACGGTCGCGCTGGTCCTGGGCGAAGAGCTGACACAGGCGCAAGCGGCCGCGGCCCTCGGCCTGTCGGAAGGCACCGTCGCCTGGCGGATGAGCGAGGTTAAGAAACGCCTGCGCGCGATGGCGCGGGCGGAGGACATGCTATGACCGACGAACTCGACAGGCTCCGCACGGGTCTCCGCTCCGCGCCACCCGCCCCGGACACCGAGGCGAAGGCGAAAGCCCTGCGCGCGGCCAT
>DAIRCS010000110.1:0-11841 GCA_036796555.1 Rhodoblastus sp. | reverse complement strand
CGACCATCTGGCGCCTGTCGCAGGCGCTCGACGTCTCCATCGAGCGCGTGCTGCAGGGCGCGCAGGACGAGCCATTCGTCGAGAAATCCTCACGCGGCGACACGCCGATCCTCGTGTCCGAGGACGGCAAGTGCAGGCTCGCCATCACCGGCTGGATCAAGACGGTCGAATGGCTGCAATGGTACGATTTCACAGCCGCGCCCGGCGGCGTGCTCGCCTCCGACCCGCACCAGCGCGGCTCGGTCGAATGCCTCTCGGTCATTTCGGGCGAACTGGAGGTCGAGGTCGCCGGCGTGATCGAAACCGCCGTCGCCGGCGAGACCCTGCGCTACCGCTGCGACCGCCCGCACGTCATCCGCAACCGCTCGGCCAAGCCGGCGCATGCGACCATGGTGTGCATATTGAAGGCGGCGGTGATGGAGTGACGGACCGCCCGGACCGCGAGCCTTCAGGCTCGCTTCATTCCCACCGTGAAATGCGAGCCTGAAGGCTCGCCGTCCAGTCCCGCCGCCCCTACCTCCCCGCTCGCGGGGAGGTCGCAATGCGCAGCATTGCGGGTGGGGCTGGCTGGGCATGGTCAGCGCTGTAGCAGATGCCCGGCGCTCCCCACCCGTCGCGCTTCGCGCGCCACCCTCCCCGCGAGCGGTGAGGGATTGAGCCCTACTCTCCGCGCAACAACCGCGCCCCTGCCCCCAGCGCCGCGAGCTTGCCCTCCGCCACGCCGCGCGGCAGCGGCGCCAGGCCGCAATTGGTCGAGCATTGCAGCCGCTCGGCGTCGGCGTGCTTCATCGCCTCGCGCATGACGGCGGCGACCTCTTCCGCCGTCTCGATCCTGCTCGTCGCCACATCGATCGCGCCGACGAGAATCTGCTTATCCGGCAGGAGCCGGATCAGCGAGATCGGAACCTTCGAGCCCGCGCATTCCAGCGAGACGCCGCCGATGGCCGACTTGTTGAGCGCGGGAAAAATCGCTTCATACTGGCGCCATTCGTCGCCCAGCGTTTCCTTCCACTTGATGTTGGCCTCGATGCCGTAGCCGTAGCAGATGTGCACGGCCGTCTCGCATTTCAGCCCCTCGATGGCCGCGTCCAGCGCCGGCACGCCCCACTCGACGACCTCGCCCATGAAGACGTTGAACGCCGGCTCGTCGAACTGGATGACGTCGACGCCGAGAGCTTCCAGTTCGCGCGCCTCCGCGTTCAACGCCTTCGCGAAGGCCATCGCCATGTCGGCGCGGCGGTCGTAATGGCCGTCGGCGATCGTGTCACAGATCGTCATCGGGCCCGGCAGCGTGAATTTCAGCTTGCGCTTCGTATGCTCGCGCGCGACGGCGGCTTCCTTCGCATGCACGGCCTGCTTGCGCTTGACCGGCGCGGTGACGGTCGGCACATCCACGACATAGCGATTGTTGCGGATGCCCATCGCGGTCTTCCTGTTCCAGTCGATGCCCTCGATCTGTTCGAGAAAGCCGTGCACGAAATGGATGCGCGACTGTTCGCCGTCGCCGACGATGTCGATGCCGTAATCTTCCTGCAGCTTCAGCCACAGCAACGTGGCGTCGCGCTTCAGCCGGTCGAGCTCCACGCCTTCCGCGCGCCACGCGCCCCAGAGTTTCTCGGGCTCCGCGAGCCAGGCGGGCTTCGGCAGGCTGCCGGCGATCGTCGTCGGAAACTTCACGGGCGCTCCCTCTCCTGCCCGCAACCATGGAGCGCTTCGCGCCGCCGCGCAATCCGGCGGCGGCGCGCAGCCGCGCGCGATCTGATATGAGGGCGGCCTGCGCCGCCGGCGCAGCTCACCCCAAGGACCGGATTTGTCTCGGGCAGAACCACAGACGGGCGCCTCGGCGTCGCGCCTCGCCGCGTTGAACCTGCTGGTCTTCGCGCCCGTCGGCGTGCAATTGCCGTTCCTGTCCCTGTGGTATGCGAGCATCGGCTTCGCCGCCGAATCGATCGCGCTGATCCAGGGCGCGACGCCGGTCGCGCGCTTTCTCTCCAATCTGCTGATCCCGCCGCTCGCCGACCGCCACGGCGCGAGCGCGCGCCTGCTCGCGCTCTGCGGCGTCGGCATGACGCTGGCGAACCTGTGCGCCGGCTTCGTGCAACCGGTCTACGGCCTCGTCTTTCTCTTCATCGTCTTGAGCGCCTTCGGCCAGGGGCCGATGATCGCGCTCACCGATTCCATCGTGCTGCGCGAGGCGCGCCGCCGCGTCGTCGCGGGCGAGCGCCCGCTCGACTATGGCGTGGTGCGCGGCGCGGGCTCGCTCAGCGTGCTCGTGCTGATGGTGGTCGGCGGCTGGTTCGTCGGCCTCGTTCCGCCCGATACGATGATCTTCGTGATCTCGGCGGTGATGGCGCTCGCCGCCGCAGGCGTCGTCCTGCTGGCGCCCCGGGACGCCCGCGCGGCCGACAGCGGCGGCGTGCGGAAACTCGAGAAGATCGCGCAGCCACGCCTCGTCGCGCTCGTCGTGCTGGGCGGCGCCCTCGTCCAGGCGAGCCACGCCGTCGTCTACGCATTCGGCTCCATCGCCTTTCGCGCGCAGGGCCACAGCGATTTCATGATCGGCCTTCTGTGGGCGGTCGGCGTCGCCACCGAGATCGCCTTCTTTTTCGCCTCGAACCGTTTCGGCGGCGCGAACCGCGCCTACGGCCTTCTCGTCGCCGGCGCGCTTGTCGCCATCCTGCGCTGGCTCGTCATGGCGACGACGACGAGCCCAGCTTTCGTATTCCTCGCGCAGGCGCTGCACGCCTTCAGTTTCGCCGCGACGCATCTCGGCTCCATCTTCGCGCTCACGCGCCTCGTCGGCGAGACGCGCCGCGCGCAGGCGCAAGGCTGGATATCCGGCGCCAACGCCCTGACGACGGCGCTCGTGTCGGTGCTGAGCGGCCCGCTGTGGAAGATATTTGGCCTCCACGCCTATTTCTTCATGTCCGGCGTCGCCGCGCTCGGGCTGGTCCTTGCGCTCGCGGCCATGCTCGACCCGCGCAGGAACGACTAGTCCCGGTGCAGGCACGAATAGACGCGGATCATCTCACGCGTCTCCGCCACAACGGCGCGCCCGGCCTGCGCGGCCTGCGTCGCCGTCGCGCAGGACAGCCAGAAATAATTCCCGGCGGGATCGATCACGAGCCGCTTCGGCCTGAAGTCGGCGACGACGGCGGAAAGATAGGGCGTCGTCGAAAACCACGAGAGACGATCGAGGTCCGCGTCGATCCGCTGCGACGAGACGAAGAACGGCGCGCCGAGCTGCGGGTCGGCGGCCTCGCCCAGCGCGAGCGCGCGCACGGCCGCGCGATAGGCCGTAAAGCCGCGCACGAACTTCGCGGTCTCGACGACATGGACGAACAGAACGAGCGCGACGGCGCCGATGACGGCGCCCGCGAAATCATCGGCGCGCAGCGCATCGAGCGCGCGGCGCACGGGCGCGATGCGCGCGACAGGCGTCTCCTCGCGAACGAGCTGCATGAGCCCGGCGACAGCCGCCAGGCCGCAGGTTCCGACGAGCAGGATCGTGCGCAGATAATAGCGATTGTCCGCATGCAGCGCGTGATCGAACGTCGCCCACCACAGCACGAGCGCGCCGGCCACGGCGATGGCCGCAAGCAGCGGCGCGCGGCGCGCGAAAAACCGCAGCAGCAGCGCGCAGGCGAGCGCATAGGCGGCGAGCGTCGCGACCAGCAGGAGCAGCAAGGGGCTCGCGAAGATTTTCGCCTCGAAGAATTCCGACGCCGCGCGCAGCCGCACTTCGCCGAAATAGGCGTCCGGTTGGACGAAATGATTGACAGCGAGCCATGCGGCGACGGCGAAACCGTAGCTCGCGAGCGCGCGAAAAAAGCGCGCGTCGCGAAGACCGCGCAGCGCGGTCGCGACGACGAGGCCGAAACCGAGAACGAGCCCGCCTTCATGCGACAGGACGAGCGCGGTCGTGAGCGCCGCGAGCAGCGCGCCGGAAAGACGCGAGACGGGAAAGGTCATGGCGCAGGCGAAGGCTGGCCAGAACAGCGCATGCGCGATCCACATTTCCGTCGGAAAGCCGAAGACGAGCGGCGCGAGCAGCGCCGTGGAAGCGCAGGCGAAAACGAAATACAGCCGGCCGGCGGCGCGATCGAGCGCGAAGACGGCGGCGAGCGACGCCGCCGGCGCCGCGAACAGGCACAGGCCGTAGACGGCGACGCCGGCTGTCGGCGCGCCCGTGAGCGCGACGGCCAGTTCGCCCGGCGCCAGCGTCAGCGCCCAGACCGCCGCGCGCGTGGCGATATTATGCCAGTGAAAGGCCCAGACCTCGCGCGTCGCGACCGCATAGGAAAAGATCGAGCCGTCGCCGTAGGTCTGCAGATGGAAGGCAAGGCCGACGGCGACGAACGCCAGCGCCGCGGCGACGCCCGCCCCGATCGTGAAGACGCGCAGGCCGCGCCGCGCATCGCTCATCGCGCGCGCCGCGAGACTATTGCTTCGGCGCCTCCGCCGGCGCGGCCGTCCAGCTTGCGTAGTCGGCGTCCGAGATGTCCGGCAGTTTCTTCACGAAGGCGGCGAGCGACCACAATTGGTCCTCGGACGCCGCCGCGCCGAACCCCGGCATCCCCGTCATGCGGATTCCGTTTTTCGCGATCCAGAACACGTCCGCGGGCTCCAGACGCGCCGCCTCTTCCTTCAGGTCCGGCGGCGCCGGATTCATGCCTTCGGAGAATTTCTGCCATTTGACGCCAGGCCCGCCATGGCAGTTCACGCAGCCGAGCGTCGCAAACACCCGCGCGCCCGCCTGCACGCGCTGCGGCGCGGCGTAGTCGGCCGGCGGCTTGTCCGTCGCATGGCGCGCGATGGAGGCGTCGCGCACGCGCGCGATCGCTTGCGCGACCGGAGCCGGATCTTCCCATGACGTGGAAATATCGAAAAAGCCGCCGAAGAAAAAGCCGGCGGCGGCAAATGCGCCAGCGATCGCCAGCGCGCCGATCAACGCAAGGAATCTCATCGTCCGCCTCCCGTCCGCCGCGGCGCGCGGCGCGTCGCACCGGATATATCGGGCGGGCGCGGCGCGGCGTCCAGCGGGGGCGGCGCTACCCCCAGAGTTCCGCAGACGGCGGATAGACCAGCGAGCCCTCGTAGACGAGGCCCGGCGTCCGGTCTCGCGCGAGCAGCAGCGGCCCGTCGAGATCGACGAATTGCGCGCGGGCGCTGAGCAGCATGGCCGGCGCCATCCCCAGCGATGTGCCGACCATGCAGCCGACGAACAGCGAAAACCCCAGCCGCTCGGCCTCGGCCGCCAGCGCCAGCGCTTCGGTCAGTCCGCCTGTCTTGTCGAGCTTGATGTTGACCGCGTCGTAGCGGTCGGCCAGCGCGGCGAGCCCGGCGCGGTCATGCACGCTCTCGTCGGCGCAGACCGGGATCGGCCGTTTCGCGCGCCCCAGCGGCGCGTCCTGGCCCGCCGGCAGCGGCTGCTCGACCAGCGCCACGCCGGCCGCCGCGCAGGCGGCGAAATGGCTCTCGAGATCGGCTTCCGCCCAGGCCTCGTTGGCGTCCACGATCAATTGCGCCTCCGGCGCCGCGCGGCGCACGGCGGCGATGCGCTCGGGATCGCCCGCCCCGGCGAGCTTGATCTTCAGCACCGGCCGCGCGGCCGCTTTTGCGGCGGCCTCCGCCATGGCTTCGGGCGTCCCGACCGAAATCGTATAGGCGGTCGTCACCGGCGACAGGCGGTGCAAGCCGGCCATCTGGAACGCGCGCACGCCGAGCCGCTTGGCGTCGAAATCCCACAGGGCGCAATCCAGCGCATTGCGCGCAGCGCCCGCCGGCAGCAGCGCCTGCAGGCCCGCGCGGTCGCAGCCGGCCTCGATCGCCCCCCGCGCGCCTTCGATGGCCGCGCTCACGCTATCGACGCTCTCGCCGTAACGCGCATAGGGCACGCATTCGCCCCGCCCCGTCGCGGCGTCGTCCGAGATCGTCGCGGTGACGACCACGGCTTCCGTCTTGGCGCCGCGCGAAATCGTGAAGCTTCCGGCGATCGGAAAGCGCTCGACGGCGATTTTCAGGCTGCGGCTCATGCGAATCCCGGAACGAAATCTCGTTTAGATGCTTACATCCCGGCTGCCCGCCGCCAAACCTTTCCCGCCACCGCGAAATGTGAGATTCTGGCGCCCGCTCGCGCATCCAGGCAGACAAGGCCCAGAAGCATCGCGATTTTTCGGAGTTTCATGCCCGCCAAGCCCGGATTTGCCGTCGAGCGCGCCGGCGACGAGACCCGCCTGAACCTCGGCGGCGACTGGACGCTCGAATCGGGCGCGGAGATGGAGCGCGCCTCCGACAGCCTGATCGGGGCGGCGGCCGGCGCGCGCGCGGCCGTCATCGATCTCGCCCATGTCGAGCGCATGGACACCGGCGGCGCCTGGCTGATCGACCGCGCCCGCAAGATTCTCGAGAACGCCGGCGTCGACAGCAAGATCGCCAACGCGCGGCCCGTGCAGTCGACGCTGCTGGAAGCCGCCCACTGGCGCGATTTCGACCCGCCCAAGCCGCCCCGCGCCCATCCCTTCTTCGACATGCTGGCCGATGTCGGCGCGAGCGTCGTCGGCGCCTGGCGTGACCTGATGCACGGCGTGGGCTTTCTGGGCGAATCCGTCGTCGCGCTGCTGCGCGCGCTCGCCCGGCCGCACCTGTTCCGCATGACCTCGCTGGTCTATCACCTGGAGAGCTTCGGCCTGCGGTCGGTGCCGATCATCCTGCTGATCAATTTTCTCGTCGGCTGCATCGTCGCCCAGCAGGGGATTTTCCAGCTCCGCTACTTCGGCGCCGAGACCTTCGCGGTCAACATGATCGGCATCCTGATCCTGCGCGAGATGGGCGTGCTGCTCACCTCGATCATGATCGCGGGCCGCTCGGGCTCGGCGATCACGGCCGAGCTCGGCTCGATGAAGATGCGCGAGGAGATCGACGCCCTCAAGGTCATGGGCCTCTCGCCCATGGACGTGCTGGTGACGCCGCGCCTGCTGGCGCTCATCGTCGCCCTGCCCATGCTGACCTTTCTGGCCGACATGGCCGGCATATTCGGCGGCCTGGTCGTGGCCTGGGGCTATGCGGGCCTGAGCCCGGACCTGTTTCTCGACCGCCTCAAAACCGCCATAGGCTTCAATACGTTCATGGTCGGCCTGATCAAGGCGCCGTTCATGGCGCTGGTCATCGGCCTGATCGGCGCGATGGAGGGGCTCGCCGTTCAGGGCTCGGCCGAATCGCTGGGACGGCAGGTGACGTCGTCCGTCGTGAAATCCATCTTCATGGTGATCGTGGTGGACGGCCTCTTCGCCATGTTCTTCGCCGCAATCGAGTATTGACGCATGCCGGTTGAAGCAGCCAGCGGGACGGGACAGGCGGATGTCGTCATCCGCGTGCGCGACCTCGTCGTCGGCTTCGGGCAGAAGATCATCATGCGCGGGCTCGACCTCGACGTGCGGCGCGGCGAAGTGCTCGGCTTCGTCGGCGGCTCCGGCCAGGGCAAGTCGGTGTTGACCCGCACCATTCTCGGACTCGTGCCGAAGCGCTCCGGCAAGATCGAGGTCTTCGGCGAGGATCTCGACAAGGCGGACGGCGAGGAGCGGCGCGCGATCGAGCGCCGCTACGGCGTCATGTTCCAGCAGGGCGCGCTGTTTTCCGGCCTCACCGTGAAGCAGAACGTGCAGGCGCCGATGCGCGAGCATCTGAAAATCTCGCAACGGCTGATGGACGAACTGGCGCTGCTCAAGATCGAGCTGGTCGGCCTGCCGCGCGACGCCGCCGACAAGTTTCCCTCCGAACTCTCCGGCGGCATGATCAAGCGCGCCGCGCTCGCCCGCGCGCTGGCGCTCGATCCCGAACTGGTCTTTCTGGACGAGCCGACCTCCGGGCTCGATCCGATCGGCGCCGCCGAATTCGATGAGCTCATCCAGACGCTCCAGCGCACGCTGGGGCTCACCGTCTTCATGGTCACCCACGACCTCGACAGCCTCTACGCAATCTGCGACAGGATCGCGGCGCTCGCCGAGGGCAAGGTGATCGCCGAGGGAACGATAGAGACCATGCTTTCTTCGCAGCATCCCTGGCTCAAGGCCTATTTCCGGGGCAAGCGCGGCCGCGTGCTGGCGCTCACGCGCGAAGAGCGCCCGGCCGCCGTCGCGGGAGGGCTGTGATGGAGACGCGCGCCAATTACGTGCTGATCGGCGCCTTCACGCTGGCCGTCATCCTCGCCGGCTTCGGCTTCGTGCTGTGGTTCTCGGGCCCGTCGAAGACGGCCGCCCGGCGCGGCTACGACGTCGTGTTCTCTGGCTCGGTCGCGGGCCTGTCGCGCGGCGGCGCGGTGACCTTCAACGGCCTGCGCGTCGGCGACGTGACGAACCTCGGCCTCAACCCCAAGGATCCCGGCGAGGTGATCGCCCATATCGAGGTCGACAAGAGCGCGCCGGTCAAGACCGATACGCGCGCGCGCCTCGAAATGTCCGGCCTGACCGGCGTCGCCTCGCTCGCGCTCTACGGCGGCAGCGCCACGGCGACGACGCTCGAGGCGCAGAATGCAGAAGCCTATCCGACGCTGCGCGCCGATCCCTCGCAATTCCAGAGCCTGCTCGAGACCGGCCAGCGCATCGCCGACCAATTCGGCGCTTTCATCGACCGCGCCAACAAGCTGCTCGACCACAATTCCGACGACCTCAACAAGACCGTCGCCAACGTGAAGAGCTTCACCGACGCGCTCGCCAATAATTCGAGCGACATGGGATCGCTGATCGCCAATCTCAATTCGTCGGCGCGCAAGTTCGACACCGCCATGGACAACGTCAACGGCCTGCTCGCCGACAGCAAGGGCGAAGTGCGCAAGACGATCGTCGACATCGGCGACGCCGCCCGCGCCTTCAAGCGGACGGCCGACAATGTCGACGCCCGGCTGAAGGAGATCGCCGCCGGCCTGACGCGTTTCACCGGGCCGGGCCTGCGCCAGTATGAGGCGCTCGCCGCCGACGGCCGCAAGACGCTCGACGAGATCAACAAGGCGGTGCGCTCGATCAAGCGCGATCCGAGCCAGGTGATATTCGGCGGCAAGCCGGACCTGCCGGAATACAGGGGCAGGTAGTTGGCGAGCAAAATGAAGGACCAAGCGACCCGCCCCTTGCCTGCGCGCGCCGAACTGGTGTTGATGGCTTGATGGCGCAGCGCTTTCGACCCGGCCCGATCCAGCCTGAGCCCGTGGCGTCGCGCGCGTCGACATCGGGGAGCGCCGTCGCGCGTCCCTTTCGCCGCGCCACGCCGAAGCTTGCGCTGATCGCCCTCCCCGCCCTGCTGCTCGCGGGTTGCGGCGGCGACCAGCTCGCCAGTTTCGATCTCGCCGCCGCGCCCTCGGGCTCTGTGCGCGCCGGCGCCATTCGCGGCGTGCTCGCCGTCGCCGAGCCGGGCGCCGACGGCCCGCTCGATTCCGAACGCATCGTGATCCGCACGGGTCCCGACCAGCTCGCCTATCTCGCCGGCGCCAAATGGGCCGACAACCTGCCGCACCTGCTGCAGGGCAAGATCATCGCCTCCTTCGAGAACGCCCGCCTGATGAAATCGGTGGTGCGGCCGGGCGGCGCCTCCGACTATTCGCTGCACGTCGACATCAGGCGCTTCGAGGTCGATGTCGCGAACAATCAGGCGCGCATCGAATTGTCCGCGCGCATCATGTCGGATCGCACCGGGCGTCCCATCGCCGCGAAAGCGTTTTCGGCGACCGCGCCGGCAGAACGCACCGCCGACGGCAAGGCCGCCGAGGCGCTCGACGCGGCGCTGGCGAGCGTGCTGCGGCAGATGGTGAGCTGGACGGCTACGACAATCTGACGATCGACGCGGACCTCGGGGCGACGTCGCGCTTCACACCAGAAGGCGCTGCAGCGGCGCCGTCATGCGCAATTCGAGCCCGTCGCGCGGCCATCGATATTCGATCTCGCCGTCGAGTTGGCCGACGACGCTGCGTCGGGTGACGACGCTGCCGAAACCGGAACTGCCCGGCGGTCCCTCGACCGCCGGACCGCCCTTCTCGATCCAGTCGAGGCGCATCGCGTCGCCTTCCACGCGCCAGTCCACGCGGATCTCGCCCTCCGGCCGCGAGAGCGCGCCGTATTTCGCGGCGTTGGTCGCCGTCTCGTGCAGCGCCAGCGCAAGGCTCGTCACCGCGTGCGGACCGACCGCGACAGGAGGCCCCGCGATCGTCAGGCGCGCGGGCCGGCCGCTCTCGGCGTAGGGCGCCAACACGGCGCGCACGAGGGCGTCGACGGTCGTCCGCTGGCCCTGGTCGACCTCCGCGCTCACCAGATTCGGATTGACCAGTTCCTTGGCGCGCATCAGCGCGTCGAGCCGCGCGGCGAGCGAATCCGCCATCTCCTTCGCCGTCGTGGCGGAGCGCGCGCTGATGCCGATCAGGCCGCGAAACACCGCCACCAGGTTCTTGATGCGGTGGTTCATCTCCTGCAGGAGGAGCTGCTGGCGCTGCTGCGCGTCCTTCTGGCCCGAAATGTCCACGACCACGCCGACGAAGCGCGTCGGCGCGCCGTCCGCGTCGCGCAGGCACTCGCCGCGCGCCTCGACAGAGCGCGTGACGCCGTTCTTTTCCAGCAGGCGGTATTCCTGAACATATTTCTCGCCGCTGACGATGGCCCGCTCGACCGCCTCGCGCACCCGCTCGACATCGTCCGAATGGATGCCGCCGAGATATTCGCCGAGCGGGGCGCCCTTCCTGGCGCGCGCCGGATCGACCGAAAACATCTCGGCGAAATGCGGGTCGGAATAGACGAGGTCGGATCGCGTGTCCCAGTCGAACACGCCGATCATGCCGCTGGCGTTGAGCGCTTGCGTCAGTCGCTCCTGCGCCCGCGCGAGCGCGCGCCCGGCGTTCACCCGCTCGGTCGTCTCGCTGACGATGCACAGCACGCCGTCGACCTCGTCCGTCGCCCCGCGCACGGGCGAATAGGAAATGTCGAAATAGGCGGTTTCCGGATAGCCGTGCCGCTCGATGTAGAAAGGCCGGTCCTTGGCGACCACCGTCTCGCCGGCCTCGCGGACGCGCCGCAGCAGCGGCTCGAGATCGTCCCACAGCTCCGCCCAGTTCTCCTGCGCCGGACGCCCGAGCGCGCCGGGATGCTTGGCGCCGATCGTGGGCGCATAGGCGTCGTTGTAGAGGGCGACGAACTGCGGCCCCCAGAACAGCACGATCTGCGCCTGCGCCGGCAGCATGAGATTGACCGTCGCCCGCAGATGCGCGGGCCAGTCGGCGATCGGTCCGAGCGGCGTCGCCGCCCAGTCGAGCGCCCGCATCCGCGCCCCCAGTTCGCCGCCGGCGGCGGGAAAAACCGCCTGCTTGGTCTGGGCGTCCGGGGTCGGCTGATCTGGCATGGCTGACGCTCATAGCATGCCGCCGCCAACCGCAATACGTCCTGCGACATGGAGCGCCCGCGCAACGGCGAGACTGCGCCCATAAAAAAAGGCGGCGCCGGAGCGCCGCCCTGATGTCGCGCGGGAAGCCCCTACTCGAAGCGCTGCGCCGCGTGGGCGAGCATCGTGTAGACCTTGCCCGTGTCCGACACGAGATAGGACTTCGCCAGCGAGCCGTCGCGATCGTCGCGGCCGACTTCCGACAGAAGCCGCTCGAACTCGTGGATGTAGCGGTCGATCGTCTCGCGGAACTCGCGCTCGCCGCGATAGCGGCGGCGGATTTCGTCGAAGGCCTGCTGACCCTGCAGCGTGTAGAGCCTGCGGCTGAACACGTTGCGCTCGCCCCGGCGGTAGCGCTCCCACAGATCGGCCACGGCCTCGTGGTCGAGCATGCGGGCGATGTCGAGCGACAGCGCATCGAGCGAGTCG
>DAIRCS010000109.1:0-11844 GCA_036796555.1 Rhodoblastus sp. | reverse complement strand
CCTACATGAAATACGCCATGGTCGACCGCCGCAATTTCGCGGAATGGGCGTCGGAAGCGGTGAAACGGCTTGTCATCCCCGCGTTGGCGCTCGCCCATACGCTGCTCGGCATCGGCCTCATCCTCAACGTCGCGAGCGCCACGGGCCGCAGGTCCGCGGCGGGCGGCGTCGCGGTGGCCGTGTTGCCGGCCGTCCATATCGGCATTCTGGTCGCCGCCGAAACGCTGATCCGCGCCAATCCGGCGCTCGCGATCCTGGTGATCGGATTGGCGCTCGCGGAAATCGCCTGCGGAATCTGGCTCATCCAGCGCCAGCAGATCGGCGATGCGCGGCAGGCGACGCCGGCTTTGGCGGCCGCGCCGGCCTGACGCTTCGGGTGAGGGCGAATTTGCGTAATGACATTTGCGTAAAGCCTTGCTAGGTTCCTTGCATGTCTTCTCATGCCGCAACAAAAGCGAGAACCGTGCCACGGGAAACGTTGAATATCCGCGTCAAGGGAGAGGACCGCGCGCTGATCGACCGGGCGGCGCATTTGCTCGGCAAGAGCCGCACGGACTTTCTGCTCGAATCCGCCCGGCGCGCGGCCGAGGACGCCCTGCTCGACCAGGCGCTGTTTCGCGCCGACGCTCGGTCCTACAAGGCCTTTCTGGATCGTCTCGACGCGCCGCCCGAACCGAACGAGCGATTGCGCCGCATGCTGGCGAAAGCGCCGCCATGGCATGAATGAGCCTGTCTCCGCCGCGCCCCATCGGGGCGGACGATAGCGCGGATGCTTTCGGCTCCGGATCGCCTTCTCTCGACGAATGGCTGCGCCGCCGGGCTCGCGCCAATCAGGCGAGCGGCGCGTCGCGCACCTATGTGTGCTGTGAGGGGCGAACGATCGTAGCCTATTACGCGCTTGCATCGGGCGGCGTGGAACTTGCTGTGGCGTCTTCGCGCCTGCGGCGGAACATGCCCGATCCGGTGCCCGTGGTGGTGCTGGCGCGCCTTGCCGTAGATCGAAGATTTCACGCCAAGGGAATTGGCAGGGCGCTGGTTCGCGATGCTTCGCTGCGCACTCTGAAAGCAGCGGAAATCATCGGGGTCCGCGGGTTGCTGGTCCACGCCATCTCGGATGACGCCCGTGCATTCTACCTCGCGATGGGATTCGAACCGTCGCCGCTGCATGCGATGACGCTCATGGCGACGCTCAAGGACATTCAGGCGGCGCTGTAATTCTTCGTGCGAATCTCGTAGCTCGCGGTTCGCCTACGCCGCCTGTCCCCCGCCGATCATGGCGTTCGCCTCGTCCTCGTCGTCCTTGCGCACGGCGGCCTTGTAGGCGGGGATGATCTCGTCGGGCGGGCCGACCTCGCGCACGACGCCCGCGTCGATCCAGATGACGCGGTCGCAGAGCGTGCGCAGATAGTCGAGCCCGTGCGAGACGACGAGGATCGTGCCGCGCTTGGCGAATTCGGCGATGAAATTCTCGCACTTCTGCGCAAAGGCCTCGTCGCCGACCGACAGCGCCTCGTCGACGATCAGAATGTCGGCGTCCACATGCGCGCAGATCGCGAAGGCGAGGCGGGCGACCATGCCGCTCGAATAGAGCTTCATCGGCTGGTCGAAGAACATGCCGATCTCGGCGAAATCGGCGATCTGGTCGAGCTTGGCGACGATTTCCTTGCGCTTGAGGCCGAGGATCGCGCCGCCGATGATCGCGTTCTCGCGGCCCGTCAGCGCGCCGTCGAAACCCGAGCCCAAGGCCAGGATCGGCGCGATGCGCCCGTCGATCTCGACCGAGCCGGTCGTCGGCTTGGTGATGCCGCACAGGATCTGCAGCAGCGTCGTCTTGCCCGCCCCGTTGCGGCCGATGATGCCGACGCACTCGCCCTTCCTGATGTCGAAGGTGATGTCGCGCAGCACCCAATGCTTCTTGTAGAAGGTCTTGGCCCAGCCGAAGAGCGCCTGCATGAGCTGGTCGTTGCGATGCAGGTAGAGCTGGAACGCCTTGCCGGCGTTGCGGCAGGAGATCGCCAGATCAGAGGACATCGACGATCACCGACTTGTATTCCTTGAAGAAGGCGTAGCCGAACAGGAAGACGGCGTAGGAGGCCGCGAAGCAGCCGAGATACATCCAGGCGCTCGGAAAGCGCTCGTAGATCACCAGATCGCGCAGCATGGCGATATAGTCGCCGACGAGATTGAGCTTGATCCAGGGCTGCAGGCCGGCGGGAAGCTGCTCGACCTGGAAGAACACCGGCGTCGCGAACATCAGCAGCGGCACGATCGACACCATCAGATGGGCGACGTCGCGCGTGAAGGCGCCGAGCGCCATCAGGAACCAGACCGTGCCCAGCATCAGCAGCATGAAGGGCACGATGATGAAGGGCGTGAAGATCACGGTCCAGGAAATGGAGTGGACGGTGACGAGCCGCACCGCCAGCAGCGTGACGAAGCTGATCCCGCCGTAGACGAGGGCGCGGATCGTTGAGGTCCAGGCGATGGTCTCGGACGGGAAGATCGATTTCTTGATGAAATGGACGTGCTCGTGCAGCAGGGTCGGCGAGCGCGCCGCCAGTTCCGCGAAGACGTTGAACAGGATCAGGCCGCAGAAGCTCGCCGCCGCGTAATCGTAGATCGGAACGCCATTGGCCACGGTCGGCGTCGCGATGGTGAAGATGGCGGTATAGGCGAGCAACATCGCCAGCGGCGCGAAGATCGCCCAGACCCAGCCCAGGAATGAGTCGCGGAAACGCGATTTCAGCTCGCGCCGCACGACGGCGCGGATCAGTTCGCGGTGGTGCCAAGCCCGCTCGAACGGCTCGGTCAGGATCGTGGACAAGGCTCGGATTTCCAACTCTCGGACTGGTCGGGGACGTTCGTATTGCTTACGGACGCGGGCAAGATCAATCGCTCGAGATCAACGCTCATCTGCATCGGAATGGCGGCTTCCTGTTGATTGAACGGGGCTTTCGGACAAATCCGACGCCCCCCGGCGGACGCCTGCGCCGCGCCGCCGCCTCCCGAGCCCGGGCTGTAGACCAGTTCCGGCCGGCTTCGTCAACGTCCCTGCCCGCCGGCGCGCCAGTTTGCCTCCGGGGGCTTTATTTCCGGGTCCGACTGCCTTAACGAAGGCCGGCGCGATCCGCCCCTTGCTGCGGTCGCCGATCGTCCGGGCGCGCCCGGGCGCTCGTTTTCTCGTCCGGCCGGTCAAAATGCGGCGGTCGGACCGCCTGAAACCCAGAACCGGGGGCGCCCGTGGAACCTGTTGCTCAAGGCACCGAGCTCTACGAACAGATCGTCGAAGTCATCTCGAAGGAGGGCATGGTCGAGGCCGACAAGATCAAGCCCGACGCCACCATCGAGAGCCTCGACCTCAAGTCGATCGACATCGTGATGATCCTGACCGCGATCGAAGAGAAGTTCGACGTCTACATCCCCATGGACGGGGCGTTCCAGGAGGCCAAGACCGTCCAGGATCTGGTGGACGCGCTGGCCGCGCACATCAAAAAAGAGAAGAGCTGAATGGCTCAGGGCCGTCGGGTCGTCATTACCGGCATGGGCGCCGTTTCCGGCGCCGGGGTTGGATGGAAGCCGCTCTGGGACGCCGCGCGCGACGGCGTCAGCGTCATCCGTCCGCTCGAATTCGCGCGCGACTATCCCGGCCGCATCAGGATCGGCGCGCAGGTGCCCGGTTTCGACGCCGCGAGCCTGATCGACCGCCCGACCCTGATGTATTGCGATCCCTTCACGCAATACGCGATCGTCGCCGCCGATCAGGCGGTGGCGGAAGCCGGCTTCGAGCGCGGCGCCGTCGGCGGCGCCGATTGCGCTGTCATTCTGGGCTCGGGCATCGGCGGCATCCGCACGGTCGACGACGGATTGTTCAATCTCTACGCCAAGGGCGTGAAGCCCGAGCCGCTGAGTATCCCCAAGCTGATCGCCAGCGCCGGCCCCTCGATGCTGTCGATCCGCTTCGACGCCCACGGGCCGGTCTTCGCGGTCGCCAGCGCCTGTTCCTCGGCGAGCCAGGCGATCGGCATGGGCATGCAGATGGTGCGCTCCGGCATGGCCGAACGCGCCATCGTCGGCGGCGCGGAGGCGAGCCTGTCGGTTGGCACCCAGATGACCTGGGAAATGCTGCGCGTGCTGACCCCCGACAAATGCCGCCCCTTCTCCAAGGGCCGCAACGGCATGAGCATCGGCGACGGCGCGGCCATGTTCGTTCTGGAGACGGAAGAAGCGGCCAGGGCGCGCGGCGCGCCCATCCTGTGCCGCCTCATCGGCTACGGCACCTCGGCCGACGCGCGCGACCCGATCCGGCCGGACGCGGACGGCGCCTCGCTCGCCATGCGCCGCGCGGTGGAGGATTCCGGCGTTTCGGCGGACGAGATCGCCTATGTCAACGCCCACGGCACGGCGACGGCGCTCAACGACCCGACAGAGGCCGAGGCCATGGGCCGGATTTTCGGCGAGCGCCTGCCCGAGGTGGCCGTATCTTCCACCAAGCCGGTTCACGGCCACGCGCTGGGCGCGGCCGGCGCGCTGGAGCTGGTCTGCGCCATCATGGCCATGCGCGAGAGCGTCGCGCCGCCGACCATCAACTTCCTCGAGGCCGATCCCAAATGCCCGGTCGACTGCGTGCCCAACGCCGCGCGACCGATGAAAATCCGCACGGCCATGTCGAACTCCTTCGCCTTCGGCGGCGTGAACGCCTCGCTCGTCGTCCAGGCGGCGGACTGAGGTCGCCATGCGCGCCGAGCGGTCGCACGGGACCGGGGAGACGGTCCTCGGTCCTTTCGAAGTTGCGACCGGCGCCGACGAAATCGCGGCCTTTGCGGCGGCGACCGGCGCGCCGCCAGGCGGGATTCCCGCGACCTTTCCGATCGTCTGGCTGTCTGCGCCCGAACTGAAGGCTGCGTTGCGCGCGGCTGCTGGGGCCGATTTCCTGCCCGTCCACGAATCCCAGTCCTTCGATTATGCGCGGTCGCTGGCCGTTGGAGCGGCCTACCGCCTGACCGCCGTCGCCCGGCGCGAAAGCGCGCCCGACCGGCTGGTGGTCGAGGCTGCGGTGACCGAAGCCGCCGGCGCGCCGGTCCTGACCATGCGCGCCGTCCTCCGGCTCGCGCCGTTGACCTTGGGTCAGGGCGCATGACCGCCCCGCTCGCCCGCGGCGACCGGATGCCGGAAGCGCCTGTCGGCCCCTTCGATACGGCGGCGGTGGCCGCCTATGCGGCGGCTTCCGGCGACGACAATCCGCTGCATCTCGATCCGGCGCTCGCCGCCCGCGCCGGTTTCTCAGCGCCGCCGGTCCATGGCATGCGGCTGATGGCCGAGATCGCGCCGGCGCTCGCCCGCTGGCGGCCGGACATGGCGGTGAAGCGCCTCTCGGGGACTTTTGTCGAACCGCTGCTGATCGGCGAGGCCGCGACCCTGTCCGGCCGCGTGATGCGGGCGGACGGCGAGATTCTGGTGCGTGTTTCGATCCAGGGGCCGCGCCGCGGCCCGAGCCTGCTGGCGGAAGCGATCCTCGTTCCGAGGGAGGGCGCATGAGCTTTGCGCCGCGCTCCATCCTCATCACCGGCGCCTCCAGCGGCATCGGCCGGGCGCTCGCCCGCGAATATGCCGCGCCCGGCGTCCGCCTGACGCTGGTCGGCCGCGACGCCGCGCGGCTCGAGGCGGTCGCCGCCGACTGCCGCGCCAAAGGCGCCGAGGTCGAGATCGGCCAGGTCGACGTGCGCGACCGGCAGGGCATGCACGATTTTCTCCGCGCCGCCGATGCGAAGAACCCGCTCGACCTCGTCGTCGCCAACGCCGGGATCAACACCGGCCTGCCCGCGGGCGCGCTCGCCGAGGATCCGGAAGCCGTGCGCGGCATTTTCGCGATCAACCTGCTCGGCGTCTTCAACACGGTCGAACCGCTCATCGAGCCGATGGCGGGGCGGGGCGGGGGCGTGATCGCCATGACCGGCTCGATCGCCGCCATTCGCGGCCTGCCCTATTCGCCCGCCTATTGCGCGACCAAGGCGGCGGTGCATCTCTATGCCGAATCCCTGCGCGGCGCGCTCGCCCGCAGGGGCGTGGCGGTGAGCCTGATCGTGCCGGGCTTTGTCCACACGGCGCTCAACGAGAAGCTGGTGGCGCCCAAGCCGCTCGCCATGACGGATGAGCAGGCTGCGCGAAAGATCCGGCGCGGCCTCGACCGGCGGAAGGCCAATATCGTCTTCCCGCGCCTGCTCTACTGGGGCGCGCGGCTGACAACGGTTCTGCCGACGCGGCTCGTCGATTTCTTCATGGTGCGCCAGAAGGTGGACGTGCCCGTCACGCGCGAGAGGATGACCTCGTGAGCGCGGCCCTCGACATCCTGCGGTGGATCGCCGCCGTCTTCGCCGGACTTTCCCTGGTCGGCGTCGCGCTGACGGTGACGCTTGGCCTGATCGCGCCGGTTTTTCACGCCCGCCGCGCGCGCCGGAAGGATCTGCCGCCGATCAGCTTCGTCCTGCCGATCAAGGACTGGGCGCCGGGCTTCAGGCCGTCGCAGGCCTCGGTCTTCGAACTCGACTATCCCGAGTTCGATGTGACCGCCACGGCCGCGGAAACGGAATCCCGGGCGGTGAGCGCCATGTGCGCCGTCATCGAGGCCTACCCGGACCGCGAAGCGAAGATCGTGCGTTCCACCGCCTCCTTCGCCGTGAGCCCGAAGGTCAACAACATCTTCCAGGCGATCGAGGACGCCCGATACGATCTGATCGCCACCAAGGACAGCAATATCGAACTGCCGCCGCAGACCGCGCGCGCGGCGGTCGCCGCGATGACCGGGGACGTTGGCCTCGTCACCGCCATCACCGAGGCGAAAGGCGCGAAGAATCTCGCCGCGAAGATCGAAGCCTCGCTGATGAACCAGTCGCATGCCCGCATTCTCCATGCGGCGGCCGCCATCGGGCTCGGCTTCGGACTCGGCAAGCTGATGATCTTCAAGCGCTCCGACTTGCATAAGGCCGGCGGCTTCGACGCCATCGCCCATACGGTCGGCGAGGATTCGGCGACCGCCCATGCGCTGGCCTCGATCGGGCTGCGCACGATCATCATCGGCGCGCCGATCTACCAGATGCTGGGCGTCCGCAGGTTCGCCGACGTCTACAACCGCCAGATGCGCTGGGCGGTCATCCGCCGTCAGAACGAACTGCCGGGATTTCTGGTGGAGCCCATGGGCCTGTCGATCTTCGTCGCGCTGGCGGCGGCCTTCGCCGCGCCGCTGTTCGGCTGGTCGGCGATCCTCGCCTTCCTCGGCGCGCTTCTCTTCTGGTTCGCCTGCGAAACCGCGCTTGCCTTGGCGCGGGGCTGGGATGTATCGGTGAGCGCCCCCGCCGTCATGGTCGCGCGTGACGCGATGATGACGTCTGTCTGGCTGCGCGCCTGGTTCACCCGGCGGGTGGTCTGGGCGGCCGAGGTTTATGACGCGCAGCAGGAGCGCGGAGCGGCGGCGCCCCCGACGGCCGCCGCTCAGAAAAGGAACGATGCGTGACGGCGCAAGGACTGCTGGTCGGAGTGATCGACTTTGCGCTGACGCTGTGCGTCATCGGCATGGTCGCGATCGGCGCGAGCTTCCTGCTGCTGGTCGCCCGCTTCCTCTATGACCAGGTGCGCGGGATCGGCGACGGCGCGGGCGCGGTTCCGCCGCTCGCCGAGGCAGATCTGCCGCATGTCGTCCTGCAAATTCCCGTGTTCAACGAGCCGCGCGTCGTCGAAGGGGCGTTGCGCGCCGCCGCCGCCATCGACTGGCCGCGCGACAGGCTGCACATCCAGCTTCTCGACGATTCGACCGACGAGACGACCGAGCGCGCCGCCGAAATCATCGCCGAATTGCGCGCCGCCGGCGCCGATGTGACCCATGTCCGCCGCGAGGACCGCTCGGGCTTCAAGGCCGGCGCCTGCGCGGCGGGCCTCGCGCTCAACGACGCGCCCTTCGTCGCCATGCTCGCCGTCGATTTCCGCCCGCCGGCCGACTGGCTGCGCAAGGCGATCCCCGTCATCGTGTCCGATCCCAAAGCGGGCTTCGTGCAGGCGCGCTGCGAATTCGCCAATTATCGCAAGAACTGGCTCACCCGCGTGCAGGGCCTGATCCTCGACGCGCATTTCATGATCGAGCAGCGCACGCGCGCGAACCTCGGCTGGCTGTTCCAGTTCAACGGCACCGGCGGCATCTGGCGGCGCGCGGCGATCGATTCCGTCGGCGGCTGGCTCGACTATTCGCTGACCGAGGATCTCGACCTCACCATCCGCACCGCGCTCGCCGGCTGGCACGGGCGCTTCATCTCCGAGCCGGCGATTCCCGGCCAGATGCCGGAAGGCATGCGCGACTGGCGGCGTCAGCAGCGCCGCTGGTCCAACGGCTTCATTCAGGTGGCCAAGCGCACGATCGGGCCGCTGTGGGAAGCGCCCTGGAGCCTCGCCGAGCGCCTGTCCTCCATTGTCCTGGTGCTGCATCAGGTCTTCTTTCCGCTCTGCGCCGGCGCGATCATCTTCACGATCCTCGGCGTTCTCGCGCGGGGCTTTTCGGCGTCGGCCTACGTGCCGCTGTTCGTCCTGATCTTCGTGATGGCGACATCCGTCGTCGTGGGCATGACGCTGCCGCCCTATCTCGCGCTCAAGCGCGGCAGCTTCTGGCGCTATCTCGCCACCATGGCGATGCTGCCGCCGTTGTTCATCTACCTCGCCGTCGCCAACGCGCCCAAGATCATCCAGACCGCGCGCGGCCGGCAGGAACAGTTCAAGCGCACGCCCAAGAAGGAACATTGACGCGATTTTTGCGCCGCGATGAAACCCGGCGGCCGGCTTGAGCGTATCGGATTCATCCGGCATTCAGTTCCGCGTCGTTAGATCTGCGTCCGTCTCGTCTCGAATCCCCGAGAAGCCGCGATGGCCAAGATTCTTGCTTTCCGCCCCCGCAGGCCCGAACCCGCCCTGCGCGCCGCCCGGGTGACAACGCCGATTCATTTCCCCGAACTGATGAAGCAACTGACCGCGCGCCTCGACTGGAGCGAGGCGACGGCGGAGGATGAATACGGCGCCGCGCTCGCCGCCTTCGACATCGTCTGCGGCAGACCTGCCTCGCGTCGTTCGCGGGCCGCCTGACCTCGACGGCGCGAAGAGGCGCTTGCTAGTCTTCCCGCAAACGGGAGGACTTGATGGACGATCAACTCGCATTCGCTTCGGCGCGCATGCTGGCCTCGATGGTGCGCGAGAAGAAGGTCGGCGCCGTCGAGCTCCTCGATTTCTTTCTTCAACGCGTCGATCGTCTCAATCCGCGCATCAACGCGGTGATCGTTGAGCGCGCGGACGAAGCGCGCAAGGAAGCGGCGGCCTGTGACGAACTGACGGCGAAGGGCCAGTCGCGCGGACCGCTCCACGGCGTGCCGATGACAGTGAAGGAATCCTTCGATCTCGCGGGAACGCCGTCCACCTGGGGCCTGCCGGCGCAGCGCGGCAATATCGCGAAGGAAGACGCGCTCTCCGTCGCGCGGCTGAAAAAGGCCGGCGCGGTCGTCTTCGGCAAGACCAACGTGCCGGCGTGGCTCGCCGATTGGCAATCGTTCAATCTGATCTACGGGACGACGAACAATCCCTGGAATGTCGCGCGCACGCCGGGCGGCTCGTCCGGCGGCAGCGCCGCCGCGCTGGCTGCGGGCCTCACGGGGCTCGAACTCGGCAGCGACATCGGCGCCTCGATCCGCAACCCCGCGCATTATTGCGGCGTCTACGGGCTGAAACCGACCTTCGACATCTGTCCGCGCGACGGCCATCTCCTGCCCGGCGCTTATGCGCATGGCGACATTTCCGCGATCGGCCCGCTCGCGCGTTCGGCTTACGATATCGAAACGGCGCTCGACGTCATCGCCGGCCCCAACGCGCTCGATGCGACGGGGATGCGGCTCGACCTGCCGCGCTCGAACAAGACGAAACTCTCTGAGTTCCGCGTCGCCGTCATGTCGGACGCCGATACGGCGCCGGTCGACGGCGCGGTGCGCGGGCAGATCGAGGCGCTCGCGGACTGGCTCGAGAAGCAGGGCGCCAGAGTCGATCGCGTCGCGCGGCCCGTCGATCCGGCGGAGGCGCACGAAACCTACATCATGTTGTTGCGCTCGGCGACGAGCGGCGCGCCCGACGAGGCGGCGCACGCAAAGCTGCTGGCCGCGCGCGACGAGGTCGCGGGCCGCGACGATTATTACGCCTGGCACGTGCGCGCCAATACGATGGACCACCGCGAATGGCTCGGCTGGAACAACAAGCGGATGAAGATGGCGCAGGACTGGGCGCGCTTCTTCACGCGCTTCGACCTGCTGCTCTGCCCCACCGCCGCCACGACGGCCTTCCCGCACATGCAGACCGGCGAGCGCTGGGAGCGCATGATCTCCGTCGACGGCAAGGACCAGCCGACGACGACGCAGCTCTTCTGGGCCGGCTATTCGAACATGGTCTTCCTGCCCTCGATCGTCGCCCCGGCAGGGCTCGCTGCGGACGGTCTGCCGGTCGGCGTGCAGATCGTCGCGCCGGCCTATCAGGACCACAGCGCGATCAGGTTCGCGCAATTGCTGGAGGATCAGTATCGGGCGTTCACGCCGCCACCGGGATTTGCGTAGCGCGCATTCCCCGAATCCTCATCCTGAGGAGCGATGCGCAGCGTCGCGTCTCGAAGGATGGAGAAGCCAGCGATGACCAACCGGCCACCCTTCGAGACGCGCCCTGTAGGCGTCCCTCCGGGTGATGGCCCGTGGATTTAAGGGGTAATTCTAGGCTTTGTCAGCCGACCCTGAATTACCCGCTTTTCTTGAAGAAAGTCGTCTCTCGCCCGATGGGTGCGCTTGGATCCGCACCAGAACTTTCAAGAACGATGAAGGCCAGCGCGTTCCAGATATCGCTTGCTCTCGCGCCGCCCCGCTGTTTGGCGAGCTTGCCGAAATTGCTAATAGCGACACAGGCCGCCAGCGTTTCAAGCCTCGAGTAGCTTTTTGACAAGATCGTTCTGGGCAACCATATCGACATAGCAACTGCGCAGGCTATCGAAAGAAACATGCCCAGCCATGACTTGCAGAGCGCCGCACCGATCAGGCCGCCGAAGAATGTCGTTGCGATAACGAAATTCAAGGCCTGCTGGCGGACAAGTCTCGGAAGTTCGAGTCCGACCGCATTCTCGAGTTGAGGCCATATGTGTCGGGCGCCTCGTTGACGCAGGAAGGGCCTAACGTCGGTTTCGAGCGAAATACGTTCGTCAAAGCCGATCTGCCGCAAGCCGGATCGCAATCGCAGGAACACTGCTTGAAATGCGTATCCGATGTTGCCCGATGCGGAAACGGGTACCTTGGAGGCCACGACATCGAACAGATCGCCAAAGGTGACACAACTTTTGGCTTCGATGTCGCTCAGCTTTATGCAGAACGATTTTTCGATGTCGAAAAGGAGATCGACGTCGTCGCCATCGCCCGTCAGGTTGAGGCTGACTGCCGACAGCTTCGACGCTTCTGTCAAACCGGCTTCTCGCCCGGCTTGTCTTCTTTCGTGTAACCCGTGCCGAAAGCCGTGTCCCAATAGGGGCAGCTCACGCCGTAGCCGCGGTCGGGATCGCGGAAGTGATGCAGCAGGTGCGCACGGCGCAGCGTCTGCTCGATCTTCGTGCGCGGTGGGCGGTGGTGGATGTGAAAGTGGATTTCGTCATACAGCACGTAGCCGACGAGGAAGCCGGCCGTGATCGTCCAGGAGATCGGCGCCGGAAACAGCGCTGCGATCACGACATAGGCGAGCGCCATCAGGGGCAGGCTCATCAGCGGCGGCATGACGAGGCGCAGCGGGTCGCTCGGATGCACG
>DAIRCS010000108.1:0-12047 GCA_036796555.1 Rhodoblastus sp. | reverse complement strand
ATGTACGGCAAGACTTATTCGGCCAAGCCCGCCGATATCGAAAAGAAGTGGCTGCTGATCGACGCGAAAGGTCTCGTCGTCGGCCGCCTCGCCTCGCTCATCGCCATGCGCCTGCGCGGCAAGCACAAGGCGACCTTCACGCCCCATATGGACGACGGCGACAACGTCATCGTCATCAACGCCGACAAGGTGGTTCTGACCGGCCGCAAGCGCGAGCAAAAGGTCTATTACCACCACACGGGCTATCCCGGCGGCATCAAGGAGCGCACCGCCAAGTTCATCCTGGACGGCCGCTTCCCCGAGCGCGTGCTCGAGAAGGCCGTGGAGCGCATGCTTCCGCGCGGGCCGCTCGGCCGCAAGCAGCTCGGCAACCTGCGCGTCTACAAGGGCGCGGAGCATCCGCACGCCGCCCAGAACCCGGTGACGGTCGACATCGCCGCCATGAACTCCAAGAACGCCCGGAGCGCCTGATATGGCCGAGACGCTTTCCTCCCTGTCCGAACTCTCGACCTCGGCTGCCGCGCCCGAAGCCCCGGTCTACGAGAAAAAGGTCGACAAGCTCGGCCGCGCCTACGCCACCGGCAAGCGCAAGGACGCCGTCGCCCGCGTCTGGATCAAGCCCGGCTCCGGCAAGACCGTCGTCAACGGCCGCTCGCTCGAAGTCTATTTCGCGCGTCCCGTGCTGCGCATGATCATCGGCCAGCCGCTGGTGGTCGCCAACCGCGTCGGCCAGTACGACCTCATGGTCTCGGTCGCCGGCGGCGGCCTGTCGGGCCAGGCGGGCGCGGTGCGCCACGGCCTCGCCAAGGCGCTGACCAATTTCGAGCCGGAGCTGCGCTCCGCGCTGAAGAAGGAAGGCTTCCTCACCCGCGACAGCCGCGTGGTCGAGCGCAAGAAGTACGGCAAGCGCAAGGCTCGCCGCTCCTTCCAGTTCTCGAAGCGCTGATCCGGCGCAAGCGGGAAAGAAACGAAATGCGAAGGGCGGCCCGCGGGCCGCCCTTTTTTTTGTGATCGCGATCGTCGCCCGCGGTCGGCGAGCGAAATCGTCGGATCAGACCTCCTTGCCGTAGACGGCCTTGAACGTCACGTTGCAGCCGGCGGTGCTCCACATGTTGTTCAGGACGCCGGTGATCGTGACGTATTGCGATCCGTTGAGAACATTGGCCGGCGTCGTCACGATGCTCGAATAGGTCGTCGAATAGGAAAATGGCTTGCCCTTGCCGTTCATCGCCGAGACATTGGCCGTCCCGTTGCCGCGCATCTGCCGATTGGCGGCCTCGTTGGCGTTCGCGAAATTGATCGCCGCCTTCGTGAAGATGATGCTCATCGACGTCGTATCCGTCGCCGATTGGCCGGCCCGATAGACCGACACGTTCGTGTCTCCGACCGACGTGCCGCCGATTCCCGCGCACGCCGCCGTCGTGGCGGTGACGGTAAAGAAACCGAGCCAGGCGGTGTGCGTGTCCGCGGCGAGAGCCGGCGAAGCTAGGCCGACCGACACGGCCGCCAACAATCCAAGCCTCTTCATGATGTTTCCCCTTCGTTTGCCGCGGCGTATCGGCCGCCCCCCTCGCGCGTCGGCAAGACCGTAATCCACGCGCGTTCTTTCAATAATGGCGTGGACTGGATTCTGCGCGCGGGGCCGATTTTCGTTGACGGCGCGCCGGAAATCAAGAATTCGCCGCTTCCGGGATCGAAATCGATCGGCTGTCCAACAATTTCTTCGTCTGACGGAGAATTCGGACGCCGGATCTCCAAGGCGATTGTCGTGGCGTCTGCAAACTTTCGCGCCGCGGCGGCATGCCGGTTGACTGACGTTCCGGCAACCCGCCTCCATCTCGCGCGTTGACGCAAAATCCACGGGAGGCCCGGATCATGATCCGCAAGCTGAAATCCGGCGAATACCGGCTGTATTCGCGCAAACCCGATCCGAAGACCGGCAGGCGTCGAAATCTGGGAACCTTCGACACGCGCGAGGCGGCCGAGAAGCACGAGCGCGAAGTGCAGTATTTCAAGCGCGCCGGGCATTGAGTTTCCGGCGCAGGCGCCGGCTCCATGATATCGGTCGCCGCGCTGGTCCGGGCCGCGGCGAGTAGCTAAGCTTCCGGCCGGCGACGATTCGGGCCGGGCGGGGCATGTTCCAATTCATCCAGACGCGGCCGCGTCGTTTTCTCGCGCTTTTCACGTTGCTCGTCTTCGCCGTCGTCACGCGCGGCGGCTTTTCGGAAAGCGATACGCACCGCCGCCTGCAGGTGACGCACTGGATGTGGAGCGGCGCTCCGCAGGTGGCCGATGCCGACCGCGATTCCATTCCCCGCAACCCGACGCCGACCCGGATCGCCGTCGCGCCGAATTTCTGTGACCTGCAGGGTGTCAACGGCGAGGTTTACGCGCAATTCTCGATCGGGCAATCGCTGCTCATGCTGCCGGCCGATCTCGTCGTCGCGTGGCTGAAAGGCACGCTCTGGAGTGAAACGCCAGACTTCAACTGGCACGATGTGTTCGTCAATCTGACGACGTTCACGATTGTCGCGGCCGTCGGCGCGACGCTGTCGTTCGAGCTTCTCGTTCTGCTCGGCTTCTCGACGGCCGCCGCGGTAGGAGCCGTCACGTTGCTTGCAACGGCGTCGACCTACGTCCTCTACATGCAGGACAGCACCGACAACAGCCAGCTCTATGTATTGTTCGTCGGCGGTCTCGTCGCGCTCCTCAAGGGGCGGGGCGAGATGCGCTGGAACATGCTCGCTGCGGGGGCCTGCGCGGGGTTCGGCCTGCTGATCCGGTTGCCGTTCCTCGCCGAGACGGTCGCGCTCGGGATCGTGGCGAAATACGCGTCCGACCGGGCGCGCGGCGCGGACTGGCCGTCCACCATTTTCTCCGTCACGCGCACGACGGCGACGGATTTGATCTGGTTCGTTGCGCCGCTTCTCGCCGCCGTCGGCGTTGATCGCGCCTATCAATTCTACCGTTTCGGCGAGTGGACGACGACCTACATGAAGCAGTGCGCCGAGGTTTTCGCGCGCGTCGGCGGCTTTCCGGCGAACTATCCGTTCGGCTATCCCTTCCTTTCCGGGCTGCTCGGGCCGCTGATCGACCCGCAGCGTTCGATTTTCCTGTTCGATCCCTTCCTCATCGTCGCCATCGTCCTCGTTGCGCTCGCCTGGGCCGGCATGAAGGCAGAGCGGCGGCTCGTCGTCGCGACGGCCGTCCTGTGCTTCGTGCTGCTTTCCGTCCTCTACGCGGGCTCCTGGTACTGGAACGGGGGCATCGGCAATTGGGGCTCGCGGCACCATCTCGCGCCGGTGCAACTTTTTCTGCTGGTCGGATTCGCGCTCGCCATCGAGCGTTACGCGGCGAGCGGCGTCGCGCTGCGCGCCGCGATTATCGCCGGCGGCGCGCTGGCGTTTTTCGCGCAGGCGATCGCGCTGCCAGCGCCGCCGATGGTCGAGCATGCGCTCGCGCTCGACGGCGACCCGCTGCGCTTCATGCAGGCGATCCGCATCCGCGATCTCTATTATCTCGCGACGGGGCAGGCGGAGGCGATCGTCGCCAACGCGACGGACCCCTTTCCGCGCAAGCTGCTGATGGAGCGCTACGAAACGCTCGCGCC
Source organism: Rhodoblastus sp. (assembly GCA_036796555.1). Lineage (GTDB taxonomy): Bacteria > Pseudomonadota > Alphaproteobacteria > Rhizobiales > Beijerinckiaceae > JAJXWB01. The sequence continues at coordinate 8,437 of DAIRCS010000108.1, read as the reverse complement.
GCACGATTTCTGGCTCATCCGCCTGGCCAAGCTGCTCGGTCCGCCGGAATCCTGGGTCTTGGTCGGTCTTTGGGTTGCGCTGGCGCTGCTGGCGGTAGGCGTCGGGACTTACACGATCGTGCGCTGCGTGCGGCGCGAGGCGGAGGTCGGCAGGTCGCGCGCGTAGCTCGGTCCCGGTTCGCGCTTCGATCGCCGCTCGCGACATGCGCGCGATGAGTCTATAAGGCCCCGAACCTTCGCGCCTTCGGGGCCTCACATGACCGCAAAAATCTTCATCGACGGCGAGGCCGGCACGACCGGCCTCGAGATCCGGGAAAAGCTCGGCCCCCACCCGGGCGTCGAACTCGTTTCGATCGATCCCGAGCGGCGCAAGGACGCGGGCGCCAAGACCGAGCTGCTCGCCTCCGTCGATCTCGCCATCCTCTGCCTGCCGGACGACGCCGCGCGCGAAACGGCCGCCATCGTCGAGAGCCTCGGCGCCGACGGCCCGCGGCTGCTCGACGCCTCGACCGCGCATCGCGTGGCGGAGGGCTGGACCTACGGCTTTCCGGAATTGCGGGCAGGGCAGGCGGAGGCGGTCAAGGCGGCGCGCAAGGTCTCCAACCCCGGTTGCTACGCCACGGGCGCCATCGCGCTGCTGCGGCCGCTGGTCGACGCCGGCCTGATCCCGGCCGACTGGCCCCTGACCATCAACGCTGTCTCCGGCTATTCCGGCGGCGGGCGGCAGATGATCGAGGCCTACGAGACCCACAAGGCGCCGCCGTTCGAGGAATACGGCCTCGGCCTCGAGCACAAGCACGTGCCGGAAATCGTCAAATGGTCGGCGCTCACGGCGCGGCCGCTGTTCGTGCCGGCGGTCGGCAATTACCGGCAGGGCATGCTGGTCAACGTTCCCCTGCATCTCGACGCGCTGCCGGGCAAGCCGAAGGCGGCCGATCTCGAAGCCGCGCTGGCGAAGCATTACGCCGGCCAGCGCTACGTGCGCGTCGTCAAGCCAGACGGTTCGGGCCGGCTGGATGCGCTCGCGCTCAACACGACCAACGATCTGGAACTGCTGGTTTACGGCAACGAGAGCCGGCGGCAGGCCGTCCTCGTCGCGCGGCTGGACAATCTCGGCAAGGGCGCGTCGGGCGCGGCCGTGCAGAATGTCGAGCTGATGCTGGGGCTTTGACGAAACAGGCGACAGGCCGCCGGCGACGCTCTCCCTTCGCGCCGGGGCGCAACTCTCGCGGTCGAGACAGCCTTCACAAGATTGGCGGTCAGCTCTTGAGTTGGGCCATGACGCCGGCGATGTCGCCCATGCCCCAGTGCTCGGCGATCTTGCCGTCGGCGATGCGGAAGATGTCGCAGGAGGTGAAGCGAATCCGTCGGCCGGTCGGCGCGACGCCCATGTATTCGCCGGTATGCGTCCCCTCGTAGACGAAACTCGCGGCGGCCATGTCGCCGTTCGCCACGCTCGCCTCGATCGTCACCTTGAGATCCGGCATGCCCTTCAACCGCCCGCCAAAGAAGCGCACCGTGCCCTGTTTGGCCTGGACGCCGGCCGGGGGCGGCGCGGCGGCGCTCATCTGGTGATTGACGTAGCCGTCGGCGAACAGCGCCGCGAACGCGTCGATGTCGTGCGCCGACAGGGTCGTCGCGAAACGCTCGATCAGGGTTTGCGCCAAGGCCTGTCCCTGCGCAAGAGCGCCGGGCGCTTCGACGGCTTCGGCGGCGGCCGCCATCGCAAGGCTCGCCAGCAGGTTTCTGCGATCCATTCAAACCTCCTGCGAGGCGCCGCCTGCAGGGCTACTGGGATTCGCCCCACGCCACCACACGGCACGCCTGCTCGCCGAGCTTGTCGATTCCCAGGCTCATCGTGTCGCCGGCCTTGAGGAAGACCGGCGGCTTCTTGCCGGCGCCGACGCCGGGCGGCGTGCCGGTGACGATGACGTCGCCGACCTCCAGCGTCATGAATTGCGAGATGTAGGAGACGATCTTCTTGACCCCGAAGATCATCGTCTTCGTCGAGCCCGTCTGCATGCGCGCGCCGTTGACGTCGAGCCACATGCCGAGGTCCTGGACGTCGCCGACTTCGTCCGGCGTCACCAGCCAGGGGCCGAGCGGACCGAAGGTCGGAGCGCTCTTGCCCTTCATCCAGTTGCCGCCGCGCTCGAGCTGGAATTCGCGCTCCGACACGTCGTTGGCGAGGCAATAGCCGGCGACATGGTCGAGCGCCTCGTCCTCGGAAACGTAGGACGCCTGCTTGCCGATGACGATGCCGAGCTCGACTTCCCAGTCGGCCTTTTGCGACCCCTTCGGGATCACGACGTCGTCGTTCGGGCCGACGATGCAGTTCGGGGCCTTGTTGAACAGGATCGGCTCCGCGGGGATCGGCATGTTGGATTCGGCGGCATGGTCGGCGTAGTTGAGCCCGACCGCGACGAAATTGACGGGCCGCCCCACGCAGGCGCCGATGCGCGGCGAGCCGGACACCGCTTTCAGTTCGTCCTTCTTCAGCGCCTTGGCGACCTTCTTGATGTGCTTGTGGGCCAGCTCCTCGCCCGCCCAGTCCGAGACGATGTCCGAGCAATCGCGCAGCTTGCCCTTGGCGTCGATCACGCCGGGCTTTTCTTTTCCGGCCTTGCCGTAACGGACGAGTTTCATCGGACGCCTGCTCCTTGTTGCGCCTAGCGCTGGCATGTTTGCGGGCGCGATCATGCGACGGCGAATTGTCATGAGCAAGAGGCGCGCATGGAGCGAAAACGACGCGCTCAGCGCCGCGCGAGCAAACAGGCGAGAACGACGACGAGCGTGGCCAGTCCGCCAGAGACGAACTTCCAGAATTTCAGAGGATCGCGCTCGATCAGCCGCGCCGGCGCGCCGTCGACCACCGGGTTGCGCAGGGCGTGGGCGAACTCGAGCGGCTCCGCGAAGCGTTGCGCCGGGTCCCGGGACAGCGCCTTGCGCAAGGCGCCGTCGACCCAGGCGGGAATGGCGCGCGCATCGTCGCCGGCCGGCGTATAGGCGAGCCGCTTCATCTGCGCGCGGGTGCGGGCGTGCGCGACCTGCGCGCCGTAGGGCAGGCGGCCCGTCAGCATGTGATAGGCGACGGCCGCCAGCGAATAGACGTCCGAGCGCGCCGACCCGCCCTCGCCGAGAAAATATTCGGGCGCGGTATATTGCACCGTTCCCAGTATTTCCGCGTTGGCCTCGGCGCTCGCGGTCTCCGCGACGCCCGCCACCCGCGTCGAGCCGAAGTCGATGATCTTCGCCGTGCCCGTGCGGTCGATCATGACGTTGGCCGGCCGCAGGTCCTGATGGACCATTTCCTTGCGATGGAAGGCCGTCAGCCCGCGCGCGACCTGGTCGACGATGTCGCGCACGGCCGAAAGCGGCGGACGGGGATTGTCGATCATCCATTGCGCCAGCGTCTGCCCCTCGACATATTCGAAGGCGACATAGAGGAAGTTGCGCCTGCGCTCGACCGGGCTCGGCTTGAGCACGTAGGCGCTCGACAGCCGGCGCGCGACCCATTCCTCCAGCATGAAGCGCCTGAGGTAGCCGGGATCGTCGCGCAGATCGACGGACGGCGCCTTCAGCACGACGACCGCGCCGCTGTCGATGTCTTCGGCCAGATAGATGTGGCTGCGCGCCGAGGCATGCAGGCGGCGCACGATCCGGTAGCCGTCGAACTCCTGCCGCGCTTCGAGCATGGGCGGCGAGGGCAGATCGGCGCCGCTGCGCAGGGCGTCGTCGGCGCCGCCGCGCGGCGTCTCGTCGATGCGCACGATCTGGATCGTCAGATTGTCGTCGCTGCCGCGCGCCAGCGCTTCCTCGCCGATCGCCCGCGCGGCGGCGTCGAGATCGGCTGCGGCGCGGATCGTCTTCACGACGAAGGACGGCTCGACGAAATCGTAGACGCCGTCGGTCGCCAGAATATAGACGTCGCCCGCGCTCACGCTTTCCGCGCGATAATCGATCTCGACCTGCGCGTTCACGCCGAGCGCGCGGCCGAGATAGGATTCCTTCGACGAAATGACGACGCGATGATCCTCGGTGAGCTGCTCGAGCGCGGCCCCCGACACGCGGTAGATGCGCGAATCCCCGACATGGAAGAGGTGGGCCTGCGCGCCCTTGATCACGAGCGCGTCGAAGGTCGTCACATAGCCGCGATCCTTCTCGTAGGCGCGAAAGCTGCGCTGGTTCTGCGCGTGCAGCCATGAGTTCGCCGCCGCGATCACCCGCCGCGCCGCCGTCTTCGCCGACCAGGCGGGCGAGGTGCAGTAATAGTCCGAGAGAAAGGACTTCACCGCCGATTCCGCGGCGACCTCGCTGACGTCGCTGGAGCTGACGCCATCCGCGATGGCGATGGCGACGCCTTTCAGGCCGAGGTCCGGCTCCTCCGGCGTGAGCGCGCCGTAGAAGTCCTGGTTGACCTCCTTGTGGCCCCGATCCGAATACTGGCCGATCGCGACGCGCAGCTTGCCGCTCATCGAAAGCCCCATAAAAAAGGCCCCGCCGGAACGGGGCCTTTCGTAGCCATACCCGCCTTACTCGGCCGGCGCCATCCGCACGGGGGCGCGCTGCGGCAGCGTACGCACGTGGGTCGCGTAGAGCGTCAGGCCGGTGAAGGCGAGGCCGCCGACGAGATTGCCGAGCGCGGTCGGGATTTCGTTCCAGATGAAATAGTCCCAGATCGAGAAGGGCGCATGCAGCATGAGGCCCGCCGGGAACAGGAACATGTTCACGACCGAATGCTCGAACACCATGTAGAAGAACAGGAAGATCGGCATCCACATGGCGATCACCTTGCCCGAGACATGGGTCGACACCATCGCGCCGACGACGCCGGTCGAGACCATCCAGTTGCAGAGCATGCCGCGGATGAACAGCGTGACCATGCCGGCGAAGCCGTGCGAGGCGTAGCCGAGCGTGCGGCCCTCGCCGATATTGCCGATCGCCTTGCCGACCTTGTCCGCCTCCTGCGTGAAGCCGAAGGTCGTCACGAAGGCCATCATGAAGGCGACGGTCAGCGCGCCGGCGAAATTGCCCAGAAACACCAGGCCCCAGTTGCGCAGCACGCCGCCGATCGTGACGCCGGGCCGCTTGTCGAACAGCGCGAGCGGCGCCAGCACGAACACGCCCGTCAGCAGGTCGAAGCCGAGCAGGTAGAGCATGATGAAGCCGACCGGGAACAGGATCGCGCCGGCCAGGGGCTGCCCGGTGTTGACGTTGATCGTCACCGCCATCCAGGCGGCGAGCGCGAGGATCGCGCCGGCCATGTAGGCGCGGATCACCGTGTCGCGCGTCGACATGAAGATTTTCGCTTCGCCGGCGTCGACCATCTTGGCGGCGAATTCGGATGGGACGAGATAGGCCATCAATATCCTCGTTTTCTTGGCTGTCGCGCGCGGCGAAATCGGCTGTGGCGCGCTTCCGGACGCCTAAAAAGCAAGCGGGGCGCCATCTGCGCGCGCGCCCCGCTTGGGGCGTCGGGAAAACCGCGAGATTGACTGCCGTTTGTGCGGCCCGCGGCCAGATTGGGCGCCAATTCGTCAAGCGTCACGGAAATCGGCGCGGCGCCGGGCGGGTTTGCCGTGTCGATGGGCGCCTATCGACTATGCTTTCTGCCGCCGGGGTTTGCGCGATTGACGGATGTCATCTGCGAGCGGCCGCGTGCGTTCGCCCTTGCAGGCGTCCCAGCGCATGGCCGCCGCCTCGGCCTTCGCCCAGTCGCGAAAGGCCCGCACCGCCGGCCGGTCCTTCAGCCGTTTCGGATAGACGACGCAATAGACCCGTCCGGACGGAATCTTCAGGTCGAAAGGCATGACGAGACGGCCGGTCCGCAATTCGTCATAGGCGAGCACGTCGGAGGCGAGCAGCACGCCGGCGCCCTCGGCCGTCGCGTCGAGGGCGTGGTCGGCGCTCGAGAACCGCAGGCCGCGCGAGGCGTCGACGTCCTCCACGCCGGCGCGCGAAAACCATTCGGCCCAGCCGATCGTCCTGGTCCAGGTCGACAGCGAATCGTCGTGGATCAGCGGGGCGTTGGCGAGCGCCGCCGGGGTTTCGAAAGGTCCGAGCCGCTCGATCAGTTTCGGACTGCATACGGGCGTATAGGAGGCCGCGAACATGCGCTCGAAGATCAGATCGGGCTCGGCGACGAAATCGCCGGGCAGGTTGCGGAGCGCGACATGCACCCCGTCGGTGCGGAAATTGGCGAGCGCGCCCGACGAGGCGATGCGCGTGTCGATCTCGGGATGCCGGGCGGCGAAACGATAGAGGCGCGGCGCCAGCCATTTGGCGGTGAAGCCGGGCAGGGCGCTGACGACGAGCATGCGGTCGCGGTCCGCCTCGTCGAGCGTGTCCACGGCCTCGCGCATCTGAAGGAAGGCTGCGCGCAGTCCCGGATAGAGCCGGGCGCCGGCGCCCGTCAGCGCGATCGAACGCACGCCGCGCTCGAACAATTCGACGCCGAGCAGCGCCTCGAGGCCGCGGATCTGGTGGCTGAGCGCGCCCGGCGTCACGTTCAGCTCCTCGGCCGCCTTCGCCATGCTCAGATGACGCGCCGCCGCCTCGAAGGCGCGCAGGGCGTTGAGCGGGGGCATCGGGCGATTCATGAGAAAATCTCAACCGTCGGCTGAAACATCATCCTTTGTCACGCGCCACTATAGGGACCATCTTGGCTTCCGAAAACAGCCGGAGACGAGAAATTCTCGCCCGTCCGGCAACCGATCAGGAGGCCGTCATGGCTTATGTCTGCGATATCGATCACGTTGGAGCTTCACGCCGGATCCCCGCTGCGCCGAAGGCGTCCTTCGGCGCGAGGATCGCCGGATATGCGCAGCGCGCGGCGGACTGGCTGGCGGCGTGGAACGAGGCGGCCGACGAGGCCGCGATCGCGCGCCGCACCTATGGCGCGTGCGGCGGGAAGATCACCGACGGGCTGGAGCGCGAAATGATGCGCCAGCTTCTCAGGACCGAATAAAATCACGGCGGCCTCAGGCCGCCGTGTTCCGTCGAAGCCCGGCCCTTCAGCGCATGTGCCGATGATGATGGCGCCGCCAGTGGTGGTGGTGATGCCGGTGATGGCGATGGCCACGCCAGTGATGCCCTCTCCAGCCGTGCCGATGATGCATCGCCTTGCCGCGGGACTGGGGCGCGTGGGCGCCGCCCGTTCCGCCGGGCGTGGGCATCTGGCCACCGCCGCCGCCGGCCATGCCGCCGCCGCCCGGTTGCTGCATGGCTTGCGCGACCTGCGCCGGCGCCGCCTGCGCCGCGGGCAAGCAGATGGACGAGATCAGCAGCGTCGCGGCCGCGACGAGAATTTTCGATGCCATTGGGCTCTCCCTGTTTGTGTCGGCGCTCCGCGCCGGCCGCCCCGCAGGGAAAACGGAACCGCGCCGCTAAGGTTCCGGCGGCGCGGAGCTGTAGCGGCGCGCTTTCAGCAGCGCACCTTCACATATTCGCCGGGCGCATCGCCGAGCGGCGGCAGCTTGCCGCCGCCGGGCTCGCGCGCGGGAACCATCTCGGAGGAATTGGCCTTCATCCATTCGAGCCAGTCCGGCCACCACGAGCCCGGCGTCTCCTTGGCGCCGTTCACCCAATCCTCGAAGGCGCCTTCCGGCTTACCGTTCGTCCAGAACTGATACTTCGGCTTGTAGGGCGGATTGACGACGCCCGCGATATGCCCAGAGCCCGCCATCACGTAGCGCACCGGCCCGCCGAACAGCTTTGCGCCGTTGAACGCCGATTTCGCCGGCGCGATATGGTCTTCGCGCGCGGCGAGATCGTAGATCGGGATTTTCACCTTGGAGACGTCGAGCTTTACGCCGTCCACGACCATCTGGCCCTTGGCGAGGCTGTTCTTGAGGTAGCACTCGCGCAGGTAGAACGAGTGATTGGCCTGCGTCATGCGCGTGGAATCGGAATTCCACGTCAGCAGGTCGAAGGCCATCGGCGTCTGGCCCTTGATGTAATTGTTCACGACATAGGACCAGATGAGATCGGTCGGCCGCAGCATGTTGAAGGCGTTGGCCATGCGCGAGCCGTCGAGATATCCGGTCGAGGCCATGTCCGTCTCGACGTTGCGGATCGTATTGGCGTCGGTGAACACCTTGAGTTCGCCGGGATCGGTGAAATCGACCTGCGTCGTGAAGAACGTCGTCGACGCGATCCGGTCGTCGCCGATCGCGGCCATATAGGCGAGCGCAACCGCCATCAGCGTGCCGCCGACGCAATAGCCGATCGTCGACACCTGCCGCTCGCCGGTGATCGTTTCGATCGCCTTCAGCGATTCGAAAATGCCCTCGCGCATATAGGCGTCGAAGCCCTTGTCGCGATGGCGTCCGTCCGGATTGACCCACGAGACGACGAAAACCGTCAGCCCGTGGTCGACGCACCATTTGATGAAGCTCTTCTCGGGATTGAGATCGAGAATGTAGAACTTGTTGATCCA
>DAIRCS010000107.1:0-12257 GCA_036796555.1 Rhodoblastus sp. | reverse complement strand
TTCGTCCGCCGCGCGCGGCAGCAGGATCATGTTCGGCACGTCGTCCTCGCCGGGATGACCGCCGCATTCGAACCCGTCGACGCTGACCGCGTCGCAGCCGATCGCTTCCGCCTTCAGCGCGTGGCGCACGGAGGTGCATTTGTGGATGACCTTCACGCCGTGTTCCTTGAAGAAGGGCATGACCTGCGAGGGATTGTTTCCCGCCGTCTCCACGGCCTTGATGCCGTTCTCGATGATGACGCGCACGAGGCCGGGATAATCCGGCGCGTTGACGGTCGGCAGGAAGGTCAGGTTCACGCCGAACGGCTTGTCGGTCATGGACCGGCACTTCTTGATCTCGGCGTCGAGCTTCTCCGGCGTGCCGAGGGTGAGCGCGGTGATGATGCCGAGCCCGCCCGCATTGGAAACGGCGGCGGCCAGCGGCGCGAGGCCGACGTAGTGCATGCCGCCCTGCACGATCGGGTGCTGCACGCCGAGCATTTCGGTGATGCGGGTCTTCATAGGCTTCCTCCGATTGATTTGGGCCTTGCGGCCGCGTTCGGAGCGAACCCTAGTTCAAAGCCGGACGGGAATCGAGATCGTCGGACAAAAAGACGTGACGAAGGACGGCGGCGCCAATTTCCCTCACCGCTTGCGGGGAGGGTGTCGCCGAAGGCGACGGGTGGGGATCGCGGGGCATTGTCCCGCATTTCGCCGAATTCGCCCGGCTTGCCCCACCCGCAATGCTTGCGCATTGCGACCTCCCCGCAAGCGGGGAGGTAGGCGGCGAAAGTCCGAGTTTTCGGTCAGGCGCTCAGGACGATTGCCCGTCGCCGGCGCGGCGCGGGGCCGGCGCCTCCTCGCGGCGGCGGAAGCGCACCACGGCACCGGGGCCGCGCGTGCGGGCCGTGATCCGGCTGCGGCCGGTCCCGGTCAGGACATAGCGGCCGCGCATGTCGTCCCAGCGCATCAGGTCGTCCTGGATGGCGCGCTGGCGCAGCACCATCGTCATCGGATCCTGGACATGGGCGGGAGCGACATCGCCGAGCGCATCGACTTTCTTCAGCGCTTCGATGAGGAAGTTTTCCTGGGCGTCGTGCATTGCACCATCAAAATGGTCTCAACGGACGCATTTCGCAAGTGGATTGGCGCCACACTCCCGGTATCTTTCGAGAATCGTCTGAAATCATTGTCGTATCCTGCCGTCGACCACTTCGATGATCCGGTCGCAGCGGCGGGCAAGCTCGAGGTTATGGGTCACGAGCAGGAAAGTCGTTCCGCTCTCCCGGTTCACGTCCCGCATCAGTGCGAAGACCGAGTCGGCGGATTTCGTGTCCAGATTGCCGGTCGGCTCGTCGGCCAGCACGAGATCGGGCCTCATGGCCAGCGCCCGGGCGACGGCCACGCGCTGCTGCTGGCCGCCGGACATATTGCTCGCCCTGTGCGCGCCGACGGCCGTCAGGCCCACGCGCTCGATGAGCTCCCGCGCCCGGATCTCCATGTCGCGGCTGGGAAAGCCGCGGTCGGCGAGCATCGGCATCATCACGTTCTCGACCGCGGAAAAGGCCGAAATCAGGTAATGATACTGGAACACGAAGCCGATCGTGCGGCCGCGCAGCGCCGTCAGCTCGGCGTCGTCGAGCTCGCCGGTGTCGCGCCCCTTGATGAGCAGGCGCCCGGACGTCGGCCGGTCCAGCAGGCCGATGATGTTGAGAAGCGTGCTCTTGCCCGATCCCGACGGGCCGATCAGCGCCAGGAATTCGCCGCGCTCGAGCCTGAGGTCGATGTCGTGCAACGCCTCGGTCTCGCTCGGCTGGCCGACGTTGTAGGATTTGCAGACCTTTTCGAGCCGCAGGATTTCCTCAGCCACGGATGGCCTCCACGGGGTCGAGGCGGGCGGCCCTGAGCGCCGGCGCGGTCGCGGCCAGAAGGCCCGTCAGCGTCGCCAGCGCCGCTGTCGCGACGAACAGGCTGCGCTCCAGGATCAGCGGGAAGAGTTCCGTCCCGTCCATCTGCCGGGCGATCGCGTGCCAGTAGATCAGCGCGCCCGCGCCCAGCGCCGAGCCGATCAGCGAGCCCAGAAAGGCGAGCAGCCCGCCCTGGATGAGGAAGACTCGCAGGATGCGTCCGCGCGACGCGCCCATCGCGCGCAGGATGCCGATGTCCTTCGAGCGCTGGATGACCGAGACGATCAGCACCGCGGCTATGCCGAAGGCGACCGACAGCGCGACGAAGACGCGGATCAGCGTGTTCGATGTCTCCTGCGCCTGCACGGCGGTGAAGAATTGCGCATTGGTCTTGATCCAGCTGTCGGCTTCGACGGCGTTCGAAGCCTCGATCTGTCGGGCGATGTCCTCGGCCGCGTAGATGTCGCGGACCGTGATCTCGATCGTGGTCACGCCGCCGATCATGCCGAGCAGCGATTGCGCCGTGCGCAGCGCGACATAGGCGTTGCGCTGGTTGACGGCCTTGTTGCCGAGGTCGAACAGGCCGGCGATGGTCAGGGTGCGTGTCGCGCCGGAGGCCGCCTGCACGTTCAGTTTGTCCCCGACCGTCGCGCCGAGGTCCTTCGCCAGTTCGACGCCGATGACGATGTCCTCGCTCGTCAGGCGCGGCTCGCCGGCCACGATGTAGTCGGGCAGTCGCACGATCTGGAAATAGCTGGCCGGCTCGACGCCGGACAGCGTGATCGAGCGGCTCGCGTCGCCGCGAATCGCCAGCGCGGAGCCCGCCATGGTCGGCGAGGCCGCCGTCACCTCCGGCAAGGCGCGCATCCGCTCGAGAATCTTGGGCCACTGATCGATGGAGACGATCCGCTGCGTCGGACGCTGCACGGCCGCGTCCTCGTATTCGCCGGGCCCATTGCGCAGCGCACGCGCGACCTGGTCCGGCGGCAGGAGCTGTATCTGGGACTGGGAGGTCAGCACGCGCTTGATGAAATTGGCTTCGAGTCCCGCCAGCATGGCGGACATGAAGACGATGACGCCGACGCCGATCGAGATGCCGCCGATGATGAACAGCGTCTGCAGCCGCCCCTCGCGCAGGAAGCGCACGGCCGCGATCCACTCGAAGGGCAGCCAGCGCTTCATGGCGCGATCGGGCGAAGCCGCTGCCCCACGCGCAAGCCCGAATTGGCGGGGATCGTAAGCGCGCCGTCGGAAAGGCCGCCCGCGATCTCGATCCTGGAGGCCCCGCGCAGGCCGAGCGTCACGTTCTGCCGGTAGGCGCGGCCGTCGCGCACGCCCATGACCCAGGGCTCGCCGGAGAGCGCGTCATGCACCGCGCGCGCCGGCAGCGACAGCGCGCCCGAGCGCCGCGCGACCTCGATGTCGGCGGAGATCGTCATGTCCTGCCGCAGGAAATCCGGCGGATCGACGACGTTGAGCTTCACCTGGACGGTGGCGCGCGAAATGTCGATGCCGGGATTGATGTAGGACACGACGGCGGCGAACTTGCGGTCGGGATAGGCGTCGGCCGAGGCGACCGCCGTCTGCCCGAGTGACAGGCGCGCGAGATTGCGCTCGTCGATCTGCAACACGAGCTGCGTGTCGCCCGTCGGGGCAAGCACCAGCAGCGCGCGACCGGGCTGCGCCACCGTGCCGCGTTCCACGTTGCGGGTGATCAGCACGCCGTCGCGCGGCGCGGAAATCGTCGCGTAGTCGAGCCGCGAGCGCGCCGTGTCGAGGCTCGCGCGCGCCTGGTTGAGCTGCGTCTGCGCCATCACGAAATCGCTGCCGCCGGGGCTCGACGTATAGACCTGCAATTCGGCTGTGCGGGTCTGGGTCCTGGCGACGTCCAGATTCTTCTGCGCGTCATCGAGCGAAGCTTGCGTGGCGTAGCCGTTGCCGGCGAGCTGGCTCGTGCGGTCGAACGTTTTCTGCGCATTGACGAGGTTGGCCTGCGCCTGGATCAGCGCCTCGCGTGCGGCGGGCAGGGTGAGTTCCTGCAATTGCCGCATCCGCGCCTCGGCCTGAGCGACCGCGCCTTCGGCCTGCACGACGCTGGCCTTCAGTTCGCGGGCCTCCAGCGAGATCAGGGCCTGGCCCTTTTTCACCGTCTGGCCTTCCTCGACCAGCACGTCCTCGACGGTGCCCGTGATCTGGCTGCCGATCTCGACGCGGAAGGGGGTCTCGACATGGCCGCTGGCCACGACGGTCTCGATCAACTCGCCGCGCTCGGCGCGGTCGACCACGACGGCCGGCCCCATGTAGGCGCGCAGGCCTTGCCAGCCGCCGCCGGCGATGACGGCCAGCGCCACGAGCGCGAACCACCGATGGGCGAGAAGCGTCGCCCAAAGGCCCCCGCCGGGCCTTGCGCCGCCTGTCTCGTTCGCCATGTTCCTACGCCGCTCCGTGCGCCCCGGTCCGATAAGGCACGGGGCGGCCTCGAAGGGCGTTGCGATGGGTCAAGGGCGGCCGCGCGGCCTCAAGACAGCACGATCACCGGGGTCTTGACGGAAGCGCGGGTGTAGAGGTGAACGATGTCCTGATTGACCATGCGGATGCAGCCCGACGACACATTGGTGCCGATCGTCTCGGGCTCGGTCGTGCCGTGGATGCGGTAGCCGAGATCGTGGCCGCCGCCCTCGCTGAACAGATACATCGCGCGGGCGCCGAGCGGGCTCTTGGGGCCGCCGCGGACGCCGAGGCCGCGCGGGGTCTTTTCGAGCTGCGCCCGGATTTCGGGCTGGCGCTCCACCATCTCGTGCGGCGGCACCCAGTCCGGCCAGTCGCGCTTCATGTTGATCTGGGCGCGGCCGTTCCAGCCGAATCCCTCGCGGCCGACGCCGACGCCATAGCGCGTCGCCCGGCCGGGTTCCTCGGTGAAATAGAGATGTTTGGACGCGGGATCGACGATGATCACGCCCGGAGGCTCCGAGCCCTTGTATTCGACGGTCTGGCGCAGCCAGCGCGGATCGATCTGCCCGTAGTCGAAGGCGCGGATGGCGAAGGGCTCGCCGGGATAATCGGCGTAGACGGCCTTGTAGTCGGGCGTGGCCAGCGTGCGGCCGGCGAAGGCGCGGTGGGGCTCGCCCGCCTCGGGCGCCATGGTCAGCGGCCCGTCCATGGAACAGGCGGCAAGGGAGGCGGAGAGCGCGGCGGCGCCTCCGGAAAGCAGTGTGCGTCGGTCAAGCATCGGTCATGTCTCGGGCCGGGACCGAAACATGGTTACAGAAGATGGTTAGGAATGCGTTTCCGGGGCGGCGCCTCTCCCTCCCCCACAAGGGGGGAGGGAACCCCGTCCTACCGCGTCTCCGCGAAAGCCTTCGCGAACGGCGCCGTATTGTGCGCGTTGAGCCCGGCGACGTTGATTCGCCCGTCCGGCAGCAGGTAGACGCCGCGGTCGTCGCGCAAGCGCTGCGCCTGGCCCTCCGTCAGCGGCAGGCAGGAGAACATGCCGGTCTGGCGCGTCACGAACGAGAAATCGGCATTGGTCAGCCGCGTCAGCTCGCTCGCCAGATTGGCGCGCAGCATCTGGATGCGCTCGCGCATGCCGTCGAGCTCGGCCTTCCAGTTGGCGCGCAGCCCGGCGTCCTCCAGCACGATCTTCACGGAAGCCGCGCCGTGGTCCGGCGGCATGGACCACATGCCGCGCCCGATGGTGGCGAGCTTGGCGCCGGCGACGTCGGCCGCGGGCGCCGTCGCCGCCAGAACGAAGGCCGCGCCGACGCGGTCGCGATAGACGGCGAAATTCTTGGAACAGGACGCCGCCACCGCCATTTCCGGCATGATCGACGCCAGATGCCGCACCGGCGCGGCGTCTTCCTCAAGCCCGAAGCCGAGCCCCTGGTAGGCGAGGTCGACCAGCGGGAACAGGCCGCGGTCGAACATCAGCGTGCCGATCGTCTTCCACTGGTCCACGTCGAGATCGGCGCCGGTCGGATTGTGGCAGCAGCCGTGCAGCAGCACGACGTCGCCGCGCTTCGCCACGGCGAGGTCGCGGACCATGGACTCGAATCGCACCCCGCCGCCGGCGCGGTCGAAATAGGAATAGGTCTTGAGCTTGAGGCCGGAGCTCGTCAGCAGCGGCTCGTGATTGACCCAGGTGGGGTCGGGAATGTGCACGATGGCGTCCGGCGTCGCCGCGGCGATGAGGTCGGCGAGCAGGCGCAGCGCGCCGCAGCCGCCGGGCGTCTGGGCGGCGCGGATGCGCGCCTTGTCCGCCTGCGCGCCGAACACGAGGTCGCGCATCAGATCGTTGAAGCCGACGTCGCCGAGCGGCCCGAGATAGGTCTTGGTCTGCTGCGCGGCGTGCAGCCGCAGCTCCGCCTCGCGCAGGGCCGAAACGATCGGCGTGCCGCCGGCCTCGTCCTTGTAGACGCCCACGCTCAGGTCGATCTTGTCGCTCCGCTTGTCCTCGCGGAAGGCCGCCATGATCGTGAGGATCGGATCGGGGCGGGCGGGAGTCAGCGTCTCGAACATCGGAACCACTCGTTCTCGGGCGCGGGCGCGCCGGTCGGAGCGCCCTTTTAGACATAAATTGGCGAGGCCGCGAGGGTCCGGTTTAGGATGGCGCAAACGACTGCGAGGCCCCCGTGACCGTTCGACCCAATCTGCGCATCGACCTCGACCGGCTGTGGACGAGCCTGATGGACATGGCCGAGATCGGCGCGACGCCCGGCGGCGGCTGCAACCGGCAGGCCCTGACGCCGGAGGACGCGCGCGGCCGCGCCCTGTTCAAGCGCTGGTGCGAGGCGGCGGGCTGCGCGGTGACGGTCGACGGCCTCGGCTCCATGTTCGCCCGCCGGGAGGGGACGGAGGACCTGCCGCCGATTCTCATCGGCTCGCATCTCGACACGCAGCCGACCGGCGGCAAGTTCGACGGCGTGCTCGGCGTTCTCGGCGCGCTGGAGGTGATGCGCGTGCTGCACGAATCCGGCCTGCGCACGCGTCGCCCGATCGAACTGGTCAACTGGACGAACGAGGAAGGCTGCCGCTTCGCGCCCGCCATGCTGGCGTCCGCCGTCTTCGCCGGCGTTCTGCCGCCGGCCCGCGCGCTCGACGCCCGCGACGCGCAGGGCGCGCGCTTCGGCGACGAACTCGCGAAAATGGACCTCGAATGTTCCGCCCCGATCGGCGGCCGCAGGATCGCGGCTTACGTCGAACTGCACATCGAGCAGGGGCCGATCCTCGAGGCGGAAGGCTTCGACGTCGGCTTCGTCACGGTCGGTCAGGGCCATCGCTGGTATGACGTCGTCTATCGCGGCTTCGGCAGCCATGCCGGCTCGACGCCCATGCCGACGCGCCGCGACGCGATGGCGGGCGCCGCGCGTCTCGTGCTCGACTTGCAGGCGATCGGCCGCAAGCACGGGCCGGCCGGCATGGCGACGGTGGGCGAGATTCATGTGACGCCCAACTCCCGCAACATCATTCCCGGCGAGGCGCGTTTCACCATCGATATCCGCCATCCCGACCACGACACGCTGGAAGCCATGGATGCCGAAGTGCGCGCCGCCTTCGCCCGCTGCCGCGACGCCGAGCGGCTGGAAGGCGAGCTGATCGACGTCTCCTGGAATCCGCCCGTGCCGTTCGACGCCGATATCCTCGAAATCATCCGCCGTCAGACGGCGGCGCTCGGCCTGAAGGGTCGCGACATCGTCTCCGGCGCCGGCCACGACGCCTTCCATCTGGCGAAAGTCTGCCCGACCGCGATGATCTTCACGCCCTGCAAGGACGGGATCAGCCATCACGAATCGGAAGACATCACGAAGGCGTGGGCGGAAGCGGGAACCAACGTCCTGCTGCGCACGGCGATCGAACTGGCGGACCGGCCGTAAGCCCACCTGTCATCCCGGACAGCCGGAGGCCGATCCGGGAGCCGGCACGTTGATGTGGGGCTCCGGATCCCGGCTCCGCGCTTCGCTTCGGCCGGGATGACAGTCACGACAAGCGCGAGCTTCGCGGAGGCTTGCGCGCAAGGGCTTGATTCCGCGCGCCCGATCTCTCATCGTCGCGGCAAATCAAAATGCGTGTTCCGCGCATCGAAACGAGGGGAAACATCCATGATCAATCGTCGCGCCTTTACGGCGGGAGCATCCGCGGCCGCGCTCGGCGCCGTCGCCTCGCCCTTCGTCCAGCGCGCCGGCGCGGCGGAGGCGCCGATCCGGATCGGCGTCATCAACTCGATGAGCGGCTCCTACGCGGCCTACGCGCAGGAAGGCGATCCGGCCTTCCGCTACGTGATCGAGAAGATCAACCAGGCCGGCGGAATCAAGAGCCTCGGCGGGGCGAAGATCGAACTCGTCTTCGCCGACGACACCAGCCAGCCCGCCCGCTGCGCCACCGAAGTGCGCCGCCTCGTGACGGAAGAGAAGGTCGACCTTCTGACCGGCACGATGCTGTCCTCGCAGATGCTCGCCATCTCGCCCGTGCTCGACGAATTGCAGACGCCCTGCCTGTCGGTATGGGCCGGCGGCTCGAAATCGCAATGGCTCTATACGCTGGGCTACGACTACGACCGCGGCTACGCCAAGACCATGGCCGATTTCGCCATCTGGCTGCGCGACAAGAACGGTTTCGCCATCAAGACCTGGTCGCCGTGCTATTCGAATTACGAGGCGGGCCAGCAGGTCAACAAGCACCTGCTGAAGCGCATGGGCGACGCCGGCTTCAAGACTCTGGAGGAAGCGCCGCTCGACACCAAGGCGCAGGACCAGACCTCGGCCATGATCCGCCTGCGCTCGGCCAAGCCCGATCTCGCGCTCGGCCTCGTGACGCCGCGCGACGGCCTGCTGCTGCACCAGGCCCGCTACAACCTCAATTATCATGGCTCGATCTTCGCCGGCGGCACCGGCGGCTACAGCGATCTCTCGCTGTGGCGCGATCTGTCGCCCGACATCGCCAAGGCGGTGCTCACCCGCAACCTCTTCGCCATGACCGGCTTCAGCCCCTCGGCCAAGATGCCTTCGATGCAGGCGATCGTGGCCGAGTTGCGCGACGTCGCGAAGATCCAGCGTATCGGCCAGGCGGCGATGCAATCGGCGCAGGCCGCGCGCGTGCTGCAGCGTGCGATCGAGGCCGCAGGCTCGCGCGACAAGAAGGCGCTGCTCGAGGGCTTCAAGAAGGTCGACATCAAATACGGCGATCCCGACCTTTATGTCGGCAAGCCGAACGGCGTGAAATTCGCCGACGACCGGCTGCTGGAAGACGGCTCCGCCTTCTTCGTGCAATGGATGGAGGACCAGAGCCAGCAGGTGCTGACCCCCGAGCAATTCGCCAACGCGAAGCCGCGCCCGCGTAGCTGATAATAACGAAGGCGCGGCAGGCGCAGGGGAGGGGACTTGGCGATCCTCGAAGTCGACGGCGTGAGCAAAAGGTTCGGCGGGCTGGTGGCCGTCGATTCCGTGTCCTTCAGCGTGGAGAAGGGCGAAATCCTCGGCATCATCGGTCCGAACGGCGCCGGCAAGACGACGCTGTTCGGCCTGGTCTCGGGCTTCATTCCGCCCTCGTCGGGCGACGTGCGCTTCGAGGGCCGCTCGATCGTCGGAACCGCGCCGCATCTGCTGGTGAAGGACGGGCTCGTGCGCTCCTTCCAGATCGTGCAGACCTTCGCCGACATGTCGACGCTCGACGTCGTCACCACCGCCGCGCTCGTGCGCCGGCCCATGCGCGAGGCCATCGACCACGCGGCGGCGATCCTGAAGCGCGTCGGCCTCTCGGGCAAGGAATTCCTGACGCCCAAGCAACTGTCGCTGCAGGACAAGAAGCTGCTCGAAGTCGCCAAATGCGTCGCGACCGATCCACGCCTCATCCTGCTCGACGAGGTGATGGCGGGGCTCACGCTGGCCGAGACCGAAGCCCCGCTCGCCGTCGTGCGCGACCTCAACGCGCAGGGCGTCACCATCGTCATGATCGAGCATGTGATGCCCGTCATCATGCGCGCCGCGCATCGCATGATCGTGATCAATTTCGGCGCGAAGATCGCGGAGGGGACGCCGCAGCAGATCCTCGAGGACAAGGCCGTGAAGGACGCCTATTTCGGGGATCACATCGATGCTTGAGATGCAGGGCGTCACCGCCGGCTACGACGGCGTTCCCGTGCTGCGCGACGTGTCGGTCAACGTCGGGCGCGGCGAGCTCGTCGGCCTGCTCGGCGCCAACAACGCCGGCAAGTCGACGCTGATCAACGTGATCTCGGGAACCGTGCCGATCATGTCCGGCCGCCTGATGTTCGACGGCGAGGACATTTCGCGGACGAGCGCGCAGCGGCGCGTCGAGCTCGGCCTCGTGCAGGTGCCCGAAGGCCGCCTCGTCTTCCCGCAGATGAGCGTGCGCGAGAACCTGCTGCTCGGCGGTTACAATCCCAAGGCGCGGCCGGAACGCGGCGCCAACATGGATCATGTGATCTCGCTCTTCCCGCGCCTGGGCGAGCGTCTCGGCCAGCTCGCCGGCACATTGAGCGGCGGCGAGCAGCAGATGGTGGCGATCGGCCGCGGCCTGATGGCCGGCGCGCGCGTGCTGATGCTGGACGAACCCTCGCTCGGCCTCTCGCCGCTGTTCGTGCAATTCATTTTCGGGATCATCGACAGGCTGCACAAGGACGGCATGACCATATTGCTCGTCGAGCAGAACCTGTCGCTGACCGTGCGCCACGCGGACCGCTGCTATGTGCTGGAGCGCGGCGTGGTCGCGGTCGAGGGCGCGTCCGCCGCCGTCGCCGACGATCCACGCACGCGCGCCGCCTATCTGGGGATGTGAGATGGACGAACTTCTCCAGGCGCTCGTGCAGGGCTTCTTCGTCGGCAGCGCCTACGGCCTGCTCGCGCTCGGCATGGGCCTCGTCTACGGCGTCTCCGGCATCGTCAATTTCGCGCACGGCGATTTCGTCTCGCTCGGCATGTATCTGTGCTTCGCGCTGTTCACGGCCTTCGCGCTCGATCCATACGTTTCGGTCGTCTTCACCGTCCCGATCATGATCGCGCTCGGCGCGCTGGTCTATCGCTTCCTCATCCGGCCCATCGCCGGGCGGCAATTGCTGATGGTCATCCAGCTCACGCTCGGCGTCGCGCTCTTGATCCAGAACGGACTGATGATGGTCTTCGGCGGCCAGCCGACGCGCGCGCCCTCGATGATCGAATCGAAACTCTTCCTCGTCGGCGACGTCGTCATCCGCGGCGCGCATCTGGTCGCCTGCGTCGTCTCCTTCGCGCTCGCCATCCTGCTCTATGTCATGTTGCAATCGACCGACACGGGCCGCGCCATCCGCGCCGTGCAGCAGGAGCCGCGCGCGGCCGCCCTCATGGGCGTCGACGTCGGCCGCGTGCAGGTGATGACATTCGCGATAGGGGTGGGCATTCTCGCCATCGCCGCCGCGCTGCTCCTGCCCGGCCTGCCGATCCAGCCGACGCAAGGCCTGCGCTTCACCGTCATCACCCTGCTCGTTTTCGTGCTCGGCGGCATGACGAATTTCGTCGCCATCATGCTCGGCGGCGTCGTCATCGGCGTCGCGGAAGCCATCGGCACGATCTACATGACGCACACATTGGGGCAATTGCTGCCCTATCTCATCTTCGTGGCCATCATGCTGTTCCGCCCGCAGGGGCTGGTGTGGAGGAGCTGACATGCGCCCCGATTTCTGGCCCGCGCTGCGCTCGCCCCTGCCGTGGATCGTACTCGCTGTCGCGGCGACCATGCCTTTCCTGCTGCCGAACTATTACCTGCATATCCTGACGATCACGCTGGTCTATGCGGCGCTCGCCTCGTCGTGGAACATCGTCGGCGGCGTCGCCGGGCAGATATCGCTCGCCCATTCGCTGTTCGTCGGCGCCGGCGCCATGCTGGCGAGCGCGTTGCTCGTCAAGCTCGGCGTCAACATGTGGCTCGGCATGATCGTCGCCGCCGCCGTCTCCGCGGCGATGGGCGCGGCGATCGCCTTCATCGACTACCGCTTCCGGCTCGGCCATCTCTCCTTCGCGCTCATCACCATGGCCTTCGCGGAAATGGCGGAAATCTACGTCACCAACACGGAATTTCTCGGCGGCGCCTCGGGGCTCTTCCTGCCGAAGGATCAGGGGAACATCCTCGCCTTCCAGTTCGGCGGCATCAATGGCGTCTACTGGATCATGCTCGGCATGGCCGCGCTCTGCGTGCTCGTGAATTTCGCGATCCTGTCCTCGCCGCTCGGCTACAACCTGCGCTCGATCCGCGACAACGAGAACGCCGCGCAGGCGATCGGCGTCGGCCTCTTGCGCAACAAGACGCTGGCCATGACCATCTCCGCCGTGCTGACCTCGATCATCGGCACGATCTACGCGCGCTATCTCGCCTTCGTCGACCCCT
>DAIRCS010000106.1:0-12272 GCA_036796555.1 Rhodoblastus sp. | reverse complement strand
CGGTCACGCGCGAATATTACATCAACGACGCCGGCGCGCAGGTCGACGTGCTCGCCCGCTCCGCGCATCTGCGCTACCGCGAGGCGCTGGGCGAAAACGTCGGTGAGATCCCGGAAGGCCTCTATCCCGGCGACTATCTGGTCCCGGCCGGCAAGGCGCTCGCGGAGAAATACGGCGCAAGCCTGCGCGACGCGCCGGAGAGCGAATGGATCGAGACGGTCCGCGTCTTCGCCATCGACGCGATGATGGACATGATCCGCGCCGATCTCGCAGCTCTCAACATCACGCACGAGGTCTTCTTCTCCGAACGCTCGCGTGAGAAAGGTCTCGTCTACGTCGGCCGCCTCGCGCCGCCCAAGGGCAAGCTGCCCGACGATTGGGAAGACCGCGACCAGACCCTGTTCCGCTCGACGCAGTTCGGCGACGACGTCGACCGTCCGCTTTTGAAGTCGGACGGCGGCTACACCTATTTCGCGAGCGACATCGCCTATCACAAGGTCAAGATCGACGGCGGCTATGACACGCTGATCGACGTCTGGGGCGCCGACCACGGCGGCTACGTCAAGCGCATGGACGCCGCCGTGAAGGCGCTGTCGGCGGGGAAGGTCGCGCTCGACGTGAAGCTGTGCCAGCTCGTCAAGCTGATGCGCGCCGGCGAACCGGTGAAAATGTCGAAGCGAGCGGGCGATTTCGTCACGCTGCGCGAGGTCGTCGACGAAGTCGGCGTCGACGCCGTGCGCTTCATGATGCTCTACCGCAAGAACGACGCCCCGCTGGAGTTCGATCTGGCGAAAGTCATCGAACAGTCCAAGGACAATGCGGTCTTCTACGTGCAATACGCGCACGCCCGCGTGAAATCGGTGATGCGGCAGGCGCGCGCGGCCTTTCCGGATATCGACCTGTCGCCCGCCGCGCTCGCCGGGGCGGACCTCGAGCTTCTGGCCGACGAGGGCGAGATCGGGCTGGTCAAAATGCTGGCGCAATTCCCACGCGTTATCGAGGCGGCGGCTGCCGCCCACGAGCCGCATAGGCTGGCTTTTTACCTGCACGATCTCGCCAGCCTGCTGCATGCGCAGTGGAACAGGGGAAAAGATGCCCCGGAATTACGCTTTGTTAATGAAAACCGGAGAGATTTGACCTGCGCCAGGCTTGCGTTGATCTTTTCTTTATCAACCGTCCTGGCCGCGGGACTGGGGGTCCTGGGAGTGAGCGCTCCGGACGAGATGCGTTAGCATCGACCGCTTCGCCCGCCGCTTGGACCTTTCCGAATGCGCTTCCGCCGCCCGCAGGCGCCGGAAGCGCGGTTGAGGTGGTGAAATGAGCGCAGCGCCCGAACGTCGCGAGCCGATCGATATCGATGAATTTGAGCGCCGGCTGCGGAGCCCCGAGCCCGCCCGCCGCGTCGAGGATCCGCTTGCCGAACTCGCCCGGCTCCTGGGCCAGCAGCAGGCCGCAGACCCCGCAGCGGCGCTTTTCGCGGACAATCGCGGCGCGATCCCGCCTCTCCCGACGCGGGCGGCTCCGTCCGTGGAATTGCCCGCGGCGCATGGCGGCGAGGAATCGTTCGACCGGTTCTCCGATTTCCCCGATCTCCGTCCCTTGCTGCGTCCGCAATCGGCGCGCGCGATCGAGCCGCCGGCGTTTGCCGTCGCCCCGCCGCCTGTGGAGGCGCCGCCGGAACCGCTGGCGCCTTCGGCGCAATATGAGGATTGGGCCGAGGCTCCCGAGCTTGCGCCCGACACGGTCGCGCTCGAACCGTCGGCGCGACGCTCGCGCAAGCCGCTCTATGTCGCCGCCGCAGTGATCGCCGCCGGCTTCGCCGCGATCGGCTCGACGCTCGCCTGGCGCGGCGGCGCGCATCAGGCAAGCGGCGTCGCGACGATTGCGGCCTCCACCAGCCCGACGAAGATTCAGCCGAAGGACGAGGGCCGCGACAAGGCCCCGCGCGAGTCGACCATGCTCGACCGCACGCCGGCCCCGCCGGTCAAGAAGGTCGTGACCCGCGATGAGCAGCCGATGGATGTCGCCACGGCCGCCAAGACGCCGCGGATCATCCCGCTCGGCGACGATTCCGGCGGCGCGGCTTCGGTTCCCGCCGTTGCTCCGCCGACCCCGCCGGTGCGCGAGCCCGTCCAGGCGCGTTCCGCCTTTCCCGAGCCCAAGCGCGTAAAGACCGTGTCGGTTCGCGCCGACGGGTCGATCATCGGCGCCGACAACGCCCCCGCGGCGGCCGCCCCCAAGGCGCCGGAGCGCACGACGCCGGCGCCCGCCCGCAACGCCACGCCGAAATCGGCGGCGCGCGCCGACGCCACGACCTCGGCGTCCCAGGCCGCGAAGCCGGCCGCGCCGAAGCCGAAGATCGAGGCCAAGCCGCGCGTCGCCGCGGTGCAGCCGCAAGCCGAACCGGAGGCCGTCGACGAAGAGGCCGTGGCCAAGCCGGCTGCCTCCGGCGCCTATGCGGTGCAGGTCGCGTCCACCGGCTCGGAGGCGGAGGCCCGCCAGACCGCCGCCCGGCTCGGCGAGAAGCTGTCCGGCGCGCTCGGCGGCCGTCGTCCTTCGGTCGTCAAGGCGTCCGACTCGCTCTACCGCATCCGCGTCACCGGCCTGTCCAAGGAGAGCGCCAACGCCATGTGCGGCAAGGTCAAGGCCGCCGGCGGCGCTTGCTTCGTCGCCCGCTGACGGAGCGAACATGGCGCCCCGCGCTTTCATCTGCGGCTGCTCGTCCACGGTCCTGACCGCCGACGAGGAAGCCTTCGTCCGCAACGCGAACCCCTGGGGCCTGATTCTCTTCAAGCGCAACGTGCAGGACCGCGAGCAGATGCGCGCGCTCACGGACCGCTTCCGCGAGATCACGGGCCGCGCCGACGCCGCGGTGCTGATCGACCAGGAAGGCGGCCGCGTCCAGCGCATGGCCGCAAACCACTGGCCGGCCTATCCGTCCGCCGCCCGCCTCGCAGCCGCCTCGAAAGAGCCGGCCGGGCAGGTGAAGGCCGTCTATCTCGCAACCCGGCTGATCGCGCACGATCTCGCCGAAGTCGGCGTCAACGTCGATTGCCTGCCGGTTCTCGATCTGCCGGTCGCCGGCAGCCACGCCATCATTGGCGACCGCGCCTATGGCGAGACGCCCGAGACCGTCGCCCGTCTGGGCCGCGCCGCGGCGGAAGGCCTGATCGCCGGCGGCGTCCTGCCGGTGTTCAAGCACGTTCCCGGCCACGGCCGCGCGCGCTCCGACAGCCATCTCGAATTGCCGACCGTCGAGACCTCGCGTGAAGAACTCGAGCGCAGCGATTTCGCGCCGTTCCGCGCCAATGCGGACCTGCCCGTGGCCATGACCGCCCATGTGGTCTTCAAGGCGATCGACCCGGAACGTCCCGCCACCCTATCGCCGGTGGTGGTCAGCGAAATCATTCGTGGATTCATCGGCTTCGACGGTCTGTTGATGAGCGACGACCTGTCGATGAAGGCGCTGTCCGGCTCGTTCCGCGACCGTGCGCGCGCCCTGTTCGCCGCAGGCGTCGACCTCGCGCTCCACTGCAACGGCGACCTCGGCGAAGCCGGCGATGTCGCCGCCGAGACGCCCGAACTCGCCGGCAAGGCGCTGGAGCGCGCCGAAAAGGCGCTGGCTCGCATCGCGGGCGACCGCCTGACGTTCGATCCTGTGGACTCCCGCGAGAAACTCGCCGCAATGCTTGCGAGCGCGGCCTAGAGGGGCCACATTCCGCGCCCATACATCCAAGTATCGGACGCGGTGAGTGATTCGCATGGCGGCGGCCCTGCCATTTGACCTGGAGCCCCTTGACAAGGGGGAGACCGAAGAGGCCTTTCTCGTCGATGTCGACGGGTTCGAGGGGCCGCTCGATCTCCTGCTCGAGCTCGCGCGCCGCCAGAAGGTCGATCTCGCCAAAATTTCGGTGCTGGCGCTGGCCGAGCAATATCTCGCCTTCATCGAGGAGGCGCGCAAGGTCCGGCTCGAACTCGCCGCGGACTATCTCGTGATGGCGGCCTGGCTCGCCTATCTGAAATCGCGCCTGCTGCTCCCGACCCCGCCCAAGGCCGACGAGCCGGCGGCGGCCGATCTCGCCGCCGCGCTGGCCGAGCGCTTGCGGCGGCTCGAAGCCATCCGCACGGCGGCCGAGCAACTGGTCAATCGCGCCCGCATCGGCCGCGACATGGCGATGCGCGGCGGCGGCGAGGGCATCGAGACGGTCGCTACGCCGCAATGGCAGGCCTCCATCTTCGACCTGCTGTCGGCCTACGCCCGCCAGCGCCAGAAACATGCGCTCTCCCGCGTCACGCTGAAGCAGCGCCACGTCTGGTCGCTCGCCGAGGCGCGCGAGGCGCTGGAGCGCCTGTCGGGCATGGCGCGGGAATGGACCGTGCTCGACGACTACCTGCTGCAATATTGCGTGTCGCCGGAAGTGGCGCGCACGGTGCGCGCCTCGTCCTTCTCGGCCTCGCTCGAACTGGTGCGCGAAGGCCGGCTGGACCTGAGGCAGGATCGCGCCTTCGCGCCGATCTGGGTGCGACGCAAGGAAGCGGCGCCGCTCGCGGCGGCGGAATAGGGCGCTCCTGCGGCGTCCGGCGTGAGTTGAGAGTTCAAGGAGACGACATGGCCGAAGCGGCGCGTGCATTCGAATTCGTCGAGGACGAGGACCGGGCTCTCGAAGAGTCCCGCGCCGCGTTGCTCGCGGAATCCAAGCGCATCGTCGAGGCGCTGCTGTTCGCCTCGTCCGAGCCGCTGGAGGAGAACCTTCTCAGCGAGCGCCTGCCCGACGGGGCCGATCTGCAGGCGACGCTCGCCGCCCTGCGCGAGGATTATGCGACGCGCGGCGTCAATCTCGCCCGCGCAGCGTCGAAATGGTATTTCCGCACCGCCGACGATCTCGGCTGGCTGCTGCGCCGCGAGGAGACGCCGCAGCGCAAGCTGACGCGCGCCGCCATCGAAACGCTCGCCATCGTCGCCTATCATCAGCCCGTCACGCGCGCCGAGATCGAGGACATCCGCGGCGTGGCCATTTCCAAGGGCACGCTCGACGTGCTGCTCGAGACCGGCTGGATCCGCCTGCGCGGCCGCCGCAAGGCGCCGGGCCGCCCGATCACCTACGGCACGACCGACAGGTTCCTCGTGCATTTCGGCCTCGAGCAGATTTCCGACCTGCCGGGGCTGGAGGAATTGAAGGGCGCGGGCCTGTTCGACGGCCGCCTGCCGCCGGGCTTCGGCGTGCCGCGGCCGGACGACGGCGAAGCCCTGACCGCCGACGAGGATCCGCTGGACGCCGACGATATGGCGGAAGATTTTCCGTTGCTGGCGCAGGTGGACGCCGACGACGCGGCCGCGGGGGAGCAGGCGGAAGAGGAGATCGCCGAGGCCGAAGTCGAGGCGCGCTTGGACGACGCCGACGAAACCGACGTCGACGATGCAGACGACGGTTTCGGGCGCCGCGACGAGGCCGCCGAATGAGCGACGGGACGATCTGAGTGACGATCGGCCCGCAATTCGCCGAATTTCTCTACACGATCACCAACTTTGGCGAAGCCAATCTGATCGCGCCGCCGGTCTGCGGCGCCATCGCGGCGCTCTGGGTCGTCGGCGAGCGGCGCAACGCGCGCATTCTGGCGATCGCCTTCGCGCTGTGCCTGGCGGCGACCGTCCTGTCGAAAATCGCCTTCATGTTCGTCTATCGCGGCGGCCCGCTGCGCAGCCCCAGCGGCCACACCGCGCTCGCGGCCTTCGTCTACGGATCGCTGGCGGTGCTGGCGTGGAAGCGTGAGAGTCTCGGCGCGCTGCGCTATGTCGTCGTCGCCCTCTGCGCGGTCGTCGTGCTCGGGGTCGCCGTCAGCCGCTTCAAGATCGGCGGCCATAGCCGCACCGAGACCGTTTTCGGACTGGCTTACGGCGTTCTCGCCGTCGCCTTTCTCGCGCGGCGCTTCGCGTGGCGTCCCCTACGGTCTTCCGGCGCAGCGCTGTCGGCGGTCGTGGGCCTTGCGGTGACGCTCGCGGCCTATCTCGTGCTGGCTTCGGGCTATTTCGACGAGGAAGCCATTTCGGATTTCACGCACTGGCTGAAGGCGTTGACCCTGCGCGCGTGAGCTTCGGGCAAGAAGGGGCGGCGAGAGCCGCCGCCCCTGAAGGTGTGATCGGATTTTCCGATCAGTTCGTCGCCTTTTTGCTGGCGTCGTAGATTTCGCCGAACAGCGTCCAGCGATCGCCCGTGAATTTTTGCAACTGCTCCTGCTGGATCGGCGCGAAATCCGTCGAACTGGTGTTCACGACGATTCCCGGCAGCAGCATCTCGAATTTGGCGTCGTGCAGGCTGGCGGCCTGTTTCATGACGTTCGCGCGGGTGAGGTCGTCGCCGCATTTCTTGAGAACCTCGACCAGTCCCTGCGCCACCGTGTAGCCGTAGACGAGATTGGCGTTGGTCTTGTCGGAGCCCGACATGTATTTGTCGACGAAGGCCGACCAGTTCTTGAAGCCCGCGTCTTCCTTCCATTGCGGATCGGTCGGATCCTTCAGATAGCCGGTCGAGATGACGCCCTGGGCGTTGTCGAATCCGGCCGGCTTCAGGACCGCGCCGACGGAAGCCGAGACGTTGTTGAGGAAGTGCAGCGGCTTCCACTTGAGCTCCGCGGCCTTCTTGATCGCCATGGCCGCGAATTTGGGCGTCGTGATATTGAAGAACGTGTCGGCGCCCGACGCCTGCAACTGCGTCATCTGCAGATCGATCGTCGGATCGGAGATTTCGTAGGCGAGCGTGATGACCGGTTTGATCTTGCCGGCGAGCCCGTCCATGAAGCCCTTGAGATAATCCTTACCGTAGTCGTCGTTCTGGTAGAGGATGGCGATCTTGGCGTTCGGCTTGTTCTTCAGGATGTAGTGCGCGTAGATCGTTCCCTCGGCCTGATAACTCGGCTGCCAGCCCATGGTCCAGGGAAAGTTCTTCGGATCGTCCCACTTGGTCGCGCCGGTCGCCACGAATAGCTGCGGCACCTTCTGCGCGTTCATGTATTTCTGGATCGCCGTGTTCGGCGGCGTGCCCAGCGGGTTGAAGATCAGCAGCACATTGTCGCTCTCGACGAGCTTGCGCGCCTGCTCGACGGTCTTGGGCGGGCTGTAGCCGTCGTCATACGAGATGAAGTTGATCTTGCGGCCGTTGATCCCGCCTTCGTCGTTGATCTTCTTGAAATAGGCCGTTTCGGTCTGCCCGATGACGCCGTAGGCGGAGGCGGGTCCGCTGTAGGGCATGATGCCGCCGATCTTGATTTCCGTATCGGTGACGCCCGGGCCGTATTTCTTCTGGGCCGTGGCGGCGGTCGCGAGGCTGACGGCGAACGTCGCCGCAAGCACGATTTTCACGTGTTCCTTCATTGTTTTCTCCCCTCGTTGAAGCCGCGGCGGCGGCTGATGTTCCCCCCAATTCCCCGGGCGTCTCCGGCCTAGCGTCTTCGCGCCTTCGGCCGGTTATGGCGCCTGCTCCGCTTGTTGTTTCTTGGCGAAGGAAACGGGGCGGCCCTGGACCGCCCTGCGCGTTCCGTTCAGTTCGTCGGCTTCTGCCGCGCGTCGTAGACGGGCCCGAAAAGCTCCCAGCGATCGCCCTTGAAGACTTCGAGCTGCTCCTGCTGGACAGGGCCGAAATCGTCCGGCGTCGTATTGATGAGAACGCCCGGCAGCATCATTTCCTGCTGGATGTTCTTGAGATTGGCGGCCTGCTTCATCACGTTCTCGCGCGTGAGATTGTCGCCGCACTGCTTGAGCACCTGCACCATGGTCTGCGCGTCGTTGTAGGCGGTCACGAGACCGCCGTCGGCCTTGTTGGCGCCGGGCATGTATTTGTCGATGAACGCGTTCCACTTCTTCACGCCGGGATCGTCCTTCCACTGCGGATCCATCGGGTCCTTCATGTAGGCGGTGGAGATCAGCCCTTGCGCATTCTCGAATCCGGCGGGCTTCAGCACGGAACCGATCGAGGCCGAGACGTTGTTGAGGAAGTGCATCGGCTTCCACTTGATTTCCGCCGCCTTCTTGATCGCCATCGCCGCGAACTTCGGCGTGGTGATGTTCATGAAGACGTCGGCGCCCGAGGCCTGCAGACGCGTCATCTGTGAATCGATCGTGGGATCGGCGATCTCGTAGGACAGGGTGATGACGGGTTTGATCTTGCCCGCGAGCCCGTCCATGAAGCCCTTGAGGTAATCCTTCCCGTAATCGTCGTTCTGGAAGAGGATCGCGACCTTGGCGTCGGGCTTCTTCTCGAGCAGATATTTCGCGTAGATGCGTCCCTCGGCCTGGTAGCTCGGCTGCCAGCCCATGGTCCACGGGAAGTTCTTCGGATCGTTCCACTTGGTCGCGCCGGTCGCCAGGAAGAGATGCGGCACCTTCTGCGCGTTCATGTATTTGTGGATCGCGGAATTCGGCGGCGTGCCCAGCGGAGCGAAGATCAGCAGGACGTTGTCGCTCTCGACGAGCTTGCGCGTCTGCTCGACCGTCTTGGGCGGGCTGTAGGCGTCGTCATAGGAGATGTAGTTGATCTTGCGGCCGTTGACGCCGCCCTGATCGTTGATCATCTGGAAATAGGCGGACTGGGCCTTGCCGATGATGCCGTAGGCGGAGGCGGGCCCGCTGTAGGGAATGGTGTTGCCGATCTTGATCTCGGTGTCGGTGACGCCCGGCCCATAGGATTTCTGCGCGAACGCGCCTGTCGCAAATCCTGCGCTCGCCAACATGGCGGCGAGCGTCATCTTCATGAATTTCATTCGGTGCCTCCCTGGATGCGGCCGCACTGCGAAATCGTCTTGTCACGGCCGCGCCCCGACGAACTGTCAGGTTGGCGAAAATGCTAGCGATTTATTGCGCCATGTCACCTTGCACTGCGAAAGCGGCGAGCGCCTCGCGCCCTGATATCCGCATATCCCGCGGCCAGGCGAAAAAGTCCGCATGGGCGCCCACGGCCTGTTCGAGCATGGTTCGATAGATCGGGCGGGGAACGGCGACGGCGCCGAGCGAGGCGAGATGCGGCGTCACGAATTGCGTATCGAGCAGCTTGTAGCCGCCGGCCCGCAGGCGCGCGGCAAGATGCAGAAGAGCGACCTTGGAGGCGTCGCGCTCGACGTGGAACATGCTCTCGCCGAAGAACGCCGCCCCCAGCGATACGCCGTAGAGCCCGCCGACAAGGACGCCGGCGCGGCGGCATTCGACCGTATGGACGAAGCCCGCGTCGAACAATTCGCGATAGAGGCCGCGGATCGGCCTGTTGATCCAGGTCGTCTCGCGCGTCGAGCCGGCATGGGCGCAGCCGTCGATGACGGCGTCGAAATCGCGGTCGACCGAAATCTCGAACCGGTCGGACCGGACGGCTTTCGCGAGGCTGCGGGAAATCTTCAGTCCGTCGAGCGGAAAGACGCCGCGCTCCTCCGGCTCCACCCAGTAGAGCCGGTCGTCGTCCTCCTTCTCGCCCATCGGAAACAGGCCGATGGAATAGGCGCGCAGGACGATGTCCGGCGTGATCGCGGGACGATTGGTCGGGCGCGTCATTCCGCCAAGGTGGGCGCGGCGCGCAGACCCGTCAAGGCGCGCGCGTCGTCGGCTTGCAGTGTCAGAAGAGGGTCACACGGCGCGGGTAGGACAGCGCCGTTCGAGGCGACGGGAGGAAAGAATGGGTCTGTCACGCCGCGCGGCTGTCGTCTTGCTGGTCTCCGCGCCATGGACCGCGGCCGTCGCGCAGACGAAGGCGCCCGCGCCGCAGCGCAACGTCCTGCTGTTCGTCGCCGACGGCCTGCGCGCCGGCAGCGTGCGCTCGGACCAGACGCCGAATTTCGCCGCCGTGCGCGATCAGGGCGTCAATTTCGTCAATAGCCATTCGGTCTTTCCGACGTTCACGACCGCCAATGCCTCGGCCATGGCGACAGGGCACCAGCTCGGCGACACCGGCGATTTCTCCAACACGATCTACACCGGCGTTCCGATCAAGGTTCCGGGCTCGACGCCGACCGTGACGCCCTTTCTCGAAAGCAACCCGATCATGGCCGACGTCGACGAGCATTTCGGCGGCGATTATCTGAACGAGGAAACGATCCTGAAGGCCGCCGCGCGCAAGGGCTTCGCCACCGCCGCGATCGGCAAGGTCGGCCCAGCGCACATTTTCGACCACACCGACAACAAGGGCGACCGCACGATCACCATCGACGACCAGACCGGAACAGACCGCGGCGTCCCGCTGCAGGACTGGGTGAAGAACGGCCTGATCGCGATGAACGGCGAGCAGAAGGACAAGACGCCCGGCCGCGGCGACAACGGCAAATCCGGCACGAAAGCCGCCAATCTCGCGCAGCAGACCTGGTTCGTCGACGCGATCGAGAAAGTGATCCTGCCGAAGTTCAAGGCCGACGGAAAACCCTTCGCCATCGTCTACTGGTCGCGCGATCCCGACGGCTCGCAGCACAATCAGGGCGACAGTCCCAATGCGCACGCGCCGGGCATCAACGGCCCGACCTCGCTCGCGGGCGTCCAGAACGCCGACGCCAATCTCGGCCGCCTGCGCAAGGCGCTGGAGGATCAGGGCCTCGCCGCCAACACCGATATCATCGTCGTGGCCGATCACGGCTTCTCCACCATTTCCAAGGAAAGCGCGACGAGCCCGGCCACGAAGGAGAAATACGACGGCGTTCCCGCGGGTCAGCTTCCGCCGGGCTTTCTGGCGATCGATCTTGCGAAGGGCGTGGGCCTCTCGTTGTTCGATCCCGACCAGAACAACAAGAAGCTGGAAGCCGGCGCGTCCGGCCGCGGCAACGGCGTGATCGGCGAGACGCCCGACAGACCGAAAGCCGTCGTCGCCGACAATGGCGGCTCGGACCTCGTCTATTTCCCCAAGCCGATCGACCGCAGGGTCGTGCGCAAGACGATCGCATTCCTGCTGGCGCAGGATTACGTCAGCGGCCTGTTCGTCGACGAGCAGCTCGGCCGCTATCCCGGAACGCTGCCGACGAGCGCCATCTCGCTCAACGGCAAGGCGGTGACGCCGCATCCCGGCGTCGTCGTCAATTTCAGGACGTTTTCCGCCGGTTGCGATGTCGCCGAAATGTGCTCGGTGCAGGTCGCCGACACCGTGCTGAAACAGGGGCAGGGCATGCACGGCTCGCTCTCGCGCGGCGACACGCATAATTTCATGGCCGCCATCGGCCCGTCCTTCAAGCAGCGATTCGTCGATCCCGCGCCGGCGAGCAACGCCGACGTCGGCCGCACCATCGCCTCGCTCCTGAAGCTGGACATCAAGGCCAAGGGCTCGCTGCTCGGCCGCGTGCTGAGCGAAGCCATGCCGGGCGGCGAGGTTCCCGACTTCGGCGTGCGCACGATCCGCTCGGCGCCGACGAAGGAAGGTCTGCGCACGATCATTCGCACGCAGAACGTCGGCAGGACGAAATATCTGACGACCGGCGGCTTTCCCGGCCGTACGGTCGGGCTGGATTGAGAAGGCGCAATGTCCATCCCGGCCGCAGCGAAGCGGAGGGCCGGGATCAGACGCCGGCGTTCGCCGCCGGATCCCGGATCGGCCTTCGGCCGTCCGGGATGATGCTCACCCGAACGTCTTCCAGAACACGATCGCCGTAATGCAGGCGTTGAGGACGGAAATGACCACGCGCGCCTTGGCGGGATCGAGCCGGCGCGCGTAATGCGCGGCGACGTAGCCGCCGACGATGGCGCCGACCAGCATGGCGAGCATCTGTCGCCAGTAGACGAGGCCGCCGGCGATGAACAGCACGGACGCGGTCGCGTTCATCGCGGCGTTGAGCAGGTTGCGCGAGGCCTGCATGGCCGTCACGCTGGCGCTCGTCATCAGACTCCACGCCGCCATCATCATGATGCCGACAGCGCCGCCGAAATAGCCGCCGTAGACGCCGAGAAAGAATTGCGCGACGACGAGCGCCGCCGGCCCGATGCGCAAGCGGCCGCGCAGCCATTCGCCGGCCTTGCGGCCGAAGGCGAAGGCGATCGTGCCGAACAGCAGCAGGAAGGGCACGAGCGCGTCGAACACGCGTTGCGGCGTGAACATCAGCAGCACCGCGCCGCAGATGCCGCCCGCGACGCTGACGACCGCCATCTTCCAGAACGGCACGCCCTCGAAACCGGAGAAATCCTTGCGATAGGCGTAGGCGCTGGCGAGCGCGCTCGGCACGAGCGCCACCGTGCTCGTGGCGTTGGCGTTGACGGATGGCACGCCCGCCGCGATCAGCGCGGGCAGGGTGACGAAGGAGCCGCCGCCTGCAATCGCGTTCAT
>DAIRCS010000105.1:0-12396 GCA_036796555.1 Rhodoblastus sp. | reverse complement strand
TCAGTGGATGAGCATGCCGCCGTTGACGTCGAGCGTCGCGCCGGTGACGTAGGACGACAGGTCGGAGGCGAGAAACAGGCAGGCCTTCGCGACATCGTCGGCTTCGCCGAGCCGGTTCAGCGGAATGCCCTCGAGAATCCTGGCCTTCATCGCGTCCGTCAGCTTGCCGGCGGTGATGTCGGTCTGGATCAGGCCCGGCGTCACGCTGTTGACGCGCACGCCCGCCGGCCCGAACTCGCGCGCCATGGCGCGCGCGAGGCTCAGCACGCCGCCCTTGGCCGCGCTGTAGTGCGGACCGCCGAAAATGCCGCCGCCGCGCTGGGCGGAGACCGACGAAATGCAGACGATGGCGCCCGCGC
This sequence comes from Rhodoblastus sp., assembly GCA_036796555.1. Classification (GTDB taxonomy): domain Bacteria; phylum Pseudomonadota; class Alphaproteobacteria; order Rhizobiales; family Beijerinckiaceae; genus JAJXWB01. Next base: position 12,037 of record DAIRCS010000105.1, on the reverse strand, counting down.
CCTGCCCCACCATGGCGGGCAGCACGGCCTGGCTCATGTAGAGCGCGCCGCGCAGGCTGACGTCGGTCACCCACTCGTAATCGGCCGGCGTGATGTCCAGCATCCTGATCGGCTGGGTGACGCCCGCATTGTTCACCAGCACGTCGATCCGCCCATATCTGGCGATGACGGCCGCGGCGGCCGCAGCGCACGCCGCCTTGTCGGTCACATCGCAGGCAAGGCCGATGTGATCCGGGCCGACCGAGGCGGCCGCGCGCTTCGACGCCCCGGGATCGAGATCGAGAATGGCCACCGCGCCGCCGTGGGCGGCGAACAATCTCGCCGTGGCCAGGCCAAGCCCGCGCTCGGACGCGGCGCCCGTGACGACACAGATCTTGCCGGCCAACAGCATGGGCGTCTCCCCTCCGGCCCCCGTCTTGTCGCGACGGGCGTCGCCAAGGCAGACCATGCTCAAGACCTGTCGGCGTGACAAATGATAAAATCGACGGCCGGCGGCGCGATCAGCGATGCGGCGTCGCGCGATCAGGGCCGGACAGGCGGCGGAAACTGCGCTCCGGACGCCTCGCGGCGACAAAGGGCCAGAACAGGCCGCGCAACCTTCCGCAATTCATCGCCGCGATTTCAAGCCGTCGACCGTGCGACGGCTGGATGCCGCGGCCTATGCAGCGCTGCGGATATCTACGGCGCTCCGATAATTTTCGAGCCGCCCGCCTGCATCAGGCTCTCGTCGATCATCTCCGCGATCCTGTCGATCGCCGACATGAGTCGGCTCTGCGGTTGCGGAATGCTGAAGAAATATCCCTGCACTTCCGTGCAGCCCTGGTCGATGACGGAATTGAGCTGCTCCAGGGTCTCGACGCCTTCCGCGGTCGTCCGAATGCCGAGGCTCGCCCCGAGGCCGACGGCCGCCCGCACGATCGCCATGCACTCGGGATTCGTCTCCATCGAGCGAACGAAGGACTGATCGATCTTGACCTTGTCGAACTTGAAGTTCCTGAAGTAGCTGAGCCCGGAATAACCGGTGCCGAAATCGTCGAGGGAAATTCGAACGCCGAGCGCCCGCAGGCCGTTCAGGACATCCAGATTCTTTCTGCTGTTCCCGAGCAGAACGCCCTCGGTGATCTCGAATTCCAGCCGTTCGGGAGAAAGCCCCGACGCCATCAGCGCGTCCTCGACCGTCGATACGAGATTGGGGCTGCGGAACTGCACCGGAGACAGATTGACGGCGACGCGCAGATCGCCCCGCCAGCTCGCCGCATCGAAACAGGCGCGCTGGATCGCCCAGGCGCCGAGCGGCACGATCAGGCCCGTCTCCTCGGCAAGTGGGACGAAGTCGCTCGGCGGCACGAAGCCGCGCGTCGGATGATTCCATCGCATCAGAGCTTCGACGCTGCCCACGGTCTGCGTCTTGAGATCGACGATCGGCTGGTAATAGAGCTCGAAGTGCTTCCGATCGACGGAGTCGCGCAAGTCGTTCTCGAGATTGCGGCGCAGATCGGCCTGCCGGCTCATCTCGGTGCCGAAGAAGCGATAGACGCCGCGTCCGTCGGCCTTCGCCTGATACATGGCGAGGTCGGCTTCCCGCAACATGGTGGCGGCGTCGCTGTCGCCGCCGTAAAGCACCGAGATGCCGATGCTGGCGCCGACATAGACCTGATTGTTCTTGACGACGTGACGGCCGCTGAGCTCCATGATGACGGCCTGAGCGAGATCCGCGGCGGTCGCGCGCGGATTGTCCGACATGTGTATGATCGCAAACTCGTCGCCGCCGATGCGCGCGCAGAAGTCGTCGCTCGAGACGACGTCCTTCAGCCGTCCCGCGACTTCCTGAAGAAGCGCGTCGCCGACCATATGGCCCAGCGTGTCGTTGACCATCTTGAAGCCGTCGAGGTCGATGAACAGGAGACTGAGCTGGCTTCCCTTCGCCCGCGCCTCGTCACGCATGACGGCCAGGCGGCCGTCGAAACTGAATCGATTGGCGAGTCCCGTGAGCGTATCGTGATGCGCGAGGTAGGCGATCGTTTCTTCCGATGCGACCCGCCGCGCGACCTCGTCCTGGATGACCTTGTTGGCCTCCGATAATTTCGCGCCCCGCTTCTCGATCTCTGACTCGAGCGTCGACTTCTGCTCGACCAGGTCCGCCGCGGCGTTGCGCAGGCCGAGCTCGGAGCGGCGACGTTCGATCTGGGCGGCGACGCGCGCAAGCGCGACCGCAAAATCGACGGGCTTGGTCACGTAATCGTTCGCGCCGAGCTGCAAGGCCTCGACCACGTCTTCCGACTGGCTCTTCGCCGTCACCATGATGACCGGGAGCCGGCTGGCGTCGAATTCCTTTCGCAATTCGCGCAGGACTTCCGTGCCGCTCATGCCCGGCATCATCACGTCCAGCAGGATGGCGTCGAATTCGTGCCGCCGCACGAGATCGAGGGCGTCTGCGCCGCAGGTCGCCTCGACGATTTCGAAGCCGCGGCGCTGGAAGCGCCGGGTCAGGACGGCGCGGTTGTCGGCGAGGTCGTCGACGATCAGCAGCTTGCCGGCCGGAGCTGCGCCGGGAGCCGGCGGGGCGTCGAGCGGGACGACGTTCTTGGCGAGTGCGCTCATTGCTTGTTCATTCCATCAGGCTGCTGCGGCGGTCCCGATGACCGCGTCCGCAGGATTGTTCGACTGTTTGCGAGTTTCCGGCGCAGGGATCGCCACAGGCACGCGGATCGTGAATCGCGACCCGTGGCCCGGCTCGCTGGCCGCAAAGATGTTTCCGCCCATCATGCCGCACAGCTTCTGGCTGAGCGCGAGTCCGAGGCCGGTGCCCTTCGCGCCGTGCCCGTGCCCGTTGGACGCTTGCCGAAAATCCTGGAAGAGATTCTTGAGATCGCTTTCGGAAATGCCGATGCCGGTGTCGCGCACCTCGATCTCGATCAGATCGTCGGGCGCGGTGCGCAGCCGGCGGCAATTCAGGGAGACGAGCCCGTTTCGGGTGAACTTCGCGGCATTGCTCATCAGGTTGAGCAACGCCTGGCGCAGCCGCAACTGATCGGACGTCATGAAATCGACGCCCGGGCCGATCGACACTTCGAGGTTGTTGCCGTTGGCGGACAGGAGCGGCCGGCTGGAGGCCAGCACATCCTCGATCATCTGCTTGACCTCGAACCGCTCGACCTGGAGTTCGATCTCGTTGGATTCGATACGCGTGATGTCGAGAATGTCGGTCACGAGCGCGAGAAGATGCTTGCCGGCGGAATTGATGCGGGAGAGATCCTGCACCTTCTGCGTGTTGCAGGACATTTCGGCGTCTTCCTGCAGGATTTCGCTGTAGCCGATCACCGCATTGAGCGGCGTGCGCAATTCGTGGCTCATCTTGGCGAGGAAGATCGATTTCTTGCGGCTCGCGCTTTCCGCTTCCTCCTTGGCCGCGACAAGCCGCTCGGCTGTCTGGCGATGGCTCTGCGCCTCGCTTTCCAGCGCGGATTCGGACTCGAGCAGGCGGCCGTAATAAATGGCGAGCCAGGCCATATACAGCGTGGCGCTCGATACGGAGACGAGGCCGACCCAGGTCATCTGCTCCATCGGCACGCGATTGGGGAGGTCGCCGCTCCACATCCAGACGGCGACGTAGACGCCGAGGTTCAGGACGAACGTCGCCACGACCAGCTTCGGCCGGTCGCCGAGATAGAAGAAGCCGTTGGCGAGCGCGATCAGCAGCCACGGCAGGAACGGAGAACTGACGCCGCCGTAATTGTAGGCGCCAAACAGCGTGACCGCGATGAGGATCTGGACCGAGGCGGCGGCGACGAGCCGCAGGTTGCCGGTATAGCGCAGCAGAAACGGAAGCGCCCAGAAGCTCGCTATTCCCGATCCGATGACCGTCAGGCTCAAATTCGGATCGGGATCGGCCATGAACAGGAAGACGAGGATCGACGCGCCTGTCGCGGGACCGACGAGATGCGTGAAGACGAAGGTGCGGGCCCGGCCGAGCGCGGTCTTCGTGCGGCGGCTTCTTTCCGGAATGAAAAAATCCAAAATGCGAAGGCGCCAAGTCTGCATCGGTTCGACCCAACGAGCGAAAATCTATTCCGCATATTTGCCGGCACGAATGAAAAATGTCTTTGCGTGAGCAAGATGCGGCGGCGGCGGAACGGTTCAGACGGGAACTCTGCGCAACGAGGTTAATCAATGGCAATCATTTCGTTTTCGTAAAGGATATCCGCGAAACTCCTCCTTCACTATTCTGTTTAGCCGCGAAGTAAGAGGTCGCAGTTAAACATGGCGTTCAGGAGCACGTTCGCCATGACCCTCAACGACCACCTCAATCGCGTGATCGACCGGTTCATACCCGACGATATGCTTGAAGATCGCGAGATGCGCGCACGTGCGCGCATGTTCCTGATCAGCCATATGTTCGGTCCGATCCTCGGCAACGTCATTCCCGCCTATCTGCTGTGGATCGATCCGCGCTCGGCCGACAAGCTTCTGATCCTCGGCGGTTCGATCTGCTGCTTCTGGCTGTTTCCGTTCCTGCTGCACGCGACGGGACGCTACAAGCTGCTGTCGTTCATTTCGATCCAGAACCTGCTCTTCGCCATTCTGTGGGGCTGCTATTACTACGGCGGCCTGTCCTCGCCGTTCCTGCCCTGGCTCGTGACCGTCCCGCTGCTGGCCTTCTTCTACCTCGGCGCCAGCATGGAAGTCGTCGTCACGATCTTCTGCCAGTTCGTCGCGAGCCTTGCGGTCTTCGTCGCGCTTTATGCGACGGGCGGCTTCCCGCACACGATCGATCTCGAGGACATGCAGGTCATCGGCACGATCTCGATCGTCTCCGCGGCGATCTACGTGTCGATGATGGCGCTGTTCTACGCGGGCATTGTCGCCTCGCAGGCCGAGCTCGAGCGCGAGATGCAGCTTCACCAGCAGACCGCGGCGGAACTGCGCGAGGCGACGGCGCAGGCCGAGCGCGCAAACGCCGCCAAGTCCGAATTCCTCGCCAAGATGAGCCACGAATTGCGCACGCCGCTGAACGCCGTCATCGGCTACAGCCAGATGCTGCTCGAGGACACCGATCCCGAGCAGGACCGCCAGGAGATCGAGGATCTCGGCAAGATCTACGGCGCCGGCAAAGCGCTCCTGTCGCTCATCAATGCGATCCTCGACCTGTCGAAGATCGAGGCCGGCAAGATGGAGGTCTACGAAGAGACTTTCCTCGCGCGGGATTTCGCGCGGCAGATCGTCGAGCGCTGGGCCGCCGACGAGCGCATGACGGGCCGCAAACTCCTGCTCTCGCTCGATCCGTCGGTTCGCGAAATCCGGACGGACGCCACAAAGCTCGAGCAGGTCCTCGACCTCATCATCGACAACGCCGCCCGCTACGCGCCGCAGTCGGACATCGAACTGGCTATTCGCCACGACGCCGGCGTGGGCGGGGTGCGGCTCGCCGTCACCGATCACGGCCCCGGCATCTCGCCGCACATCATGTCGACGCTGTTCGAAACCTTCAGTGACGCCGAAGACGAGAGCGCCAGCAAGTATGGCGGCCCGGGCCTCGGCCTGCCGCTGTCGCGCAAGTTGTGCGCCCTCCTCGGCGCCACGCTCGCCGTGTCGTCGCAACCGGAGCAATCGACGGCTCTGGTGATCCAGCTGCCCCCCAAATGCGCTTCCACGTCCGACCGCTCCGACATGGCCGTCGACGTGAAGCAAGCTGCCTGAGGAGGCTTCCATGGCGCGCATCCTCGTCGTCGAAGACAATGAACTGAACCGCGACATGCTGAGCCGCCGGCTGGTCCGCGCCGGTTATGTCGTGACATGCGCCGTGGACGGTCCCGAGGCGATCAGGGCCGTCGAGGACGCCAGGCCGGACCTGGTGCTGATGGATATCGCGCTCGGCGAGATGGACGGCTTCGAGGCGACGCAGCGCATCAAGGCCAATCCCGACGCGGCCGCGACGCCGATCATCGCCCTGACGGCGCATTCGCTCGAGAGCCATCGCCGGCGCAGCGCCGAAGCCGGCTGCTGCGACTTCGACACCAAGCCAATCGATTTTCCCCGACTTCTTTCGAAAATTCAGAACCAGCTTTCAACAACACATCGTAGTTCCGCGAACTGATTACACAACGGCAAGAAACATCAACAGCGAGGCTGACATGAGTATCGGTAAAAGCGTTCTTCCTTCCACCCTGACCGGAAGCCTGCGCGAATATCGCGTCGTTCCCGGCGCGAAACTGCTCGACCGGATCGAGGGATTCCACAACTGGCAGAGCCACCGCTTTCGCGACGGCTTCTGGCCCTATTCGCGCGCGACGGACAAGGGACCGCGCTCCAATTGCGCGGTGAGCGACGAAGCCGGCCGCACGACGGACGGCGTGAATTTCGGATCGCAGGACTATCTGAGCCTGTCGGATCATCCCGCGATCCGCGCCGCCGCGCATGAAGCGATCGACCGCTACGGCGTGCACAGCGCCGGCTCGCCCGCCTTCATCGGCAACACGACGCATTCCGTGGCGCTCGAAAAGAAGATTTCCGAGTTCCTCGAAATGGAGCGCACCGTGCTCTACCCGACCGGCTTTGCCGCCGGCTACGGCGCCATTCGCGGCCTGGTGCGCTCCAGCGACTACATCGTCATGGACGCGCTGGCGCATGCCTGCCTGCAGGAAGGCGCGGCGGCCGCAACGAGGAACACTTATCTGTTCCGCCATCTCGACATCGAGTCCGCGCGGCGCTGGCTGAAGGAGATCCGCGCGAAGGACAGCGAGAACGGCATTCTGCTGGTGACCGAAGGCCTGTTCTCGATGGATTCCGACACGCCCGACATCGCCGCCTTCGCCGCGCTCTGCCGCGAATACGATGCGACGCTGATGGTCGACGTCGCGCATGATCTCGGCAGCCTCGGCGAGGACGGCCGCGGCCATATCGGCGTGCAGAAGATGCTCGGCCAGGTCGACATCGTGATGGGCAGTTTCTCGAAGACGTTCGCTTCCAACGGCGGCTTCGTGGCGACCCGCTCGCGCGGCGTGCAGCAGTATCTGCGCTACTTCAGCCCGCCGGCGACCTTCTCCAACGCGCTGTCGCCGATCCAGGCGGCCGTCGCCCTCAAGGCTTTCGAGATCGTCGACTCGCAGGAAGGCGCCGCGCGCCGACGCGCGCTCATGCGCAATATCCTCTCGCTGCGCGAGAAGCTGGTCGCCGAGGGCCTGGAAGTCTACGGCGACCCTTCGGCGATCGTCTGCGTCAGGATGGGCACGGAAGCGCTCGCCCGGCTCGCGGCGCGCCAGATGACGCGCCTCGGCCTCGTGGCGAATCTCGTCGAGTTTCCGGCAGTGCCGAAAGGTCAGGCGCGCTTCCGCCTGCAGGTGATGGCCGACCATACCGAAGAGCAGATCGTGAAGGCCGTGCGCCTGGTGCGCGAAGCGGCCGATTGCGCCACGCTCGAACTCGAGGACCTGATGACGCCGGAATATCGCGCGATCGCGTGACGCCGCAGAACGCGGATGCAGAAAGGGCGGCCAAGCGCCGCCCTTTTTTTGTGAATGGCGGCGGCGCGCCGCCGACGCGATTGTCGCAGCTCAATATTTCGCGACGACCGGCGCCTCGCCGCCGAAGCGATAATTCACGCCGATCCGCACCATGTCGACCGACGTATCGCGCAGCCTGTGATGCACCCAGGCGAGCGAGCCGTCGTTGAGGATCGAATAGCCGAGACCGGAGGCGCCGCCGAACGCGGCGTGCAGATATTCGACCTTCGCCGACCAGTTCCGGGAGAAGGCGTATTCGAGGCCGGCGCCCAGCGTCCAGCCGAACCTGGTCGCGCTCAGGCGGAAGAACTCGTATTCGCTGAACACGTCCGCGAAATCGCTGGAATGACGCAATTGCGCCAGCGCGACGCCGCCCGTGACATAGGCCATCGCGCGATCCGTCAGGACCAGACCCATGCGTGCGCGCAGGGTCGACATCCAGTCCATGCTCGTCTTCTGCTCGAAACGGAAGGGTCCGTTGAACACCGGAACGACGCCGCCGGTCTCGACCCGTCCCGACATGAACGGAACGGTGAAATCGGCCTCGACGCCCGCAAGGACGTTTTCGCCGAGCATGACATTGTAGCCGCCGGACAAGCCGACCAACGCCCCCGCCCATTTAACCTTGTTCGATCCCGCATTCTCGATGGTCGGGATGATCGGCGGAAACAGCGCCATGGTGGCCGACGCAAGTCCGATCGTCGACGGCGTCGCGCTCCAGCCGTAGCCGGCGAAGGCGCCCAGATAGAGGCCGCCCCACTGCGCCGGCGCCTCGACCGCGGCGAGCGGCGGAGCGGGCGGCGGCGGCGGATCGGCCGCCCGAACGGAAGCCGTTCCGATGAACGTGGCAAGGATCGCAGTGGAAAGAACAGGAGTCCGCACGGTTCACTCTCGATTGTCGAGCCTCGACGACGAGAGATATTCCTCTGTTATGGCTAACAAATCCTTAAGCCCTGCGGCTCTCGCCCGGCGCGGCCGCGTGGCCTGTGAGCCAATCGGCCGGCGTCAATTGGTCAGAAGCGCGCCGCAAGAAAATTCAGGAGGTCTTGAGCCCGGCCCTATTCCGATGGCGGCGCATTGCCGCTTTGCGGCGCGCATTTCATTGTATCGTCCGCAGTCGGCGGATCGCTATTTCCGCGCTAAAGCCCAGGATTTCCGCAAGCTCGATAAATTCGACGACGTCGATCCGCCGCTGGCCGCTTTCGAGCCTCGCCACGAAGGACTGATACTCGCCCAATTGTTCGGCGAGTGCGGCTTGCGTGAGCCCTGCCGCCTCCCTCTTCCGAATGAGAAGGTCCACCAGCGCCTTGTGGCGCGCCGATCCAAGCGTTTTGGCCAATTGCGCCCCGCCGCTGCCGATGCGGGGTCTTCAAATAATCTGAAATCCAGATTATCTTAAAATCAGATAATCGACTGGGCCGGCCGCGATGACCGTCGGGAACGCATTCATCCTTGCATTGGCGACGCTTCCGATCTGGGGAGCGTTGGTCTGGCGCATTTGGGAACTGGGCATTCGGCCGCGTCTGATTCCGACCGCGACAATCCGGCGACTGGCTGACAGGCTCATCGCCCGATACGGACCACAGGCCGAAGAAATGGCCTTCATCGAAGAGGATCGGGCGTGGCGCTATTCCGAGACATTCGAGCAAGGGAAATGGCGGCGTGTCCGCCGTGAGCTCTGGCGGCGCCACGAATTTGCGAGACGACCGCGCCAACGCAGGGATGGCTTATAGCCACCTCCTGCCCCGGACCGAAAAGCCCTTTGTTTCACGTTATTCTGGGCTCTAGCGAGCACTTGTGCGGAGGGGTAATGGCGTCAGGGGCGTCAACCAAATTCAACCGTCACCATATGGCGACGGTTGGCGCTGGGACTGTCGCAACTGTCGCAGGGGCGGGCGCTCGAAATTCGAACTCGAGCGGGGATGCTGTTTTGACCGACGCCCGCCGCAATTGGCGGATGCCGGCCGCCTTATTCCACGGCGATATTATTTCGCGCAGAACACGGTCAGATAGAACGGCGTGTCGACCGCCGTGCCGGTGAGCGATTGCATCTCGAGGTAGACGCCGTTTGCGTTTCCTGCACGGGGTTCCAGCGCTGTCGCGACATAGCCGCTGAGGAATGACGACGCCGAGTAAAAGCACTTCGACACGTCACGATTGAAAATCACTTCGTAGGTGCCCGTGAGGCCGGCGATCTTGGATGCGCCGGTGGCGCCTGCGCCGGTATTGAGCGTTCCGTCCGGGTTCACCCGCGCGGCCAGGGTCGCCGTGCCGAGGTTGTTGTCGCCGGCCGCCGATGGGACCGCTGCCGGCGGCGTAGCCGCCGGGGAAACCGCCGGAGGCGTCGCCGGTCTGGGGCCGGGCACGTTGTGAGGGGCGAGCAGTTGGGTCTGCGCATAGGCAAGCGAAGCGGTGAAAAGGGCGCCGCCCAGCGCGCCGCGCGCGCAGCAACGAGAGAATTTGTTCATGTGAACCTCCCAGAAATTTCAGGTGTATCCGCCGCCCCTCACGGACGGCAGGCGCAGCGCCGCCGCGCCGGTGAAGGCGCCCACGGCGAGCGTATCGGTCGTTCCCGCCTTCAGAGCCGCAGCCGCCAGTCCGTCGATGCTGACGGCGAAGCTGCAAGCGCCGCAAGAACGAGCGTGGTGGATGCGGCGCGTAACGCAGCCCGATTCAATCGCAGACAGTATTCATGATGTCCTCCCCCATTGATCACTTCAGCGTAACTTAAGACGCCGAGCCTGCAAATCAGACCAGCTTCGAGAAGAAAGAGGAATGATAGTGGAGCTTGGAAGGCGACGGCGTCTCAAAGACCACAAACACTTCCTGTTCGGGAGAATTGGCAGCTCTCCGAAAACAGCCACGAAAGGAGGAAAATCGCCAATTTTCCCGAACAAAATACTTGGCGGCCTCGGCGGGCTTCCAGATATTCCTGGGATTTCAGGGGACAGGATGTTGGCGAGTCGACATCAGCCCGATTTCTTGGGCGGGACGACCTCGCCGCCGCGCCGCAGTATGTCGAGATTGTCCGCTCACCAGGACATCATCCTCACGCGCTCGTCCCAATATTCGGCGCGCGCATAGGCGCGGCGCACGCTGCTGGCGTCGACATGCGCGAGTTGCGCCTCAACGGCGTCGGCGCTCAGACAGGCGATCGATACCGACAAAATTGTTGGATACGAGCGGACGGCTGTGGTCGCGAGAATGCGCCTGAGCGCCTGCTTTCAAGCTACTTTTGGACGTTTGCGGACGGGTATGGACGGAAAAGTGGTGCCCAGGGGCGGAATCGAACCACCGACACTGCGATTTTCAGTCGCATGCTCTACCAACTGAGCTACCTGGGCGTTCCGGCGAACCGGACGGGTCGGCTTATAGGAAGCGCGGCTGCACTTGGCAAGCGCTATTCGGCTTTTGCGCTCAATCCTCTTCGCGCGTCCGCCCTGCTCCGGACGGCTCGCCGTCCTCTTCGGCGTCCGGCGCTCCGGGGATCGCGTAGCCGCCCTTCAGCCAGCGGTTGAGGTCGACATCGGCGCAGCGCTTCGAGCAGAAGGGACGGTAGCGTTCGACCGCCGGCTTGCCGCAGATCGGGCAGCGGCGGGCGGGCGGCGTCTTCTCGGCTTCGGTCATGCAGGCGGCCTCAGAGTATATGGCCCATCACTTGAGTCCTCATCCTGAGAGGCTGGCCCGTAGCTCGAATCCTCATCCTGAGAAGCGCCATCGATCTCGGGCTCGCCCGAGATCGACATGAAATGCCCAAGTCGGGCAAGCCCGACTTGGGTGGCGCGTCTCGAAGGATGACAAAACCAACGGTTTTCGTCGCGGCCGCCCTTCGAGACGCCCGCTGCGCGGGCTCCTCAGGACGAAGGTTCTTGAATTTCGGGTCAGACTCTCAGGCCCTGTTCGCCCAGTTCAACCGCGCCGGGAAACCCTCGCCGAGCAGCAGCGATTGCGTTTCGTAGAGCGGCAGGCCGACGACGGACGAATAGGAGCCGACGAGCTTGACCACGAAAGCGCCGGCGAGGCCCTGGATCGCGTAGCCGCCGGCCTTGCCGCGCCACTCGCCGGAGGCGAGGTAGGATTCGATCTCCGGCGACGACAGGCGCTTGAAGCGCACACGCGATTCCACGATGCGCTTGCGCTCGGCGCCGCGCGGCGTGATCAGCGCGAGGCCGGTGTAAACGCGATGCTGGCGGCCCGACAGCAGCCGCAGGCAATCGCCGGCCTCCTCCAGCAATTCGCATTTGGGCAGGATGCGGCGGCCCACCGCCACCACCGTGTCGGCGGCGACGATGAAGCCCTCGCCGATCTCCGGCCGCGCCTCCGCGATCCCGCGCGCCGCGCGCGCTTTTTCCAAGGCGAGGCGCTGCGCGAGAACGCGCGGCAGTTCGTTCTTCTTCGGGATTTCGTCGACGTCGGCCGGCAGGAGCGCATCGGGCGCCAGACCGATCTGCTCCAGAAGCTCCAGCCGGCGCGGCGAGGCGGAGGCCAGCACGAGCTTCGGACGCCAGGCGGAACCCTTGTCTGTCACGTCGGCGCGC
>DAIRCS010000104.1:0-12484 GCA_036796555.1 Rhodoblastus sp. | reverse complement strand
ATCGTCACCTTCGTCAACAAGCTCGACCGCGAGGCGCGCGATCCCTTCGAGACGCTGGACGAGATCGAGAAGACGCTGGCGCTCGACACCACGCCCATGACCTGGCCGATCGGCTCGGGCCGCGCCTTCTGCGGCACCTACGACCTGCGCCACAACGTGGTCCGCAAGCTCGACGCCGCGGCCGACGCCGAACCGCTGAAGGTTTCGGGCCCCGAGGACCCGCAGATCGCCGCGCTCGCGGGCGAGGCGCTGGCCGCGCACACCGCCGGCGAGATCGAGCTCGCCATGGGCGCGTCCAAGCCGTTCGACATCAAGGCCTTTCTCGAGGGCCATCTCACGCCGGTGTTCTTTGGCTCGGCGCTGCGCAATTTCGGCGTCCGCGACCTCATCGACGCCATGGCCGAACTGGCGCCGCCGCCGCGCGGTCTCGATACAGCGAGCCGCCATGTCGATCCGCGCGAAAACAAGATGACGGGCTTCGTGTTCAAGATCCAGGCGAACATGGATCCCAACCACCGCGACCGCATCGCCTTCCTGCGCGTCACCTCCGGCCGGCTGGCGCGCGGCATGAAGGCCAAGCTCATCCGCACGGGCAAGAACATGGCGCTCAACGCGCCGCAATTCTTCTTCGCGCAGGACCGCACCATCGCCGACGAGGCCTATGCCGGCGACGTGGTCGGCATCCCCAACCACGGCGTGCTGCGCATCGGCGACACGCTGACCGAGGGCGAGGAGCTGATCTTCCGCGGCGTGCCGAGCTTCGCGCCGGAAATCCTGCGCCGCGTCCGCATCGGCGACGCCATGAAGGCCAAGAAGCTGAAGGAAGCGCTGCAGCAGATGGCGGAAGAAGGCGTCGTGCAGGTCTTCACGCCCAATGACGGCTCGGGCTCGATGGTCGGCGTGGTCGGCGCCCTGCAGCTCGACGTGCTGGCCGAGCGGCTGAAGGCCGAATACGGGCTGGACGTGACCTTCGAGCAGAGCCGGTTCGAAATCTGCCGCTGGGTCTCGGCGAAGGAGAAGGGCGAACTGGAAAAATTCCTGCGCGCCTATCCCGCCTCGATCGCCGACGACCTCGACGGCGCCCCAGTCTTCATGGCGACGTCCGCCTTCAACCTCCGCTACGAGGAGGAGCGCTGGCCCGACGTTGTTTTTTCCGATGTGAAGGATTATCAGGCTTCCAACCCGAAATAAGGCCGCTGGCGGGCGGCCGGGGCGTCCGCGCCCTGCATTTCAGTCGGGCGGGAAATCCTGAATGACCAAAATTCTTCCGGTGATCATGTGCGGCGGCGCCGGCACGCGCGTGTGGCCCGAATCGCGTGATTCGCTGCCGAAACAATTCATTCCGCTGGTGTCCGAGCGCTCGACCTTCCAGATGCTGGTCGAGATGCTGAAGGATCCGCTGTTCGAGAAGCCGATCGTCCTCACCAACGTCGACTACCGCTTCCTCGTGGTCGACCAGCTCTCCGCCATCAATGCGCAGGCCGACATCGTGCTGGAGCCGATGCGCCGCGATTCCGGCCCCGCCGTCGCCGTGGCCGCCGAAATGGCCGCCCGCCGCAGCCCAGATACAGTAGTCGTGGTCTTCGCCGCCGACCATGTGGTGCAGGATCGTCCCAAACTCATCCAGCATTGCCGCGAGGCGGCGGAGGCGGCGTCCGCCGGCGCCATCGTCACGCTCGGCATCCGCCCGACGGGGCCCGCCACCGGCTACGGCTACATCCGCGCCGGCGCGCCCTTGAAGGAGGGCTCGCCCGTCCGCAAGGTCGAGGCCTTCGTCGAGAAGCCCGATCTGCCGACCGCGCAAAAGTATGTCGCGGAAGGCTATTTCTGGAACTGTGGCTATTTCGTCTTCCGCGCCGACGTCATGCAGGGCGAACTGGAAAAATTCGAGCCGGCCATGCGCGAGGCCGCCCATGCGGCGGTCGAAAAGTCCCGACCCGACCTCAAGTTCATCGTGCTCGACGCCGACGCTTTCGGGCAGGCGCCCAAGAAGTCGATCGACTACGCCGTCATCGAGCGCTCGGACAGGCTGGCGCTGGTGCCCGCCGACATCGGCTGGTCGGACGTCGGCACCTGGGAAGCGGTCTGGGAGCTCTCCGACCGCGACGCCGACGGCAATTCCGTGCGCGGCCACGGCGTCGTGCTCGGCGGCCGCAACGTCCACATCCGCTCCGACGAGCACCTGACCGCCGTCGTCGGCGTCGAGGACGTCGTCGTCGTCACCACGCAGGATGCGGTGCTGGTGCTGCACCGCGCGCAGTCCGACAAGGTGAAGGCGCTGGTCGATCATCTCAAGGCGACCAACCGGCGCGAGGCGGCCGAGCACCGGCGCATCTTCCGTCCTTGGGGCTATTACCAGTCGATCGACAACGGCGCGCGCCACCAGGTCAAGCGCATCGTGGTCAAGCCCGGCGACCGGCTCTCGCTGCAGAAGCATTTCCACCGCGCCGAGCACTGGATCGTGGTGAAGGGCACGGCGGAGGTCGACCGCGACGGCGAGCGCCATCTCGTGCACGAGAACGAGTCGATCTACCTGCCGATCGGCTGCATCCACCGCCTCGGCAATCCCGGCAAGATCGACCTCGAGCTGATCGAGGTGCAGACGGGCTCGTATCTCGGCGAGGACGACATCGTGCGAATCGAGGACGTTTATAATCGCGAGTAAAATGGACCGCGAGCCTTCAGGCTCGCATTGCTTGAAGCGAGCCTGAAGGCTCGCGGTCCATTCAAACCGCGTTCCGGTACGCCTTCTTCGAAAACACCGTCAGCCAGAGAATCCGCAGGTCGAGCAACGGCGACCAATTGTCGATGTACCAGAGGTCGTGCTCGACCCGGCTGCGCATCTTGCCTTCGGCCGCCGTGTCGCCGCGCAGTCCGTTGACCTGCGCCCAGCCGGTGATGCCCGGCTTCACGTTGTGGCGGCGCGCGTAGAAGGCGATGGCCTGCTCGTACATCTGGTCGTGCGCGAGCGCGTGCGGGCGCGGTCCCACCAACGACATCTCCCCCGACAGCACGTTGAAGAGCTGCGGCAGTTCGTCGATGTTCGTGCGCCGCAGGAAGCGTCCGACGCGCGTGATGCGCGGATCGTCCACCTGCGCCTGCGGCACGTGCCGGCCGTCGTCCATCGTGCGCATGGTGCGGAACTTGAAGATGCGGAACGGCTCCTGGTTGAAGCCGTAGCGCCGTTGCAGGAAGAAGACCGGGCCGGGACTGTCGAGCCGGATCGCCAGCGCCACCAGCGCGAACAGCGGCGACAGCAGCGCGACCGCCGCAGCCGCCGCGGCGATATCGAAGGCGCGCTTCAGCGCGACCTCGCCCGTCGACAGCGGGCGGCGCACGATATGCAGGCTCGAGACGCCGCCGACCCGCGAGATGCGCGCATCGACGAAGCGGTCGAGCACGCGCTCGGGTCCGAGATGGATCGAGGCCGGCACGCGCATGAACACGTCGATGCAGGCGTCGATCGTGTCGCTTTCCGACCAGGGCGCGAGAATGAAGACGTCGTCGGGCCTGAGCATGCGCGCGGAGGCCGCCGCCAGCGCAAGGTCTTCCTCCAGCGTCTCCCGCCCGCGCAGCACGGCGGCGGCGACGACCTGCATGCCGCTTTCCCACGGCTGGTAGCGCGCCGCAAACCCTTCGACGTCGTCTTCGTAGCCGACGAGGAAAACCCGCTTGAGCGGAATGCCGCCTGCCGACGCGCTGACGCGCACCAGTCGCACGACGCCGGCGCGCGTGGCGATCAACGCGCCGAGGCCGAAGAAATAGAAGCCCACGATCGTGGCGCGCGAAAAATCTCCGGTGGTCTTGGTGGCGAAGCCGAACACGAGCGCGCAGGCGAAGACGATGTTCCAGAGCAGGAAAGTCCGCCGGACATGCCCCGTCATCTGGAGATAGTTCGCCAGGGCGTATTCGTCGCGCATCATGTTGGCGGTGGCGAACATCAGCGAGACGAACAGGCCGAGCTGCGTGAAGCTTTCGACCGGCCCCGGCGCGCCGTAGATCGCCATGTGATAGCAGACGCCGGCGCAGAGCGCGCTGACGATGATCGCCAGCGTATCGGCGAGAGCCGCGAGCAGGCCGAACGACGAGCGCAGCACCGCCGAATGGGCGCGCGGCAGCCAGTCCGACCAGTCCGGGCGCAGGGGCGCGTCCAGAACGGGCGCGGGCCGAATCCGGGGCGCTATCGGTTCGCTCAAATCGTCGCCGCGTCGACGCATCATACTCGACCCACGCTGAACGCCATTGTTCCATTATGGGACTTCGGCGACCGCAAATTCAATTCGTCACCGCCGCTGCAAGAACGCCGCCAGCCGGCGCGGGCTGGCCGAAGTCAGATTTCATTAACCATGCCGGACTAATCGTTAACCGAAATTCATGACGGACCAAGGCGGACGTGCACCGGCGCTTCCACGTTCTTGCCGGCGCGGCCGGCGCGTTGATCTGCGGATTGGCCGCCGCCGGCTGGCGCCTCGCCGGGCCGCCGCCCTTCGCGGCCAGCGCCCTCGTCGCCGTCGCGCCGGACGTCGCCATTCCCGCGGCCTACGACCTCGCGGCGCTGCGCGCGCTCGCAACAAACGACGCCGTGCTGCGGCAGGCGGCGCTGGCGCCGGAGGCGGCGGCTGCGATCGCGCGCGAGGCGCGGCCCGAACCGTTCGACGCCCTTCTCGGCCTCCTCAGTTCGCGGGCGAGCCAGACCGACACGCTCAGCCGCGCCGCCGACCTGCTGGCCGCGCGCCTCACGGTCGAGGCGGGCGACGGGCCGCGCAGCCTGCGCGTCAAGCTGCGCATGGAGGAAGCCGTTTCCGCGGCGCAGGCCGCGAACGCCGTGGCGCAGGCGATCGTCGCCGCCCACAACGCGGCCTCCGCAAAGCTCGACCGCCGCCTCGACCAGACGCGCCGCGACCGGATCGCGTGCGCCGAACGCCGGCGCGAGGCGGCGCGCGACAGGCTGGCGAGCCTGCGCGCGATCGACATGACGCCGACAGCCTCGATCGCGGCCGGAACGCCGCCGGACGCCGCCGCGCAGGCGCTGTCCGAGGCGCGGCGGGCGGCGACCGACGCCGAGACCCGGCGCGCGGGGGCCGCGCGCATCTATGGTCCGCGCCATCCCGAAATGATCCGGCTCGAGACGCAGGCGCGCCGCGCGGCGGCCGCGCTGCAGGCGGCGCGCGCCCGGGCGGCGGCGGCCCCGCCCGCGCCAAGCCGTCCCGTGGCCGAGGGCGGACCCGATCCGCGCATCGCCGAACTCGCCGCGGCGCAGGCGGACGTCGACCGCGCCGAAGCCGCCTACGACCGGGAAGCCGCGCAAGCCGGCGCGCCGAATCGCGAGGCGCGATTGACCGAGGCCGCCAGACCGCCGGATGCCAGCGACCGGGCGTCGACCCCGCTCACGGTCGCCGCCGCGGCCGTGCTCGGCTTTCTTGCGTTCGGCGCGGCGCCGGGGCTCGGCGGACAGGCCTCGCGGACCGGGCGCGCGCGGCCCGATCGGCCGCACGCCGTCCTGCGGCGCGGAAATCTCGACCCGGCGGACGCGCGCCAGATCGTCGAGGCGATGGACATTGCAGCGAGCGCGGGCGCGCGGCGCATCCTGGTGACCGGCGAGAGCAGGCGATTGAAGCAAGACGGCGCGCATGCGCTCGCGATCGCCGCGGCGCAAGCGGGCTGGCGCCCGCTGCTGATCGATACGTCGACGCAGGCGACGGAGCGCGCGCAGGCCGCGGTGCGCTTCGACGGCCGGACGTTCGCGACGTCGACGACGGGCGCGCTGGCCGAAGCGCTGGTCGTCGCGCGGCCGGCGCCGGCGCCGCGCGCCCCGGCGGTCGACGTGGACCGCGCCTTCGATCTCGCTCTGTTCGACGAGACGGGCCGGATCGACCGCGCCGATGTCGCGATCTGGGTCGGCGCGGCGCCGCCGAGCGGGCGGTCGCCCGTTCAGTCCACGCAAACCATTCTCTGGATTGCGCCGGCCTGAAACGCGCGGGAATGACCAAGGTCACTGCGGCCAGTGACATGCCGCACTGTCGCATCCGAAAGCCGAAGAGTTTCATACGTGTGAAACAACTTACCAATGTGCCGGCCATGAATGTCTCCCGCGCTTTCGACGGTTTCGAAGCAGCCCTGAAGTGCATGCGCGCAGCCGAGATAGCGGCGCTGGGCGCCCGTGAAGCGCAAAAAAACGACGCGGCGCAGGATCTCGCGGCCTGTCTCGGCGACGTGCGCGACGCCTCGATACAACTCTGGGCTCTGCCGGCGCGCGGTCCCACCGATCTCGTGCTGAAAGCCCGCGCGCTGCGCTGGCATTTTCCGGATGGCGTCGAGATCAGCGACAGCGCGCGGCTCGGCGGCGAGCCGCCGACGCAGGATGCGCCGCTCGGCGAGGTCGCCGTGCACTACATCGTGCGGGATCTGCTCGCGCTGTCCGAATAGGGGCGCGATTTAGCGCGCGAAAAACTGCACGACCGGCGACAGCAGCGGCGACAGCCAGCCCGGCGCCTTGCCCGCCAGATCGGACAGTCGGCTGAGATCTTCGTCGGGCAGGGCGCGCGTGAGCCGCACGAGCGCGAAATAGACGCCGGCGCCGAGCGCGATCCCGAGCGCGACGCCGAGCGGGCCCGGCAGCATGAGCACGACCGCCCGCGCCGCGATGGCGCAGCCACCCGCCGACCCGACGATGCGGGCGACCGAACCATAGGGGCTCGCGCAATCCAGCGCGCGATGCAGATAGACGAAGCTCGCCGCCACGATCGAGAACTGGATGATCGAGCGCGCGACGACGGCCCCCATCAGGCCATAGGCCGGCACGACGAGAACGCCCGCGGCGACGATGGCGGCTGCGCCGGCGACGCCGGTGCGCACGAGGAAGTAATTGCGCTCCGTCGCAAACAGCAGCGCGGAGGAGACGGTCGACACGGCGCCGAACGCCTGCGCGGCGACGAGCACGGCGGCCGCGTCCGAGGCCTCGGCGAAATCGGCGCCGAACAGCGCCGGCACGAGCGAAGGGGCGATCGCCGCCATGCCGAAGCACGCCGGAAAGATCAGGAACGACATGAAGCGGACGGCCGAGGCGAAGGCGCGCTTGAGGCCCGCCTTGTCGCCGACGGCGAAGAGCTGGGAAAACAGGGCGAGCAGGCCGCCCGTCATCAGCAGCGGCGCCTGGGTCGCGACCGTCGCCAGCGTGTTGGCCGCCGAATAGAGGCCGGCTTCGTGCGCGCCGCGATAATGATTGAGGAAGGCGAGTTCGGTGCGCGACCAGACGATGGCCGCGATCAGCCCCACGCCCCAGCTCGCCAGCGAAAAGCGCCAGGCGCGCTGCTTCAGGTCGGCGTCGATGGCGGCGCCCGGCCGGATGTTCGCCACCGTGTAGAACGCCAGCAGCAGGCTGCCCCCGCCGTAGCCGACGAGCGCGCCGGCGATCCCGAACAGCCAGGCGCCGGCCGCCACGCCGCCGAGCTGCACGAGCAGCGAGATCGCCGAAAGGCGCGCCGCCTCGTCGAACCGCTGCGCGCCGCGCAATTGCGCCAGGCCGTAATTGCCGACCGCCTGCAGCGTGAAGAGAACGGCGAGCGCGAGCCACACGGTATCCGCGACGTCGTCGAACGGCAGCGCCGGCAGATGCGTGTCGATCGCCGGCGCGAATCGCCAGATCGCCGCGAGCGCGGCCGCGCCCAGCGCGGTCGTCAGCAGTATGGCGGGCAGGAAGGCGCGCGCGAAATTGGCGGCGTCGCCATGAACGCCGCGCGCCTCGAGATCGGGCACGAAACGCGCGATCGTGATCGGCAGGCCGAGATCGCAGATCGTGACAAGCGTGCCGACGATCCAGATGCCGAGCGCCACATTGCCGGCGCCGCCGGGCCCGAGCATGCGCGCGACGACGACGACGCTGAGCAGGCTGCCGAGCGCGGTCGAGGCGCCGGCGATGCTCGAATGCAGCGTGTTACGCGCAAAGCGCGGTAGGCTCATGTTAACGAACCGTTAATCGTGATCGACGCCGACATGGCCGGAATTGCTGGCGTTCCCGTTCATCATCTCTAACCTGAGACGCAAGGACCACGCGAGTCGGAAGCGCGATCATAATGAACATGCGGGATCGGTTGCGACGCCTGGCCTGCGCCCTCGCCTGTGCGATTTTCGGCGCTGGGCCGGCGATTGTCGGGGACGCGCCGCGCGCGCGGCCCGCGGCGGGCGTTAACCTCGCCGGCGCCGAATTCGGCGAGGCGCCGGGCGCGGCGGAGAAGGATTTTCATTTTCCGGCTGACAGCGAATTCGCCTGGGCGAAATCGAAAGGCTTCGCCGTCGTCCGCCTGCCCTTCCTGTGGGAGCGGCTTCAACCGGCGCTCGAAAAGGATTTCGACGGCGCGCATCTCGCGCTGCTGACGGAGGCCGTGGATCGCGCGCGCGCGCATGGTCTGGCGATCATCCTCGACGTGCACAATTACGGCCGCTGGCGCGGCGATCCAATCGGCGGCGACAAGGTTCCCGACCGCGCCTTCGCCGACCTGTGGCGCCGGCTCGCGCAGAAGTTCGGCAAGGAGCCGCATGTCGTCTTCGGCCTGATGAACGAGCCGCACGACATGCAGGCCGCGCGCTGGGCGAAATCAGCGCAGGCCGCCATCGACGCAATCCGCGGGACAGGCGCCTGCAACCTGCTGCTCGTGCCCGGCGTCGACTGGACCGGCGCGCATTCCTGGGCGAAGGACGGCGGCCACGGCGTCAATGCGCAGGCGATGCGCGCGATCCACGACAGGGGCGCGCACGCCTTCGAATTTCATCAATATCTCGACGACGATTCCTCCGGCCGCAGCGGGCAATGCCGCAAGACGGAAGAGGTCGTCGCCGCGCTGTCCGTCGCGACCGGCTGGCTGCGCGAGAACAGGCGAAAGGGGTTTCTCGGCGAATTCGGCGCGGGCAATAATGAGCAATGCCGCGACGGGCTCGACGCCATGCTGGCGCATATGGCCGACAATGCCGACGTCTGGCTCGGCTGGGCCTATTGGGCCGCCGGCGCCTGGTGGCCGAAGGATTATCCGCTGTCGATCGAGCCGAAGGACGGCGAAGATCGCCCGCAAATGAAGATTCTCGCGAAATGGACCGGCGCCGCGCTGCCGGGCGCCTGTCCCGTCCCGAAGCCGACGAACAGGAAATAGCGGCTATCGCGCCGCTTCCTCATAGACGCGCATGTAGCGCTCCGCGACGCCCGGCCACGCAAACGGCTGCGCGGCGGCGACGAGGCGCGCGCGCATGGCGGCGGGATCGGCGGCGAGCCGCGCCTGCGCCTGCACGACGGCATCGGCGGCGACCGCCGGCCGTGCGTAATCCGTCAGCGCGACATCCGACACACGCGCCGCGAAGGATTTGAAGGCGGCGTTGGCCTCCACCACCGGCAGAAGGCCCGCGCTCAGCGCCTCGATCAGCGATATGCCGAAACCCTCGTGCACGCTGGCGCTGACGAACAGGCTCGCGCGCGAAACAATCTCCGCGATCTCGGCATTGCTCGCGCCGACATGCAGCCGCACGCTGCGTTGCAGATCGCGCGTGGCGATTTCGGCGGCGAGTTTCTCACGCGTCCAGTCGAATTCGCCGCCGATCAGGTCGAGCGAGAATGCGGGATCGCGCTTGCCCAACTCCGCCATCGCGTCGAGCAGCCGGTCCGGCTTCTTGTTGAAGGAGAACCGCCCGATCGCGACAAGGTTTTTCGTCGGCGCGCGGCTCGCCAGATCGGCGAACTTGCCGATGTCCACCCCGTTCTCGATCAGCGTGAGGTTGTCGCCAGCCACGGCCGCGAACATGTCGAAATCCGGCTGGCTGCAGGCGACGATCCTGTCGTAGCCACGCGCCGCCGCGCGCGTGACGGTCGAGAACCATAGCCGCTTCAGCCGCGCATGCGCATCGGTATGAAAGAAGCCGCCATGCGTCGTCGCCACCATCGGCCGGCGATGCCAGCCTCGCGTGAAGCTCATGAAATCGAAGAAGAAGTCGATGGCGTGCACATGCACGACGTCTGCGTCGCGCACATGGCCCAGCACGGCGGGCGCGAGCGGATAGCGCATCGAGCCGCGATAGGGAAAGCGCAGAACCTCCGCGCCCATCCATTCGTCGCGGGCGACCAGTTGCGTGTCGGGATCGGTGAAGATGCGGTCGAGCGTCAGCACGCGCACGTCATGGCCGGCGCGCGCCTGCGCCTCGACGAGCTGGGCGACGACCTCCTCGATCCCGCCGAGGCCCGGCGGGAACTGCCGCGTGACATGAACGATCCGCATATCCGCCGCTGTTCACCCAATCGCAAGTCCGTCAGTTCACTATGGAGGCAACCCCGCAAGAAAGTCTGAACGGCGCCGGACGCCCCCGATACGAGACCGCCTTTGACCGAAGCCGCGCTTCCGCGCCTCTCGCTGCTCTGCTGCACCGTCGGCCGCACCGAAAAGCTCGGGCGGCTGCTGGATTCGCTCGCGCGCCAGACGTTTGCCGATTTCGAGCTGATCGTCGTCGACCAGAATGAACCCGGCGCGCTCGATCCCGTGCTCGCCCCCTACGCGGGGCGACTGACCATCAATCATGTCCGCTCCGAACGCGGCCTGTCGCGCGCGAGAAACGTCGGACTGAACCGGTGTCGCGCCAAAATCGTCGCCTTCCCCGACGACGATTGCTGGTATCCGGACACGCTCGCGCAAGAGATCGTTGCGCTGTTCGACGCGACGCCCGAGGCGGGCCTCTTCACCGGCCGGACGACCGATGCGGCGGGCGCGGATTCGCTCGGTCTCTTTCTTGGCGCGGATGCGGAAATCACGAAATCGAACGTCTGGTTGTCGGGCAATTCCAATTCGCTGTTCGCGCGCACGGAGATCGCGCGAAAAATCGACGGCTTCGACGAGACGCTCGGCGTCGGCGCGCCGACGCCCTTCAAGTCCGGCGAGGAGACCGATTTTCTTCTGCGCGCGCTGGCGACCGGCGCGCGCGGCTTCTATCGCCGCGATCTCGTCGTCCATCACGACCAGGCGCCGGTCGGCGGCGCGGGCGGGGTTGCGCGCGCCCAGGATTATGCGCGGGGCTTCGGCCGCGTGCTGCGGCTGCATGATTACGGCGCGGCCTATCTGGCGATGCGCGTCCTGCGATCGTCGGCCCGCGCAGCGCTGGCGCTGGCGGCCGGCGACGGCGCGACCGCACGCTACAAGGCCCTGTGGGCGCTCGGCACGCTGAAGGGCTTTATCGCGCCTCTTCCAGAGCGCGGAGCCTGAGCACGGCGATGAGAAAGGCCGCCGTCTCGATCGTGTAGCGGCGCAGCAGGCGCCCCGGCTCCTGCGCGAGGCGGAACGCCCATTCGAGCCGCGCCCTGCGCATCCATACCGGCGCGCGGGCGACACGCTCGGCGGCGAAATCGAACAATGCGCCGACGCCGAACATGGTTTTGGCGCCGAGCGCGCCGAAATGGCGCGCGATGAACATTTCCTGGGCCGGATTGCCGAGCGCCACCAGCAGAACATCCGGTTTCGCCGCGGCCACCGCGCGCACGACGTCCTCTTCGTCCTCGGGGCGGAAGAACCCGTGCCACACGCCGACAATATCGAGATGCGGAAAGCGCGCGGCGAACCGGCGGCCCGCCTCCTCGGCGACGCCGGGCGCGGCGCCCAGCAGATAGAGGCGCGCGCCCGCCGGCAGGTCTGCGAGCAGCGCGGGGATGAAATCGGTGCCGTTCAGATTTTCCGGGAAGCCGCGGCGCTCGAGAATGCGGGCGGCGATCTCCAGCCCGATCCCGTCGTTGACCACGCAGAACTTTTCGAGCGCCGCGCGATAATCGGCGTCGCGCAGCGCGATCTCGGCCGTGTGGGCGTTGCAGAAGGCGACCGCCAGCGGCGCCGCGCCGGGCGCCAGCGCGGCCATCGTCCGCCGCGTCAGGTCCCGGCGCGTCATCCGCTCCACACTCAGGGCGCCGATGGCGGCGAAATCGGGACGGGCCCCGGAATATTTCGGTTCAATCGTCGGCTCGAACTTCGGCATGGCGTCCCAAACTGGATCACGACGTCGCTGTGACCGCACATCCAGCAGGAGGGGCGCCATTCGCAGCCTCCGCCGGCGGGCCCTTTCGAGAAAAACCCGGTTTGGGAAACGAAACGTAAAGATCGGCCGGGCAATGTGGCGCCGACGCGCATTCCTACAGGTGAATTTTGTCTCACGCGGTCGAGAGGATCGCCTTTTCAGATCGGGCCGCCGACCCCGCGCCGGGGCGGCGGAGCCCCGCCGAATTGCGCCTGGACGCGGAGGCCGCGATCCGCCGCAACTGGCGGCTGGTGCTGGCGACCACGCTTCTCACCCTGCTCTTCGGCCTCGCCTACGCCGCCCTGTCGCCGGCGAAATACAAGTCGTCCGCGCAATTGCTGGTCGACCCCCGCGGCCTGCAGATTCTGAAGAACGACATCGCCCGCGCGCCGGAGAACGCCGATGGCAATCTCGTCGACGTCGAGAACCAGCGCTACATCCTGCTGTCGCGCTC
>DAIRCS010000103.1:0-12491 GCA_036796555.1 Rhodoblastus sp. | reverse complement strand
CGCTTGAGCGGATCGTGATGGCGCGCGTGCAGGCGCTTCATCTGCATCTCGCGGCCGATCGTCAGGAAGAACTTGACGATGCGGACGCCGTCGCGCGCCAGCATGTCCTCGAATTCCGGCGCGCGGTCGAGAAAGGTTTTCGCCTGCTCCTCGGTCGCGAAGCCGAAGACCGGCTCGACGACGGCGCGATTGTACCAGGAGCGGTCGAATACGACGATCTCGCCTCTGGCCGGCAGGTGCGGCACGTAGCGCTGGAAATACCATTCGTCGGTTTCGCGCGGCGTCGGCTTGGCGAGCGCGACGATGCGCGCCTGGCGCGGATTGAGGTGCTGGGTCAGCCGCGCGATCGAGCCGCCCTTGCCGGCCGCATCCCGCCCCTCGAACACGACGACGACGCGCTCGCCCTTGTCCTCGACCCAGTCGAGCAGTTTCAGGAGCTCGATCTGCAGCCGGCGCAGATCTTTCGCATAGGGCTTGCGCTTGAGTTTGGCGTCATAGGGATAGCCGCCGGAGGTCAGCGCCGCCCTGTCGATGTCCTTCGGCAGGTCCGGCGCGTCGATCGCGAAAGCCTTGACCGCCTCGGCGGCCCTGCTGCGCTGTGTCGCTTTCCCGTCGCTCATCATCTATGAGCTTACGCCAAAGGAGCGCGCGCGGGAAGAATGGCGGATCAGAAGGACATGACGGCCGCGCGCGCGGTCGAGGCGCTGGTGGACGCCCTGCCCGATCCCGTTCTGGTGGTGGGGGCGGACATGCGCGTGACCGCGGTCAATGCGGCCGCCGGCAAGCTGCTGCCGGCGCTGCGCCAGAACGATCTTCTGGTGCGCGGATTGCGCGCGCCCGACGTGCTCGATGCGGCGGCGCGCGTCTTCAAGACCGGCCAGAGCCAAAGCGTCGTCTGGCTCGACCGCTTTCCGATCGAACGGCATTACGAAATCCACCTCGCGCCGGCGCAGTTCGATCGCGAGCGCGCCTGCGTGGTCAGCCTGCGCGACATGACCGAGAGCCGCCGGATCGAGCGCATGCGCTCCGACTTCGTCGCCAACGCCAGTCACGAATTGCGCACGCCGCTCGCCTCCGTGCTCGGCTTCATCGAAACGCTGCAGGGGCCGGCCAGGAACGATGAGGCTGCGCGCGAAAAATTCCTGGGCATCATGGCCGAGCAGGCGCGGCGCATGGCGCGCCTCGTCGGCGATCTTCTCTCGCTGTCCCGGATCGAGCAGAACCTGCACATAAGGCCGAGCGCAGCCGTCGACCTGCGCGCCATCGTCGCGCAGATCGTCGACGGCCTGAAGGCGCTGGCCGAGGAAAGCGCCGTCGA
Organism: Rhodoblastus sp.; assembly: GCA_036796555.1. Classification (GTDB taxonomy): domain Bacteria; phylum Pseudomonadota; class Alphaproteobacteria; order Rhizobiales; family Beijerinckiaceae; genus JAJXWB01. The sequence goes on along the minus strand of DAIRCS010000103.1, from coordinate 11,173 downwards.
GCTGCGCTTCGCGCCGGGCGAACCCGTCATCGCGCCCGGCGATCGCGACGAATTGCTGCGGCTCGCCGAAAACCTGATCGAGAACGCGATCAAATACGGCGCCCCGGCGCCGGTCGACGTCAGCGTCGTGGCGAAGGACGGCCAGGGCGTGCTGACAGTGCGCGATCACGGTCCGGGCATCGCGGCCGAACACCTGCCGCGTCTCACCGAACGCTTCTACCGGGTCGATACGACGGCGAGCCGCGCCAAGGGCGGCACGGGGCTCGGCCTCGCGCTGGTCAAGCACATCGTCGCGCGTCACCGTGGCCGGCTATCGATCGAATCCGAACCCGGCAAAGGCGCGACCTTCGCCGTCTCCATCCCGCTGGCCGATCAGGCGAGCGTCTGATCCCGACGCCCGGCCTGCGGCCGCCTGCGCTTCTTCCGGAGAACGGCCCTGTCAGCGGATGCGCGCGCGGCGACGATCCTGCGCGGGCTGATAGGCGACGCGCGCATGATACTTGCAATACGGGCCTTCGCCGATCGGCGAATCCGCGCCGCAATAGCGGAAGTCGGGCGAAGCCGGATCGCCGAGCGGCCAGCGGCACATGGACTCGCGCAATTCCATGATGGTCACGCGCTCGGACATCGGGATGACGACCTCCTCGAGCTGCGCCTTGGGCTGCGGCGTCGCCTCGACCATGCGCGGGGTGAGCGCGAAGGCGAGATTGCCGCGCATGATCGGCGCATGGGCGCGCGGCGTCGGCGCGGGCGTGCGGATCGGCTTGGCGGCGCGCGGACGCGGCGCGCTCTGCGTCGGCGCCTTGGCGCGGCCGCTGAGGCCCAGCCGATGCACCTTGCCGATCACCGCATTCCTGGTGATGCCGTTGGACAGTTCCGACGCGATCTGGCTGGCGCTCAAACCTTCGAGCCAGAGTTTGCGCAGAAGCTCCACGCGCTCGTCAGTCCAGGACATGAAGTCCTCCTTGAATTCCTGGGTCCGCAATCATCATCCCCGAGAGTCCAAGCGCCTGATCCGGAATCGGAATCGGGCACGCGCGCCGCAGAAAACGGCGTCGTTGGACGCATCGCACTCTCAGAAGGTCCGCCGCACGAGATGTCGTAGTCGACGGAGGGGACGCTACACTAGCGGTTGAATCCCGCGCAAGAGTCCCGCGCCACATCATGACGTTTTCAACAGGAGATGGGCGAGAGCGAGTCAGCCGCGCAGGACGGCGCATATTTGACCTGAGGCCGGCGCAAACGTATTATCGCCCTTCGCTGCCGCCCGAACGGGCGGCAGTTTGCGTTCCAGCGCCGCTCCGCCGTCCCGGAGCGCCGTCGCGACGTTTGCACGGACTTCGCCCTCAGGGAGAAAGAAAAGGAGATCGAGACAGTGACTTCCGCCCTCATTCCGACCTACGCGCGCGCCGACCTCGCTTTCGAGCGGGGCGAAGGCTCCTGGCTCGTGTCGGTCAAGGGCGAGCGATATCTCGATTTCGGCGCGGGCATCGCGGTCGCCTCGCTCGGCTATTCCAATCCGCACCTGATCGAGGCGCTGACGCGCCAGGCCAACAAGCTCTGGCATACGTCGAACCTCTATCAGATCCCCGAGGGCGAACGGCTGGCGCAGCGCCTCGTCGACGCCTCGTTTGCGGACATGGCCTTCTTCACCAATTCCGGCGCCGAGGCGCTGGAGTTCGCGTGCAAGACCGCGCGGAAGTTCCACGCGTCGGAAGGCCATCCCGAGCGCTTCCACATCATCACGTTCGAGGGCGCCTTCCACGGCCGCACGATCGCGATGATCGCGGCCGGCGGCAATCCCAAATATATCGAGGGCTTCGGTCCGAAGGCCGCGGGCTTCGACCAGGTTCCGTTCGGCGACCTCGAGGCGGTGAAGGCGGCGATAGGCCCGCAGACGGCCGCGATCCTGATCGAGCCGATCCAGGGCGAAGGCGGCATCCGCGTCGCCGATCCCGCATACCTCCGCGCGCTGCGCGCGCTCTGCGACGAGCACGGGCTGATGCTCGTCTACGACGAAGTGCAGACCGGCGTCGGCCGCACGGGCAAGTTCTTCGCCTATGAGCTGACAGGCGTGACGCCCGACATTCTCGCCTTCGCCAAGGGCATCGGCGGCGGATTTCCGCTCGGCGGGTGTCTCGCCACCGCGCGCGCGGCCAAGGGCATGGTCGCCGGCACGCATGGCACGACCTACGGCGGCAATCCGCTCGCCATGGCCGTCGGCAACGCCGTGCTCGACATCGTGCTGGCGCCGGGATTTCTGGACGAGGTGGCGCGCAAGGGCGTGTTGCTGCGCCAGAAGCTCGCGGAACTGCGCGACCGCCATCCCGACATCGTCGCGGGCTTCCGCGGCGAAGGCCTGATGATGGGCGTGCAGACGAAGATTCCCGTCGGGGAACTGGTCGCGGCTGCGCGCGACGCGCATCTGCTGACGATTCCGGCGGCCGACAATATCGCGCGCCTGCTGCCGCCCCTGAATATATCGGAAGAGGATCTCGCCGAGGGCGTGCGCCGGCTGGACGAGGCCTGCGCGGCGCTGGAGAAGGCGCGCGCGCCGCAGGGAGCCTCGGCATGAACGCGGCCGCGCGGGCGGGCGAGGTCCGCTCCTTCCTCGACCTCGACAGGATTTCGGCGAGCGAATTGCGCCGCATTCTCGACATCGCCGTCGAGCTGAAGAAGAATCGCGCCGCCGCCAAGGCGTCGGCCGTGAAACCCTTCGCCGGCAAGTCGCTGGCGATGATCTTCGACAAGCCTTCGACCCGCACGCGCGTGTCCTTCGATATCGCCATGCGCGAGCTCGGCGGCGAGACGATCATGCTGACGGGCGCGGAAATGCAGCTCGGACGCGGCGAGACGATCGCCGACACGGCGCGCGTGCTCTCGCGCTATGTCGACGCGATCATGATCCGCATTCTCTCCCAGGAAGATCTGGAGGAGCTCGCGCGCTTCGCGACCGTGCCCGTCATCAACGGCCTCACCAAGGTCAGCCATCCCTGCCAGGTGATGGCCGACGTGATGACTTTCGAGGAACATCTGGGGCCGATCGCCGGCCGCACCGTCGCCTGGACCGGCGACAGCAACAATGTGCTCGCGAGCTGGGTGCAGGCGGCGCAGCGCTTCGGTTTCCAGATCAACATCGCGACGCCGAAGGAATTGTCGCCGCCGCCGGCGCTGATCGATTGGGCGCGGTCGAACGGCGCGAAGGTCGAGCTGACGCGCGATCCCTACGAAGCGGTCAAGGGCGCCGATTGCGTCATCACCGATTGCTGGGTGTCGATGGGCGATCTCGACGAGACGCATCGCCACAACCTGCTCGCGCCGTATCAGGTCAATTCCCGTCTGATGGGGGTGGCCAGCAAGAACGCGATCTTCATGCACTGCCTGCCCGCCCATCGCGGCGAGGAAGTGACCGACGACGTGATGGACGGACCGCATTCGGTCGTGTTCGACGAAGCGGAAAACCGGCTGCATGCGCAAAAGGGCGTGCTCGCCTGGTGCCTCGAGGCGGCCAGATGAGCGAGGGCGAAAGCCGCCCCGTCTCGGACGCCGCCATCGACGACGTTGTCCTGCCCTTCGCCGTCGAACCGCTCGACCTGCGCGGCCGGCTCGTGCGGCTTGGACCTGCCATCGACGCGATTCTCGCGCGCCACGGCTATCCCGCGCCCGTCGCGCGGCTTCTGTGCGAGGCCGCCGCGCTCTGCGTGCTGCTCGGCTCCGCGATGAAGCAGGAAGGCCGGTTCCAGTTGCAGGCCCGCACGGACGGCGTGGTCGACATGATCGTCGTCGATTTCGACGCCCCCGACAGGCTGCGCGCCTTCGCCCGCTTCGACGCGGAGAGGCTTGCGGCCGCCGAGGCGGAGCGCAAGGCGACGAGCGCGGAGCTGCTCGGGCGCGGGCATCTCGGCTTCACCATCGACCCCGGCGGCGCGATGAACCGCTATCAGGGCGTCGTCGCGCTGACGGGCGACGGGCTCGAGCGCGCCGCGCACGATTATTTCGATCGCTCGGAGCAGATTCCGACCGTCGTGCGGCTCGCGGTGGGCGAGATCGTCACCGGCGCGGGCGCGCATTGGCGCGCAGGCGGGCTGATCGTGCAGTTCCTGCCCGAATCCGACGACCGCCGCCGGCAGGCCGACCTGCATCCCGGCGACGCGCCGGAAGGGACGCAGGCGCACGAGATCGACGAGGACGAGGCCTGGGCCGAGGGCCGCGCGCTCGCCGGCACGGTCGAGGATCACGAATTGATCGATCCCTCACTGTCAGGCGAGCGCCTGCTCTATCGCCTGTTCCACGAACGCGGCGTGCGCGTGTTCGCGGCGCAGCCGGTGCGCGACGCGTGCCGCTGCTCGACCGACAGCATCCGCACGATGCTGCGTCGTTTCACGCCGCAGGAGCGCACGGACATGATCGGCGACGACGGCAAGATCGGCGTCACCTGCGAATTCTGCTCGACCAAGCGCGAATTCGATCCGAAAGAATTCGAGTAAGCCCGGCGCAACCTACCTCCCCGCTCGCGGGGAGGTCGCAATGCGCAGCATTGCGGGTGGGGTTCGCCGGGCGCTGTCACAAACGTTTGGGATCGCCTGTCGTCGGTCCCCACCCGTCGCCTGCGGCGACACCCTTCTCGCGAGCGGGGAGGGAGGACAGACCTCAATCCCCCATTCCCTTGCACGCGGCCATCGGCGCCTTGGTCAGCTTCGCGACCTTGTCCGCCGGGCTCTTGTCGATCGTCATGTCGGATTCGTCGGCGGCGTCCTGCGGGCGCCAGATGCGGAAGTCGGCGAAGCGCGCCGTCAGCGTCGTTCCGTCGGCGTCGAGCGTGAAATCGGCCACGCCGCCGTCGCCCTCGACGTAGCAATGCGCGACGAGGCCCTCGTAGCCGGCGCACTGGCCGCCGCTCCAGTATTTCTGCTTCGAGCCCACGAGATGCGTCACCAGGCTCTGGTCGAGGCGGCGCTCGCCGTTTTCGGTGCGCAGCGTCAGCTTGATCGCGACGTCGCGGATGCGCTGGGCCTTGCTGGCGGCGAGATGGCCGGCGTCGTAGACGCGCGCATAGCAGATCGAGCCATCCTTCCCGGCGGCAGGCCCGAAACCCGCCGCCAGAAACCGGTCCCAGTCGGCGGCGACCGCGCCCGAGGCGGCGCAGCCGATGGCGAGGATCATGAAAAGCTTGCGCATGTCGACGTCTCCCGAGAGGGAGAAGTCTAGCGATCCGCCGATCCGCCGCCATGCGCTGGCGCACGCCGCGCCGACTCTATCCGGCCGGGCAGAACACGCGGATGCGGCCGCCGTCCGGGTCGAGCGCGACGAACGTGCGGCCGAAATCCATTTTCGTCGGCGCCTGCGCGATGGAGTAGCCGCGGCCTTTCCAGTCCGCATGAACGGAATCCACTTCCGCGTCGGCGCCGACATGCAGGCAGATTTCGCCGCCGTCGGCGCCATCCGGCGCGCGCGGCTCGACCATCTCCTTGCGCCACAGGCCGAGCATGACGCCCTCGCGCAGCGGCAGCATGGCGAAGCCGGGAGACTGCGCGACGACCGGCGCGCCCAGCGCTTCGGCGTAGAATTTGGCGGAAACCGCGGGATCGGCGACGTAGCGCAGGACGAAATTGAACTGGGGCATGGGTCTCTCCTCTGTCGATGCGCGGAGAGTGAGCCCCCTCCGCGTCAGTTTCTGTCAGGAGACACGCGATCGGCGTCCAATCCTTCCTGCATGCGCCATTGTCGTGCGAGGGTCGTCCGGCGGATGGGATAGCGCTCGTCCAGCACGTCGACCTGCGCCATCCGGTCGATGCGGAAATGCCGGAAATCCGCGCGCGTTTCGCACCAGGCCGCGCAGATGCGCGTCTTCTCGAAGAAGGCGAGCGCGATCGGCCAGACGACGCGCGCCGTCGGCGCGCCCGCGCGGTCGACATAGGCGATCGCGATTTTCCGCTCGCGCCGGATCGCCTCGCGCACCTGCTTTTCCGTTTCTCCGTCGTCCGCCCGCGCGCCAAAACCCGGCACGAACAGCGGATGCGCGTCGGGCGTCTCGCGCAACGCCTCCGGCAGCACCGCCTCGATCTTGGCGAGCGCATGGGCGGCGGCTGCGGCGAGATCGGGATCGGCGTTGCGCGCGACGAAGCGCGAGCCGAGGATCAGCGCATCCAGCTCCTCGCGCGAGAACATCAGCGGCGGCAGCGTGAAATTCGCGCGCAGCACATAGCCGACGCCCGCCTCGCCGGCGATGTCGGCGCCCTGCGCCTGCAAGGTGGCGATGTCGCGATAGATCGTGCGCGGGCTGACGCCGAATTCGCGCGCGAGTTCCTCGGCGCTGACGGGCCTGCGCCGGATGCGCAGGGCCTGCATGATGTCGAGAAGCCGGCCCGTGCGCGCCATGGCGTCAGGACAGTTCCGCCGTCAGCCGCCGCATGAAGGCGAGACATTCCTCCATCTGGGAAATCTCGACATATTCGTCGGCCTGATGGGCCTGCTCGATCGAGCCGGGGCCGCAGAGCACGGTCGGCACGCCATGCGTCTGGAACTGGCCGGCCTCGGAGGCGTAGGGCACGGCGACGGTGGAATTGGCCTGCGCCAGCCGCAGCGCCAATGTCTCGGCCAGCGACCCGGGCTCGGGCGCGAGCGCGGGAATCTCGACCTCGATCTCGGTGACGATGTCGCAATCGGGAAAGCCCGCGAAGCGGCGCGTCGCGATCTCGTCGCAGGCGAGCATGAACTTGTTGTAGGCCGTGCGCAGCGAGACGCCCGGCAGGCCGCGGAACTCCCACAGCAGCGCACAGTCGCGCGCCATGATGTTGCGCGCCGTGCCGCCGCCGATGACGCCGACATGCACGGTGGAAACAGGCGGGTCGAAACGCTCCGAGCGCGCCGTCTCCTCGGCGATCTCCGCGCCGATCTTCTCCAGCGCCATCACGAGGCGCGCGCCGACATGCACCGCGCTGACGCCCTGATGCAGCTTGGCGGAATGCGATTCATGGCCGCGCACGCGCGTGCGATAGGTCGACACGCTCTTGTGCGCGTCGGCCACCTGCATCGACGTCGGCTCGCCGACCAGCGTCACGGCCGGACGCGGCAGGTCGGCGCCGAAGCGCCTGACGATGTCGAGCGAGCCGGCGCAGGTCGTCTCTTCATCATAACTCAGGAGAATATGGATGGGCCGCACGAGGCGCGCCGCCTGAAACTCCGGGATCATGGCGAGGCAGATCGCGTCGAAACCCTTCATGTCGCAGGCGCCGCGACCGTAGAGACGGCCGTCCGCGCGGCGCAGGCGGAAGGGATCGCCGGTCCAGCTCTGGCCCGCGACCGGCACGACATCGGTATGGCCGGACAGAACCACGCCGCCGTCGATCATCGGGCCGACGGTCGCCATGATCGCGGCCTTGTCGCCGGCCGCGTTGGGCGCGCGCACGAAGGGAACGCCGAGGCGGCGCAGATAGGTTTCGACGTGGTCGATCAGCGCGAGGTTCGATTTCGAGCTCTCGGTGTCGAAGGCGATCAGCTCCTCGGCGATCTCGATCGCGCGCTCGAGGGTTGCGGAGGCGTTCAATTCAGCACCTTGCGGCTGAAGGGCGAGTCCAGCGAGAAGGCGGGGATTTCAATGTCGAAGGCGCGGCCGTTCTCGTCGACCATGCGATAGGTTCCCACCATGATGCCCGACGGCGTCGTCAGCGGGCAGCCGGACGTGTAGCGGAAGGCGTCGCCCGGCCGCAGGATCGGCTGTTCGCCGACGACGCCGGGACCCTTCACCTCCTCGCGCCGGCCCTCGCCGTCGGTGATGATCCAGTGGCGCGTCATGAGCTGCGCGACGACGCCGCCGAGATTGGCGATCTCGATCGTGTAGGACCAGACGTAGCGGCCCTCGTCCGGATCGGATTGCTCCGTCAGATAGTTCGGCAGAACCGTCACCTGAAAGCCGTTGGTCAGCGCCCTGTACATGGAGGAACTATAGACGCATTGCGGTCCGGATTCACCAGCCGCCCGCAACTGGACCGCGAGCCTTCAGGCTCGCAATCAATAGCGGCGATGCGAGCCTGAAGGCTCGCGGTCCAAGGCGTCAGCTCCGCGCGGCCTGCGCCGCCTGCGTCACATCGTCGATCAGGTCTTCCACATCCTCGAGCCCGACAGACAGGCGCAGCATGCCTTCGCTGATGCCCATGGCTTCCCGCGTGTCCTGCGACAGGCGTTGGTGCGTCGTGGTCGCGGGATGGGTGATCAGGCTCTTGGCGTCGCCGAGATTGTTGGAAATCTTCACGATCCGAAGCGCGTTGGCGAAGCGGAAGGCGGCCTGCTTGCCGCCTTCGAGATCGAGCGCGATCACCGTGCCGCCGCCCGCCATCTGCCGGCGCGCGAGATCGTGCTGCGGATGATCCTTGCGGAAAGGATAGAGCGCGCGCGCGACGCCCGGCTGCGCCGCCAGAACGTCGGCCAGCCGCGCCGCGCTCGCACTCTGCTGGGCGACGCGCAGCGGCAGCGTCTCGAGGCCCTTGAGCATCACCCAGGCGTTGAACGGCGAAAGCGCCGGCCCTGTCTGGCGCAGCGGATTGTGGAAATTCTCGTCGATCATCTTCTGCGATGAGAGGATGACGCCGCCGAGGCACCGGCCCTGCCCGTCGATGTGCTTGGTGGCGGAATAGACGATGACGTCGGCGCCGAGCGCGAGCGGCTGCTGCAGCAAGGGCGTCGCGAAGACGTTGTCGACCACGAGCTTCGCGCCGCCGTCATGCGCGATTTTCGCGATCGCGGCGATGTCGAGCACTTCGAGTTGCGGATTGGTGGGGCTTTCGAGGAAGCAGACTTTCGTTTCCGGCCGCATGGCGGCGCGCCACTGGTCGAGATCGGTCCCATCGACCAGCGTCGAGGAAACGCCGAAGCGCGGCAGCCATTCCTCGACCAGATAGAGGCAGGAGCCGAACAGGGCGCGCGCCGCGACGACATGATCGCCGGCGCGCACGAGGCCCATGAGCGCGGCGGTGACGGCCGCCATGCCGCTGGCGGTCGCGCGCGCGGCCTCCGCGCCTTCCAGCAGCGCCATGCGCTGTTCGAACATGGCCACGGTGGGGTTGGAGAAGCGCGAATAGACGAAGCCGGGATCGACGCCCTTGAAGCGCGCCTCCGCCGCTTCGGCCGTGTCGTAGACGAAGCCCTGCGTGAGGAAGAGGGCTTCGGAAGTCTCGCCATATTGCGAACGCAGCGTCCCGCCGTGGACGAGGCGGGTGGCGGGGCGCAGGGTCTGCGGCTTGTCGGACGCGCTCATGACATCTCCATGCGGCTCTCGGGCCGCGCGGAACGAAAAGACGGGTTTCTGCGAGGAAAGCCCGGCCTTTTAGTCCCTTGTTTTACGTGGCGGGCAAGCCGGCCGGCTCAAATAACCACGGCTTCTGTCTACAGACGGGCGCCCTTGGCGTCAACGCGGCGATCCGGTAGCAGGAACGGCGAGCGCCCGGTGGGCGCGGCGGGGACGTCTCGATGAGCATCGCAATCTGGCCGGCGCAGCGTATCCGGGACGCTTTCGCGAAAGGCGTCGTTGTGGCCGACGCCGCGCCGGACCCGGACCAGGTGCAGCCCGCGAGCCTCGACCTGCGGCTCGGGTCCAAGGCCTACCGCCTGCCCGCGAGTTTTTTGCCGGGCCCCGGCCGCACCGTCGCGCAGCGGGTGCGCGAACTGGCCACCCATGAGGTCGATCTTTCGACGCCGACGGTGCTGGAGCGCAATTGCGTGCACATCGTGCCGCTGATGGAGCGGCTCAACCTGCCCGCCGGCGTCGACGCCCGCGCCAATCCAAAATCCTCGTCGGGCCGTCTCGACATTTTCGTGCGCATCATCGCCGACGGCGCGGCGACCTTCGACGAAATCCCGGCCGGCTACGACGGCCCGCTCTACGCCGAAGTCGTGCCGCGCTCCTTTCCCGTCATCGCCAGGGCCGGCTCGCGGCTGGCGCAAATCCGCTTTCGCGAGGACGTGCCGCACGCCCTCGCCGCGCGGCAGGTGGCGGTGACGATCGACCTCGACCCCGCCGGCAAGGACGGCGGCGTGGTTGGTTTTCGCGCCCGGCGCACATCGGGACTGGTCGATCTCGCCAAGGTCGGGGTGCTGTCGCGCGCCGACTATTGGGAGCCGATCGTCACCCGGCCCGACCGGCGCGAACTGGTGCTCGACCCCGACGAATTCTACATTCTCGCCTCCGGCGAGGCGGTGGTCGTCGGCGCGGACGAGGCCGCCGAGATGATCGCCTACGACACGTCGGTCGGCGAATTGCGCTCGCACTACGCCGGCTTCCTCGATTGCGGCTTCGGGCTGGCGGAAGCCGGCGGCGCGGGCTCGCGCCTCGTGCTGGAGGGGCGCAGCCACGACGTGCCCTTCCTGCTCGACCACGGCCAGCGCATCGCGACGCTGGTCTACGAGCCGATGACCGCGCGGCCGGACATGCTCTACGGATCGGGGCTCGGCTCGAACTACCAAGGCCAGCAGCTCAAGCTGTCCAAGCACTTTCGATAATTGCGCCGCCCCTGTTCAGACCTGCCAGGGGTCGACCACGACAACGCCGACGCCCTCGAAATCCCGGACGTTGCGCGTGACCACGATCAATCCGTGAACGAGCGCGGTGGCGGCGATCAGCGCATCGGCCTCGTTGCGCCGATCGGGGATATGCAGATGCGCGCAGCGCGTCGCGACCAGATCATCGATAGGCAGAATGCGTCCGGCGAATTCCGGCCGAACATGATTGTCGAGCCAGGCGCGCAACCGTGCGCCCTGCGCGGAGTCGCGCCGCTGGACGCCGAGCACGCCGCGTTCCAGTTCGAGAATCGTGATGGCGGAAATGAAGAACGCCTCGGCGTCCTGCCGGTCGATCCATGCCGCGACGTTCGCGTCCGCCTTTCCATCGCCGATCTTGCGCAATTCGGAAATAACGTTGGTGTCGAGCAGGTAACTCAAGACAGGTCGATCTCGCGCGGCGCGATCTCGACGCGCGGCGGGTCGAAATCGACGCCCGACAGGTCCGGCATAGACAGCGCTTGCGTCAAACTGCGACGCTTGCCGCTCAAGCGGCAGAACTCGTCATAGGTCATCAGCACATGAGAGGGCCTGCCCCGATCGGTGATGACGACCGGACCTTTTCGCGCGGCCTTCTTGGCGCTGCTGACATCGTGATTCAGCTCGCGGCTGGAAAGAGTGG
>DAIRCS010000102.1:0-12515 GCA_036796555.1 Rhodoblastus sp. | reverse complement strand
AGGACATCCATCGCAGACGGACCCTGCGCAGGCAAAAGCCCGCACCCCGAAAGCGAAACGCCCAGCCCCAAAGCCAGACCTGTGAGCAGAATACGAGCCATAACGTCGTCAATGTCTCCGAACCGGCGCCTGTGTGCCGTCTCGGCGCGCCCGGGTCAACCGGCCTTCTAACGCGGCGCCGGTCTTCGACGCCCGGCGTTAAGCTTAAGGGAGATTGACGCCAATTGATAATCAACGCCGGCGGCTTGGTTAATGATTCCCGCCGCTTGCATAGGATGGCGCGCCCTCGCGAAGCGCGTCCGGGGCGCTGGGATCGGCGCCGGCGCCACGGTCGGGCGAATTGTGCATTTGTCCCGCCGGACTGCCTGCCGCGCCGTCACGGCAGGCTTTTGGCGCCTTGGCCTATGTTTCCAGAGGCACGTCGAGCGAGTGCAGCACGCGCCCGACGCAGGCGTAGAAGGACGACGTCAGCACGAGCTCGACAATGTCGCTCTCGCTGAAATGCGCGCGCGCTTCGGCGATGGCCTCGGGCGACGCGCCGGGGCCCTCGGTGATTTCTTCGGCCAGCCGCAGCACGGCCCGCTCGACCTCCGAATAGGCGCCGCTGGCCCGCCAATCGGCCAGCGCGTCGATCTTCGCCTGCGGCACGCCCGCCGCGCGCGCCATCGGCGCGTGGTGAGTCCATTCGTAGTCCGCCCCCATGATCTGCGCGCCGCGCAGGATCATGAGCTCGCGCAAGGACCGTGGCGTCTTGGCCGCGTTGCGCAGCGGCCAGGCGAGGCCCGTCCACGCCCGCAGCATGTCCGGCGCATGGCCGATGAGCCGGTAGAGATTGGGGAAGCCCTTGTGTCCGCCCGATTGCAGCGCCTTGTAGACCTCGGCGATGCGGGGGTCTTCATTGTCCTTGATCAGCGGAATGCGCGGCATGTTCCGTCTCACTTCACGGGCGAGGGCGTGCTGGAAATCGCCGTGGCGCCGGCGTCGATCGGCAGGACGACGCCCGTCACCCAGCGCGCGTCGTCGGAAGCGAGATAAAGCACCCCGCCCGCGACGTCCCAGCCCGAGCCTTCGGTCTGGAGCGCCGAGCGCATGCGCCGGGATTCGCGCATCTCCTCGCTCATGCCGGCGGCATAGACCATGGGCGTGTAGACCATGCCGGGGCAGATGCAGTTCACCCGGATGTTGTCGCGCCCGTGGTGATAGGCCATGGCGCGCGTCATGTTGACGACGGCGCCCTTGGAGGTCGGATAGAGCAGATTGGCGATGCCGCCGCGAATGCCGGCGACCGACGAGATGTTGACGATCGATCCGCCGCCCGTCCTGATCATCTCGGGGATGGAATATTTCGCCATCAGCATCATCGAGGTGACGTTGACCGCCATCCCCTTGTTCCAGCCCTCCAGGTCGACCTCGACCGCCGTGCCCTGCGGGCCGCCGATGCCGACGTTGTTGACGAGAATGTCGAGACGCCCCCAGTGGCCGACGCCCGTGGCGACGATGCGCGCGCAATCCTCGGGCGACGTGACGTCGGCGGTCGCGACGATGGCCTCGCCGCCTTCGCCCTCGATCATCGCGCGCGTGCGCTCGGCCCATTCCGTGTTCGTGTCGACCAGCACGACGCGCGCGCCGTTGCGCGCGAGCAGGATGGCGGCGGCGCGTCCATTGCCGACGCCGTCGGCGCGCGATCCCGCGCCGGTGACGATGGCGACGCGGTCCTTCAGCCGGTCGCGGCCGCGGCCATAGTTCTCGCCGTCCATCTGCGTCTCCTCCCTTGCTTCTTGTCGAAACGCTTTAGCACATGGCCGCCTGCAATTCGGCGATCGTCGCGGGCAGGTCGCGCATATGAGCTATGACGCGCGCGGCGCCCGCCGCTTCGAGGCGCCCGCCGAGGTCGGGCCCGGCGTGTCCGCCGCCGACGAAGCCGATCGCGCGCATGCCGGCCGCCTGCGCCGCCTGCACGCCCGCGACGGAATCCTCGATCACGAGCGCCTGAGCGGGCCTCACGCCCATCTCGCGCGCCGCAAGCAGGAACAGATCCGGCGCCGGCTTGCCGCGCGTGACCTGGATCGCGCTGAAGCGGCGCTTGAAATAGCGGTCGAGGCCCGTGACCGATAGCGCGAGGTCGATCCGCTCCGGCCGCGACGACGAGGCGAGGCAGCGCGGCTGCGGCAGGACCTCGAGCGCTTGCGCGACGCCGTCGATCGCGCGGAGTTCGTCGCGAAAGCGCGCGAACAGCCGCGCGTTCATCGCCGCCCCGGCGTCGTCCGGGATCGGCCGGCCGACCAGCGCCGAGGTTTCGCGCAAGATGTCGGCGAGGCTCCGGCCCACCTGCGTCCGCATGCTTTCGGCCGCCGTCATCGGCCGTCCCAGCGCCGTCAGCGTTTCCGCGAGAATTTCGTTCGCCAGCGGCTCGGAATCGACGAGCACGCCGTCGCAGTCGAAGATCAGCAGCATGATGGCGTTCGCTCGCCGCGCCACGGCGCGGATGCGGCAATCGGCCGCGCTCGCGCCGAGGCCTCGAAACCGGCGCTGCAATGCGGAAAATCAGGCGTCGCTTCCTCCGAAGGTCGGAGCGCGGGAAGGCGCACTGGGCGTTTGTCTCCATTGTCTTTCGGGCGCTCGCAAGCATATACAGCCGCGGGACTTGAACGAAGCTCGGTCCCCGGCCGCATTCGGGAAAGGACGAGGGATGAAGAAGATTGCTGTTTTGACCGTCGGGTTCGGACTGCTGACGGCGATCGCCGCCGGGCCGGCCATGGCCGCGGGCGACGCCGAGGCGGGCGAGAAGGTCTTCAACAAGTGCAAGGTCTGCCATCGCATCGGCGAGGGCGCCAAGAACATGGTGGGCCCCGAGCTCAACGGTCTCGACGGCCGCCACAGCGGCTCGGCCGAAGGCTTCAATTATTCCGACGCCAACAAGAATTCCGGCATCACCTGGAACGAGGCGACCTTCAAGGAATACATCACCGATCCCAAGAAGAAGATTCCCGGCACCAAGATGATCTTCGCCGGCCTGCCGAACGAAAAGGACCGCGACGACCTCTGGGCCTACATTTCCCAGTTCAAGGCCGACGGCAAGAAGTGACTATGCGGCTCCGGCCGCGTCCTGCAGACCCCGCCCCGCCCGAAAGGGCGGGGTTTTTGTTTGCGCGGCCGCAGCCTGCGACCGCGCGTGACTTTTCGGCGGGCGCGTCGCATATGCGATGATCCATGTCCGACGAAACGCACGAGAAGACGTCGCTCGCCAGCCTTCCGGCCTTCTTCAGGCTGGCCGGGCGCCGCTGTCTCGTCGCCGGCGGCTCGGACGGCGCCGCGTGGAAGGCGGAGCTGCTGGCCTCGGCCGGCGCTGAGGTCGACGTCTATGCGGCCGAACAGGGCGAGCGGCTCGCGCGCCTCGCGGCGGAATCCGCTGAAGTCACGCTTCACCGGCGCGCGTGGAAGGAAGCCGATCTCGTCGGCGCGGTGATCGCCGTCGCCGACGCGGGCTCGGACGATGAGGCCGCGATCTTCCGTGATGCGGCCCATGCGGCCGGCGCCGTCGTCAACGTCGTCGACCGCCCCGCCTTCTGCGATTTCCAGTTCGGCTCGATCGTCAATCGTTCGCCGCTCGTCGTCGGCATTTCCACCGACGGCGCGGCGCCGGTGTTCGGCCAGGCGCTGCGCGCGCGCATCGAGACGCTGGCGCCGCAGGGCTTCGCCGCCTGGGCGCAGGCCGCGCGCGACTGGCGCGACGACATTTCCGCGCGCAACCTGCCGTTCCGGGCGCGCCGCCGGTTCTGGGAAGCCTTCGCCGATCTCGCTTTCGCGCGGAGCGATGTCGCCCCGACGGAAGCCGACCGGCAGGCGCTGCTGACCGCGATTTCGGACGAGGCCGTCGTCGCCGCCGGCCGCGGGCGGGTGATCCTCGTCGGCGCGGGGCCGGGCGACCCGGAATTGCTCACGCTCAAGGCCGTTCGCGCGTTGCAATCGGCCGACGTCGTTCTCTACGACGGCCTCGTGTCGCCGGGGGTGCTGGATTTCGCCCGCCGCGAGGCCGAGAAGATCGACGTCGGCAAGCGAGGCTACCGACCGTCGCCGGATCAGCCGGCCATCACCGCGAAACTGGTGGAGCTGGCGGCGGCGGGCAGGTTCGTGGTCCGGTTGAAGGGCGGCGATCCCTCGATCTTCGGCCGCGCGACCGAGGAGATCGAGGCGTTGCAGGCCGCCGGCCTCGATGTCGAGATCATTCCCGGCGTCACGGCCGCCTCCGGCGCAGCGGCCTCCCTGCGCGCGTCGCTGACCGAACGCGACCACGCGCGGCGCGTCCAGTTCGTGACGGCGCACGGCCGGGAGGGCGCGCTGCCGGACGATCTCGACTGGCGCGCGCTGGCCGACGCCGGCGCGACGACCGTGGTCTACATGGGGGTGCGCACCTTGGCGGCGCTGGTCGACAGATTGATATCGGAAGGGCTCGACCCCGCGACGCCGGCCATCCTCGTCGACCGCGCGACATGGCCGGATGAGCGGCGGGTGGCCGCGACGATCGGGACGATCGTCGAGGAGGCCGGGCGAGCGAATCCCGCTGGCCCGAGCCTCATGCTGATCGGCGCGGCCCTCGCCGGGCCGGCCTCTCGTTCGAATCGCTGATCCCGCGGCCTATTCGGCCGCGTCCCGGCGCGCCGCCCGATGCGAGGCATGACCGCCCTTGCGGCCGGCCTCCGAGGCGAGCTGCGGGTTGCGCGCGAAGCTGCGCTTGGCCGGATCGACGTGGGTTCCGCCCTTGCGGCCCGCCGCAGCGGCCAGATCGGGATTTTTCGAGAAACTCCGTTTGTCGCTGGGCACGCTCTCGCCGCCCTTGCGCGCGATCGCGCGTTGCTTCTCGGGATCCATCGACGCGAATCCGCGCGTCGATTTCTTTTTCACTTCTTCCACTGGTCCACCCTCTTGGTCGGGCCGACTTCCGTGGCCGGCGAGCCGCGGAATCATGGTCGACCTTTCGCTCAACGAGCTGACGCTCGAAGCGTTCCACCGCGCCCGCCGAGGCATATGGGTGGAACACAAGCGCTAGCTGACGCCGATTTTGCGGATGAAACAACCCCTAATTGCCAGCCCTGTGACGCTTCCGGCGCTTTTCGAGGGTTTCCGGCGGCGAGCGGGAGGATTTGCTTGCGCCTGCGGCAGTGCGGCGCTGCGACGCTTGCGTCAGCGCCCGATGCAATCCCGCGCGACCCGCGTCAGAAGCGCTTTCTCGCCGTCATCGAGAACGCCGGCGCGCAGCCTGTCCCAGAGATGGAGTCGTTTGAGCGTCTGCGCCGTGCAGGCGCAGCCGCGCCGGCATTGCTTCGCGCCGGCGCCGTTCGACAGGCACTGCGCCTCGCAAGATCGCCGGAAAGGCTGCTCGTCGGCGGGCGCGGGCGGGCCGAAAGCCCAGACCGAGGCCGATAGCAGCGCGAAAAAGACGGGCTGGTGAATGAGGTAGACGGCGAGCGAATGACGTCCCCCGAAGGCGAGAAGCCGCGCCGGCAGGCTTGTCCCGGGGATTCGGCGCAGCGCGTCGAACCCGCCCCGGTCGCGCGTGAAAAGCCCGACGCCGAGGCCGACCAGCAGCGCGCCAGCCCAGGGCAGCAGCGGCCGGAAGTCGTTGGAGGTGGGAATGCGGACGCCGAGCCCGGTCCAGATCAGCGCGGGCGCGTCGAAGGCGGGCGATTGCACGAAGAAGGGCAGGGCGAACAAAGCGACGCCCGCAGCCAGCGCCGCCGGCCAGGGCAGAAAGACGAAGGGCAAGGCAAGGACGCTGGCGGCCGCGATGCAGTGCAAAATGCCGAAGAAGATGATCGCCTGCGGAAACAGGAACCAGCTCGCCGCCGTCACCAGCGCCGCCGCCCCGGCGATGAGCGCGATGCGCCGCCTGTAGCCGAACCAGTCGAACGGGTCGCGCCGCGCCAGCGCCAGGCTCAGGCCGGCGATGAACAGGAAGGCGCAGGCGATGACGTGGCTGAACAGCCGCATCTGCGGGCTGAACGGCGCGCGCGCGTCGATATAGTCGAAATCCGCGAGGTCCCAGGTCAGATGGTAGGCGAACATGGCGACGAGCGCCGCGCCGCGCGCCATGTCGAGCGCGGCGATCCGCCCACGTGGCGTTTCGGCCGCCTGCGCGGGCGCGAGCATTCAGCGCGCCGCCCCGGCCGAGAACAGGCTGAAATCCATGTCCGGCGCGCTGGTGTTGTGGCGCGAGGGCACGCGCCGGCCGGCCCAGAATTCGGTGACGTCGGCCTTTTTGAAGTCCATGATCGAGCCTTCGCTCCAGGCATCGGCCCCCTTGGGCAGCCAGGCCGCCCGCGCCACGTCCGAATTGGTCTCGGTCGCGAACATCGAACGCATTGTCGCGAAGGGCAGGCCGCTGGGCATCGCGCCGTCGAAGGAGACGTCGAGCGAAATGTGATCCTGATCGAGCGCCTGCAGCGCCACCTTCGCCGAACCGCCGCGCCGGAAGTCGAGCGTGAAGGTTTTCGACGCCGGATCGAAGGCGATGGCGGCCAGATCGACCACTGGCCGCTCCTGCACTTCCACCGGCCCGATCAGGAAGGACGAGCCATAGGCTGTCCAGCGCATGTCGCCGAAGGGCAGCGGCCGGATGCGCCAATAGCCGTCGGGCGGATAGAAGACCATCACTTCCTCCGCGCGCTCGCGGTGGCGCACCCAGAGTTGGGCGGCGTCAAAACCTTCGTAGGTCTTCGCGCCGATCCGGATCGGCGTGCGCGCCGGGCGCCAGAAGTTCGGCAGTTTGTATGCGACGAGTTGCAGCGAGGGCGTCTCGTAGAGCGTCACGCGCGCGCCGTCCTCGCCGAAATACTTGTGCGTCTCGAAGGAGCAGCTCGAAAAATCCGGCGCATAGCGGTCGACGCCGATCGAGCCGATATAGACCGGATGGATCGCCTGCACGCGAAACGAGCGCACGGCGGGCGAGGCGAAGTCGATCTGGATGTTGTCCTTTTCCGCGCAGATGTCCGGCGTCGACAAATTGCGCGCCTCCACTGCGAGATCGGGCTTCTGCTGTGCGAAAGCGGACGTCACGCCTGCGAAGGCGCACAGGCAGGCCAGGGAGCAGGCGAGGACGGAGGCGAGGCGCTTCATTATGTCTTTCGATCGACCGCGCGGCGCGGCGGCGGCGCACAATAGGCGGGCGGCGGGAGAGAGGAAAGCGGCCCGCGCCATTGCCGGGGCGACGGCGAACAGGCTAATGTCCGCTGGCGTTCGAATCCTTGCCGGCTTCGGACGCAGCGCGGGCGTAGTTCAATGGTAGAACGGCAGCTTCCCAAGCTGCATACGAGGGTTCGATTCCCTTCGCCCGCTCCATTTCACAACGCGATTTCAGTCGGCCGCAACGGATTGTAGCGCGCTGGCGCGACCGATTGCGATCCGTTTCGCGCGCCGCAAATCGTTGAAACGCGCATCGCGGTCATGCAGGGAACTACGCCGTGCGGCTGGCCGGCCACGGCGTGATCTCGTCGATACGCGGGCATGGATAGCCGGCGGCGATCGCCTCGGGCGCCGTCTTCATCCAGGTCCCGGGCCGCCCCGATGGTTCAGAAGGGAGGCGA
Source organism: Rhodoblastus sp. (assembly GCA_036796555.1). Taxonomy (GTDB): domain Bacteria; phylum Pseudomonadota; class Alphaproteobacteria; order Rhizobiales; family Beijerinckiaceae; genus JAJXWB01. The sequence goes on along the minus strand of DAIRCS010000102.1, from coordinate 4,935 downwards.
TCGCGCAGAGCCTTGTTATCGCGGTCCACCCGAAGTCCGCCTCAATGCGTGGACGCTGGAGCAAATAAAAAAGTCGTGGTCGATTCCCTGTCCGTGCGAGCCGTTCAGGCAACAGTCCGGCGCGAGCAGGAGAACGATCGCCGCGGGCGCCGCGATGAAGAGACGACGCAGCCATTGCAACATTCGGGCGAGCCAGCCGGGCTCTTGCGCATCGCCAGTCTGCGCCGGCGCGCCCGCAAGCGCCTCGACGTCCGGCGAGGCCGCCGCAAGCGCGAATTTTTCGAAAAACTCGGCGGCGAGCAGCTTTGCCGTCGAATCGATCAAACGCGCGCCAAGCTGGGCGAGTTTGCCGCCGATCTGCGACTTGACGTCATAACGAAGCACGGTCGCCGGTCCGTCCGCCTCCAGACGAACGGTCGCGCGCCCCTTGGCGAAGCCGGCGACGCCGGCCGATCCCTCGCCCGACAGAACGTAGCCGTTGGGCGGATCGATGTCCGACAGGGCGACCGAGCCCTTGAACGCCGCCTTGACCGGACCGACCTTGAGGACGACGGTCGCCGCCATCTCGTTGTCGCCAGTCTTCTCCAGCGTCTCGCAGCCGGGAATGCAGCGACGCAGAACGGCCGGATCGTTGAGCGCCGCCCACACCTTTTCGCGCGGGGCGGCGATGCGCTGCGATCCCGACATTTCCATGAGGTCTCCTCCTATCGAGGCGCGGCCGGCGGCCGCCCTTCGTTCCGCCTGGCCGTCAGCGCCCGATAGGCGTCGGGCGTATCGACGTCCACGAAATATCCGTCGCTCTCCATCTCGCACGCCAGGACGCGATCGGGATTGCGCGCAATGAGATTTCTGCAGCCGAAATTGAAGGATCCGGCGATGATCTCGCGCCGCGCCCAATCCGGCAGCAGGACCGGATTGCCGCGTTCGCCGTCACGCGTCGGAACGACGATGCGCGCGCGATCGGAACGCGCGTAGACATCCATCAGGCGTGTGACGTCCGCGGTTTCGAGCGCGACGAGATCGGCGAGGGCGACCATGCAGGCGTCCGCCTCGCAAGTCGCCTCGAGCCCGCGGCGGACCGACGTCATCTGGCCGGCCCGATGATCCGGGTTGTGGACGATCCGCGCCTCGACGCCCTCGAGCGCGTTCTCCACCTGCGCGCGGTCATGTCCGGTCACGATGACGAGCGGCGCCGCCAGCGCCTCGATCAATATGCGCGCGAGGCGTCGGACCATCGGTTCGCCAGCCACGTCGAGCAGCAGCTTGTTCGGGCCTTCCATGCGCGTCGAGGCGCCGGCGGCCAGCAGCACGCCGGCGACGTGCGGCTTGTGTCGCGGGTTCACGGCGCGCCTCCCCGCAGGACCGCGACATCGCCCTGCCGCCTGAAGGCGACGATATCGGCGAGTATGCTGACGGCGATCTCTTCCGGGGTGACCGCGCCGATGTCGAGCCCGGCCGGCGCGCGCAACGCGGACAGGCGCGCCTCGTCAGCGCCCTTGTCTCGCAGCGCCGCCTTGAGCGTGCTCGCCTTCCGGGCGCTGCCGACGAAGGCGACGTAGTCGCAGCCGGTCGCGAGCGCCGCCGCCAGCGCGGCCTCGTCGCCGCGGCCCTGCGTCGAAACGACGACCAGGCGTCGCGCGCCGTCGTGAATCTCGTGGACGAAGCCGTCGACGCGGCGGTCTACCTCGACGAAGGCGTCCTGCTCCGCGGACGGCGCGCAGGCGGTGACGAAAAAGCCGACGCGCCGCGCGAGATCGGCGAGAGCGACCGCCACCGGGCTCGCGCCGAATATCACGACCTCCGGGCGCGGCAGGATCGGCTCGACGAACACGTCCACCGTTCCCTGGCTGGGGCACATGTTGCGCGCATAGCGCACGCCGCCGCGTTCTTCTCCCGCGCTCGCGCCGGCTTCCTGCAGCCCGGCCTCGGGCTGCACCGAGACGAGCCGTGGCCGCCCGTCGGCGAGCGCGTCGCGCGCCGCCTTCAGAACGGCGCCGCGGGCGCAGCCGCCGCCGATCCATCCGTCGGCGATCGAGCCGTCCCGGCAGATCACCGCCTTGGCGCCGGCCTTGGCCGCGGTGACGGAAAGGGTCCGCACCACTGTCGCAAGAGCAAACGGCTCGCCTTTGGCTTTCAATTCGGAAATGCGGTCGAGAATGTCGGAGGCGGGTTTCATCGAACGCTCCCTCACAGGCGCGCGAGATAGGGTTCCAGCGCAGCGAGGCTGCGCAGGTTGTGGGCGGGCGCGAGCAGGTCGATATGCGGCAGCGCGGCTCTCAGCCCCGCGGCTTCGGGCGCGTAGCCCTCCCAGCCCATCATCGGATTGAGCCAGACGATGCGGCGGCAGCGGCGCGCGAGCGACGCCATTTCGCGCCCGAGCAATTCCGGATCGCCGGTCTCGTAGCCGTCGGAGACGATCATCGCGCATGTGCGCGAATTGACGACGCGCGCGGCATATTGGCGGTTGAACGTATGGAGGCATTCGCCGATCCGCGTGCCGCCGCCGACGCCCTGCGCCAGGATGGCGAGCCGGTCGAGCGCGCGCGCGGCGTCCCGCTCCTTCATCGCGTCCGACACATAAGCCAGGCGCGTGTGGAAGAGAAAAGCCTCGGCCTCCCGGAACTCGTCGAGCACGCCATGCACGAAGCGGATGAACAGCCCCGTATACATGCTCATCGAACCGGATGCGTCGAGCAGCACCACGAGGCGCAACGGCCTGTCGCGGCGTATGCGCTTGACCAGACGGATCGGCGCGCCGCCGTGCGACACATTGGCGTGGATGGTGCGGCGCAAGTCGAGCCGCCGCCCGCGCCGCCGCGCGCGATGCCTGCGCGTCAACCGCGTGCGCATCGCGCGCGCGAGTTGGGCGGCCGCGGCGTGGGCTTCCGCCGCCTGTTCCGGCGAACTCATCTTCCGGAAGTCGATATCGGCGAGATTTTCGGCGCGCGATGCGCCCTCCATGCGTCCGGCGGACGAGCCTTCGCGCGCCTCGCCGTCGTCGACGGTCTGATCGGTCGCCGCCGCCGCATCGCTTTTCTCGCCGCCGTCCATCATCGTCTTCAGCGACGGATTGGCGGCGGCGGGCGGCGCGCCGTGGACGCGCGAGCGCGACCGCACGCCCCGTCCCCGCCAGAAGGCGTCGAAAACGCCGTCGAACCGCTCCCATTCCGATTTCCGCGACGCGAAAATGTGCTTGAAGGCGCTGCGCAGAAGCTCCGGCTGCGCCGCGAGATGCGAGCTCATCGCCGCCGCCGCGTCGCAGCTCTCCTGCAGACCGACATGAAAGGAATTGCCGCGCAACACGTTCAGGAACGCCGCCAGCTTCAGGGAGGCGCGGCGCGCGACATCGTCCGCGCCCCCGGTCTCGAAGCGGGTCGCGGGGCCGGTCATGCGACTTTCCCCAGAAGGCGCGCAGTCGTCTCGGGCCTAAAGCGCGCGCGATCCTCGCGCGTCTTCAGAAGGCAGGAGAGCGTGCCGTGCACGAGCTCCGGCGAGTCCTGCAGATCGCGCACGTCGAGACCGACCAGCGCGGCCGCCCAGTCCAGCGTTTCCGCCACGCCCGGCGTCTTGCGCAAATCTTCCTTGCGGACGCCCTCCACCATGCGCGCGATCTGCAGCGCCAGCGCCGCGCCGATCGCGGGCATGCGCGCCATGATAATCCGCGCCTCCCGGTCGACGTCGGGATAGTCGAGATAGTGATAGAGACAGCGCCGCCGCAGGGCGTCCGACAATTCGCGCGTGCCGTTGGAGGTGAGCACGACGAGCGGAACGCTTTTCGCGACGATCGTGCCGAGCTCGGGAATCGTCACCTGGAAGTCCGACAGGATTTCCAGAAGGAAGGCCTCGAATTCGTCGTCGGCGCGGTCGATCTCGTCGATCAGCAGCACCGGCGGCTCGTCGCGCCGGAGCGCCGCGAGCAGCGGCCGCTCCAGAAGAAATTTCTCGGAGAAGACCTGGTCTTCCATATCGGCGGCGCCGCGCGCCTGCCCGGCCTGGATCGCCAGCAACTGCCGCTGGTAGTTCCACTCGTAGAGCGCCGCGGACTGATCGAGCCCCTCGTAGCATTGCAGCCGGATCAGCTCGGCGCCGCTCGATCGGGCGAGCGCCTTGGCGACCTCGGTCTTGCCGACGCCGGCCTCTCCTTCCAGCAGCAGGGGCCGGCGCAGCATATGCATGAGCGAGATCGCGGTCGCCAGCTCGTCGTCGGCGATGTAACCGTCCGCGGCCAGGCGCGCCGCGATCTCGTCGCGAGTCTTCATTTTGCGTCGAACAGTCCGAGCTTCTTCGCCGCCGCCCAGTTCCGCCAGAAATCGTGCGGCATCTGGATATGGGTCGAGCCCAGGAAGGAGAAGGCGTCGTTGACCGCGTTGGAGAAGGCGGGAACGCCGCCGACGTTGGGGCTCTCGCCGACGCCTTTCGCCCCGATCGGATGATGCGGCGACGGCGTGACCGTGAAATCCGTTTCCCAATGCGGCGTCTCGACTGCGGTCGGCATGAAGAAGTCCATGAACGAGCCGGTCACGACATTGCCGTCGGCGTCGTAGCGAATCTCCTGTCCCATCGCGATGGCGAAGGCTTCGGTCAGCCCGCCATGCACCTGGCCTTCGATGATCATGGGATTGATGCGCGTCCCGCAATCGTCGAGCGCGTAGAACCGCCTGACCTTGTAGACGCCGGTGTCGACGTCGATGTCCATCACGCAGATGTAGGCGCCGAACGGATAGGTCATGTTGGGCGGATCGTAGTAGCTGACCGCCTCCAGCCCCGGCTCCATGCCGGGCGGCACGGAATTGTAGGCCGCCCAGCAGATGTCCTTCATCGACATGGTCTTCTCGGGCAGGCCCTTCACGCGGAACCCGTCGATGTCCCATTCGAGGTCGTCCTCGTGCACCTCGAGCTTGTAGGCGGCGACCATCTGCGCCTTGGCCTTGATCT
>DAIRCS010000101.1:0-12549 GCA_036796555.1 Rhodoblastus sp. | reverse complement strand
TCGATCACCGCGATTCCGCTCAAGGAAGCGCGCGAGAATTTCGAGCGCGAATATCTGCGCATCCAGATCAACCGCTTTTCGGGCAATATCTCGCGCACCGCCACCTTCATCGGGATGGAGCGCTCGGCGCTGCATCGAAAGCTCAAGCTGCTCGGACTGACCGAAAATCCCGACAGCGACGGTTGACGGCTTTCCCGCTAGACCTGCGTGGAGCTTTGCCGCATATTGCGCGTGCGAAGATGGTCGCTAACGCCGGAAACGGCGTCGCATTTGCGGTTCCACCGCCAAAATCAAGGAGGCAAATATGTCCGACAAGAATCAGAATCTCCAGGATCTTTTCCTCAATGCGCTGCGCCGGACCAAGACGCCGGTGACGATGTTCCTGGTCAAGGGCGTCAAATTGCAGGGCATCATCACCTGGTTCGACAATTTCTCGCTGCTGCTGCGCCGCGACGGCCAGTCGCAGCTCGTCTACAAGCACGCGATCTCGACGGTGATGCCGTCGCACGATTTCGATCTCGCGTCGCTGGGCAACGACATCCGCGATGCGCCGCCAAGCAAGGGCAAGGCGCTGCAGGACGTGTTCCTGAACGCGGTGCGCCGGTCGGACGAGTCGGTGACGATGTTCCTGGTGAATGGCGTGATGCTGCAGGGCGATATCGTCGCCTTCGACCTGTTCTGCATGTTGCTGGAGCGCGAGCGGCAGGTGCAACTCGTCTACAAACATGCGATCTCGACCGTTCAGCCGAACGGGCCGATCAACCTCACCGGCGATGGCGACGAAGAAGGCGCTGCCTGATCGACGCGACGAGCGACAGCGACGGTGACGTCACCCGCGGCGCCGCGGCGCTGCTGGTCGTGCCCGAATGGCACGGGCAGCGGTTGTCGCGCGACCTGGACGCGCGCGCCGAGGAAGCGAAGGGGCTGGCGCTGGCGATCGGGCTCGACGTCGTGGCGGTTCATACGCTGCGACTGCGGCAGACGCGCGCGGCGACGCTGATCGGCGTGGGGCAGATCGAGGCGATCAAGCCCGATGTTGTCGAAAGTGCCGCGCAGCTCGTCATCGTCGATGCGGCACTGACCGCGATCCAGCAGCGCAACCTGGAGACCGAGTTCGGGACGAAAGTCATTGATCGGACAGGATTAATTCTCGAAATCTTCGGCGAGCGCGCGGCGACGGCCGAGGGGCGGCTGCAGGTCGAGCTGGCGCATCTCGATTATCAGGCGGGGCGGCTGGTGCGGAGCTGGACCCACCTTGAGCGGCAGCGCGGCGGCTTCGGCTTCCTCGGCGGCCCGGGCGAAACGCAGATCGAGGCCGACCGCCGCCTCATCCAGGAGCGCATCGGCCGCATCGAGAAGGACCTCGAGCAGGTCAAGCGCACGCGCGGCCTGCATCGCAAGAAGCGGCAGGACGCGCCTTATCCGGTCGTCGCCCTGGTCGGCTACACCAACGCCGGCAAGTCGACGCTGTTCAACCGGCTGACGCAGTCGGAGGTCTTCGCCAAGGACCTGCTTTTCGCCACCCTCGATCCCACCTTGCGCGCGGTGAAACTGCCGCATGGCGCGCGCATCATCCTGTCCGACACGGTCGGCTTCATCTCCGACCTGCCGACCACGCTGGTTTCCGCCTTCCGGGCGACGCTGGAAGAGGTGATCGAGGCCGACGTCATCCTGCACGTGCGCGACGTCAGCCACGAGGACACGGAAGCCCAGAGCGCCGACGTCGAGCGCATCCTGAACGATCTGGGCGTCGAGCCGCACGACCACCGCCGCCTGATCGAGGTCTGGAACAAGGCCGACCTCTTGAGCGACGAGCGCCGGGCCGGCCTGTTGCAGGCGACGCTGAGCCGGCCCGCCGAGGCGCGGCCCGTGCTCGTGTCCGCGATCACGGGCGAGGGGATCGACACGCTGCTGGCGGCGATCGAGAGCCGGATGGCCAGCGAACGAAAGCTGTTGCGTGTAAAAGTGCCGGCCGAGGACGGGGCAGGGCTCGCCTGGCTCTACGAGAATGGCGAGGTTCTCGCGCGCAAGGCGGGCAGGGACGGCTCGCTGGCCATCGACATCCGCGTCGGGCCCGAGCGCGTCGAGCGGGTGCTGCGGCGTTTTCCCGACGCGCGCCTGAACTGACGAGCGCGGGCCGCGCGGCGGGCCGGCGAGGGCGCGGCCTTATTTCAGTCAATAAAGCCCTCTCCTATCGCCGCTGGCGCGCAACGCACGCGCCGCCCCTGGTCCGTAGTTCAGTAAAAGGGGATCCCCCATATGCGAACGATTTCCCGACCGATTCTGCTGGCGCTCGCAGGCTGCGGCCTGTCGACGCTCGCAGCCGCGCCCGCCGCCGCCAGAACCTGCCCGTCCGGCCAGTTCCTGCAGGTGTCCAAGGGCAAGTGCATTTCCAAGGATTCCGCCCGCAAGCTGGGCTTGGCCAGCCATGGACACGGCGCCGCCCACGCGGCGGTCAAGCCGAAACCGGAGCAGGCCGGCGAGACCAGCGTGGCGAAAAGCGCGCCCGAGCCGGCGCCGGCGGAAAAGGCGGCGGAGAAGACAGTCGAGGCCGCCCCGGCGGAAACGACCCTCGCCTCGGCGAGCCCCGCGGTCGGCGCGTCGCAATCCTTCGGATACGCCCAGGCGGAAACGCCGACCGTCCGCCGTAATATCGCGCCCTTCGGCGCATTGCAGTTCGGCGGATTGCGTCGCGACTGAGCGTAGGGCCGTCAGACCTTATCGACACTGGAATCGGAACGTGGCGACCGGCTTGGCCCCGCGAACGTCGACTACGTCCAGAAAGTCGAGGAAACACGATTTCATGTCAGTGAAAGTGGCTCGCGTCGCCGACGTTTCCTTGAGGTTGAGGCGATTTCCCTGCGAGACTTGCTGGAATGCGCCGTTGATGGATATGAGCGCCTTCTTCCTGGCGAATAATTCGGAAGTGTTATCTGCGTGGACGGGAAAAGTCAGGAGAACCTTGCGATCCGTCAGATCGACCGACTGGCCGACCTTGAGCTCGAAAACGCCGTCGCCGGCGATCGCCGGCAGGATCGTCGCCAGCGGCGTCGGAGCTTGAAGCGCCTGCTGCGAAAGCGCCGGGCCGGAAACCGCCACGACTCCCAGAACGGCGGCAATTCTCAACAAGTTCACGCTCATTCCCCCAATCCGACGGCCGAAGGCTAGGCTGGCTCGAGTTCCGCGACAAGCCCCTGTCCGGGCTGCCGCAAGATACGAACGCGAAATCTCACGGCTGTCGGAAAGTCGAATCCGCACACGTCTTCGGTCGAGCACCAGCGGACGAACCCGCTATTGAAAGAATAACCGATCGTTTTCGCGTCGATGTTCCTGATGACGACCTCGTCGTTGCTCCGGGAGCAAATTCGCGTGCCTACGGTCACTCGAAATTTGCGATCGAGGGGGCCGTCGAGCGTCAGGCACCCGTCCGTTCGCAGGCTCGTCGAGGAGGACGCCTGGCCGATCGGCGGCACGGCTTCGCCCTGCGCCGGGACGCCGACCGGCGCGCCATCATTCGACATGGCTCCGGCGGCAGTCGCCGATTTGCCCAGGGCGTCCTTCGCGGGCTCCGTCGAAACCTCGACGCGCGGCGGCGGCGCGCCGCGACCTTCCGTCCCGTCCTTGGAAACGTCCGCGCAATTGAAAATCGGCCGGGAGGCCTCCGGGCTGAACTCGCAAAACTTGGCGAGCGCCGCGCGCGGTCCGCCGACCACGGCCGCATAGCCCACTACGCAAAGACCGAAACTGAGGAACGCGATTCCCCAAGCAGCCTTGACGAGTTCGTGGATGTCGGCCAGCCCATCTTTGATCCGTCGTAACCTGCCCGGGGGCGGCTCTTCGTTCATCGTCTCACGATCCGTCGCATGCGCCCGTCGACCCGGCGCGATAATTTGTCCGAGGCTAACATACGCGGGCAGGCGGTCGTGAATCAGTCCGCCGTTTTCGCCTCGTTCCAGAGCGCGTCCATCTCTTCGAGCGAGGCGCCTTCCGGCCTGCGGCCCTCCGCGGCGAGGGAACGTTCGATATAGCCGAAGCGTCGTTCGAATTTCGCGTTGGCGCGGCGTAGCGCCTGCTCGGGATCGACGCCGGCGTGCCGCGCCAGATTGACCGTGGCGAACAACAGGTCGCCGATTTCATCCTCGACATGGTCGGCGTCGCCCGATGCGACAGCCTCGGCAACTTCCCGCGATTCCTCGACGATCTTCTCGAGTACGGCGCGGATGTCGTTCCAGTCGAACCCGACGGCGCCGGCCGCCTTCTGCAAATCCAGCGCGCGGGCGAGAGCAGGGCGGCCCGACTTCACCTTGCCGAGAACGCCGTCCGCCGCGGCCGTCCGGGCGGAATCGCGCCCGGCCTTCAGCCGCTTTTCCTCGGCCTTGATCTTCCCCCAGAGCGCGGACACTTCATCCGGCGTCAGGTCGCGGGCGTCGCCGAAGACATGCGGATGGCGGCGGATCAGCTTGGCGGTGATCGCCTCGACCACGCCGCCGAAATCGAAAGCGCCTTCCTCCTCCGCCATGCGCGCGTGGAACACGACCTGCAGCAGGAGGTCGCCGAGCTCCTCGCGCAATTCCTCGCGGTCGCCCTGCGCGATGGCGTCGGCCACCTCGTAGGCTTCCTCGATCGTGTAGGGGGCGATGGTCGCGAAATCCTGCTCGAGATCCCACGGGCAGCCGGTCCCGGGCGTCCGCAGCGCCGCCATGATCTCGATGAGGCGGGAGATGTCGCGCGACTTTTCCATTGTGACCGGCTTTGCAAAAGAAAAGCCGGCGCTGCAAGGCGCCGGCTAAAAACTGGACTGCGAGCCTGAAAGCTCGCTCTCCCGAATGTGAGCCTGAAGGCTCGCGGCCCAGGCGGGTTACGCCTGGATCGAGATCGCCTCGCGGCCCTTGGGCGTGTCGACGACCTGCATGTTCACGGGCTGGCCTTCGACCAGGCGCTGCACGCCCGAGGAATTCAGCACGGAAATGTGGACAAAGACGTCCTTGCCGCCGTCGTTCGACTGGACGAAGCCGAAGCCCTTGGTCTCGTCGAACCACTTGACCTTGCCGGACACGGCCACCGCCGTGGACGGATCGGGCGCGGCGCGGCGCGGCGGACGCGGGCTGTCGCCGTAACCGCCGCCGCCGCCGCCAAAGCCGCCGGAGCGGGGCGGGCGCTCGGCCTGCGCAGTCGACAGGTCGGCCTCGAGGATGCGGGTGACCTGCTGGCCCTTCTGACCGGTCTGGACGTTGACCTTCAGCTTGGCGCCGGGCGGCAGGCTGTCATAGCCGGCCTGCTGGACCGCGCCGATGTGCAGGAATGCGTCGCCCGTGCCGTTGCCGAGCTCGACAAAGCCAAAACCCTTGTCGGCCTTGAACCACTTGACTGTGGCGTCGATCGGGGGACTGGACGGGGCCATGGACGGCGCTCCCATGTCGGGGAATCCGCCTCCGGGCGGGCCGCCGAAGGGCGACCGCGGCGGCCGGCTCTGGCGGGGGTTGTAATCGTAGCTCGGACCGTCGTCATCGAATCCGCGCTTGCGCGGGGGACGGAAATCTCTACCTTTGCTCATGCCTTATCGCTCGTTTCGCCACTTGCGTGCGGTTTCCCTTTTCTTCCGCACGGGTTCCCGCAAGAACCGCCACACCTGCGCACATGCCCGGCCGCCAGCGTTCGACTGACTGGACGGGGCCGGCCTCCGCCTTTCTCTGACTTCGCTTTCGAATGCTACAAGCCCGCGCAAACCATCTTTTACAGGCAAAAGAAAGAGCTGGCTACAGAACTCCGCGACTTTTCTCCGGCGCGGCCGGTGATTTTTTGAGCGCGCCGCTTGGACCAGGAGCCAAGCGGCGGCCGCCGCGCGCCAGACCAGCATATCAACGCCAGGGAGGCGGAAGAGCACATCGCTGATATGGCTGCGCCTTCTGATCGATAATTCGCATAATCAATATTATGGAACTTAGAAATGGCAAAATCGGCTTCTCGCGGCGCGGTCAATCCGCCGGCCTTGATCTGGCCGGAACAATAGATGAACAACGGAACAGATCATGATCGAGGCCCGGCCGGATCAACCGTGGCGCTCGATCTCGACGCTCAGGCCGTCGAAAGCCGGCGCGACATTGGCCGGCAATTCGCCGGCGAGTTTCGCGTAATCGAGATCGGTATGGAGATTGGTCAGGATCGCCCGTTTCGGCTTCAGCCGCTCGACCCAGCCGAGCGCCTCGGCCACCGTCAGGTGGCTCGGATGGCGGCGGTAGCGCAAGGCGTCGATGATCCAGACGTCGAGACCCTCGAGCAATTCCTGCGATTCCGGCGGTATGTCGCTGACGTCGGGCGTATAGGCGAGATCGCCGAACCGGAACCCCAGCGCATCGATATCGCCGTGGCGGAACAGGATCGGCATGGCGTCGACCGGTCCGCCGGGGCCGTCCAGCACGATCCCTTGGCCAGGCGTCGCGCGGCGCTCGCGCAGCAGCGGCGGATACTGGCTGCCTTCCGGCGTGCGGAAAATGTAGTCGAACTTGCCGCGCACGCCGCGCGAAGTCGCCTCGTCCATCCAGACCGGCAGCAGATGGCCCTGCTGCAGCACATAGGGCCTGATGTCGTCGATGCCGTGGATATGGTCGGCATGGGCGTGGGTCAGCAGAACGGCGTCGATATGCATGACGCGGGCGTCGAGCAGCTGCTCGCGGATATCCGGCCCGAGGTCGACGACGACCTCGGTCGAGCCGGCGATGCCGGCGCGCGAGACGGACAGCGCGCAACGCCGGCGGCGGTTCTTCGGGTTGGACGGATCGCAGGCGCCCCAACCCTGCGCGACGCGCGGCACGCCGGCGGACGAGCCGCAGCCGAGGATCGTCGCGGTAAAACTCATGCGGAAAGCGGCGGCATCTTCGAGAAGATCCGCAGCGCGTTCGCGGTCGTGGCCGCCGCCAGAGCCTCCATGCTCATGCCGCGCGCCTCGGCGACGACGGCGGCGGTTTTCGCGACATAGGCCGGCTCGTTGCGCTTGCCCCGGAACGGGATCGGCGCGAGGAACGGCGCGTCCGTCTCGACCAGGATGCGGTCGAGCGGCGCGGCGGCGGCGATGTCGCGCAGACCTTGCGAATTCTTGAAGGTCACGACGCCGGAGAAGGAAATATAGAGCCCGAGCGCCAGCGCGCGCTCCGCCAGTTCCCGCGAGGCGGTGAAGCAATGGAGCAGGGCCGCAAAGGTCCCCTTCCCCATCTCGTCTTCCAGGATTGCTCCGGTGTCGGCGTCCGCGTCGCGGGTATGGATGACCAGCGGCAGACCGCTTTCGCGGGCCGCCTCGATATGCGTGCGAAACACGCGCTGCGCCACGTCGCGCGGCGCGCGGTCGTAATGATAGTCGAGCCCCGCCTCGCCGATCCCCACGCATTTGGGGTGCCGCGCCAGCGCCACGATCTCGGCGGCGCTCGCCTCGGGATCGAGATGGGCCTCGTGCGGATGCGTGCCGACCGTGCAGAAGACATTGTCGTAGGCATCCGCGATGCCGGCGTAGGTCGCAAACCTGTCGACCCGCGTCGAGATGGTGACGAGCCGCGCCACGCCCGCCTCTCGCGCGCGAGAAACGATGGCGTCGCGCTCGGGGGCGAAATCGGGGAAGTCGAGGTGGCAATGAGTGTCGATGAGCATGTCGGTCCGGCTAGTCGGAAAGCGGCCGCCGGGCGGCGTGTCGCACGGCGTGAATGGTGATCCAGTCCGTTTCCACCCGATAGAACACCACGTAGGGATATGGGAAGGCGACGAAACGCCGGAGGCCCCGCGACGTCGCCTGCCCCGCTTCAGGCCGATCGATCAGCAACAGCATGACCTCGAACAGCCGGCGCTTGACCTTCGCTGCGCCTAGCGGGGACGCTCGGTCGATGTCGGCCAGAACTTGATCGAGTTCGGTCGCGGCGCGGCGTGTGTAACGAAGCTTCAAAGCCCGTGCTTCGCCCAGATCGCGCGAATCTCGGTCTCGCTCGCAAATTCGCCTCTTTCGGCCTCGGCGAGGCTGGCCGCAACCGCCGCTTCCTCCTCGGACGTCATTACATAGACGCCCGTCCGCGCCGCTTCGATTTCGCGAGCGGCTTCGAGCAGAGCTTGCTGGTCCTGGTCCGGCCACCGCTCAATGGTCGGGAGCATGTCGCGCAGGGCTGAAATCATACCGACAATATAGCACGCGCGGTCTCGCACGCCATGGCGACGAGCATCCGGGCAATCAGCGGGCCAGATCCGTTCTTGAGAAATCGTCGCCCTTGTGAGTAGCGGCGCGCTTGCGCCTCACCCCTTCTTCTCGTCCGCCTCCACATAGCGCGGGAAGATCGGCGCGGGCGGGGGCAGGGGCGTCCCCTCCTCCAGCCTGTGCGCGGCGTCGGCGTGCGCGAAGTCCCGCGCGTCGGCCGGTTGCGCGAGAATGTCGAGCAGCTTGCCCATCGCGCCGGGCATCGCCGGCTGCGCCATGATCGCGACCACGCGCAGGACTTCCGCCGTCACGCCGAGCACGGTCGCCATGCGCGAGAAATCGGTCTTGCGCTTGGTCCAGGGCTCCTCGCCGGCGAAATAGCGGTTGGCGTCGGCCACGACCTTGAAGGTTTCCGCCAGCGTCGTGTGGATGGCGAAGCTCCGCATCGCCGCCCGGCACTTTTCGGGCAGCGCGTAGGCGGCGTCGAGAATGGCGCGGTCGGCCTCGGTCAGTTCGCCCCAGACGGGCGCCCTGCCCTCGCAATTCTTGGCGATCATCGACAGCGAGCGCTGCGCGAGATTGCCGAGATCGTTGGCGAGATCGGCGTTGGTGCGCTGAACGATCGCCTCGTGCGAATAGGAGCCGTCCTGCCCGAACGGCACCTCGCGCAGGAAGAAGTAGCGCATCTGGTCGAGCCCGTAGGCCGCCACGAGATCGGCCGGACCGATCACGTTGCCGACCGACTTCGACATTTTCTCCCCGCGATTGAACAGGAAGCCGTGCACCACGATCTGCTTCGGCAGCGCAATGCCCGCCGACATCAGGAAGGCCGGCCAGTAGATCGCGTGGAAGCGCGTGATGTCCTTGCCGATCACATGCGCGTCGCACGGCCAGAATTTCGCGCGGGTCGCGGCCGGATCGGGAAAGCCGGTGGCGGTGATGTAGTTGGTCAGCGCGTCGACCCAGACATACATCACATGCTTCGGATCGCCGGGCACCGGCACGCCCCAGTTGAAATTGGTGCGCGAGATCGACAGGTCCTCGAGCCCGCGCTTCACGAAAGCGACGATCTCGTTGCGATAGGTCTCCGGCGTGATGAAATCCGGGTTCGCCTCGTAATGGGCGAGCAATCTGTCCGCATAGGCCGAGAGCCGGAAGAGATAGTTCTCCTCCTCCATCCATTCGACGGGGCTGCCGGTCGGCGCGAATTTCCTGCCCTCGGCGTTCGTGGTCAATTCGTCCTCGTCGAAATAGGCCTCGTCGCGGACCGAATACCAGCCCTGATATTTCGACAGGTAGATATCGCCGTTCGCCTGCATCCGCTTCCAGATCTCGGTCACGGCGGCGGCGTGGCGCGGCTGCGTCGTGCGGACGAAATCGTCGGTCGGCGCGTCGAGGAGGCCGCCGAGCGTGGCGAAGTCGGCGGCGACCCTGTCGACGAATTCCTGCGGCGTCACGTTTTCGCGCGCGGCGGTTTGCTGCACCTTCAGCCCGTACTCGTCCATGCCGGTGATGAAGAAGACGTCGTGGCCGTCGAGCCGCTTGAAGCGGGCGATGGCGTCGGTGGCGATGCGCTCGTAGGCGTGGCCGATGTGCGGCGCGCCATTCGCATAGGGAATGGCGGTGGAAATCATGAAGCGGGGCCGAGTGGTCATGAGCGCCGGTTTACCCGCCTTTGCGCGCCAAGGCGAGTGCGGCGTGAACGCGAAGCCGCCCCGCGACAAGTCCGGAATCTTCCGCTATGAACGCCGCAGGCGACGCTTCGAAGAAGGCGCGCCGGGAGGGTCGAGGCATTGAATGGGGCTTGGTTTTCGCGGCGCATCGGCGTGCGCCCGCGGGACTGCGCGTCGGACGTTCCGTCGGCGCGGGACAGGGACAACGGCGGATCGTCGCGGACGCTGACCGCGCTGGCGCTCGTCGCTCTTTTCTGGGCGGCGGCCTTCGCGCAATGGCCGCTGCGCGACCTCGTCGTTCCCTGGGATTCCAAGAACCAGTTCTACACCTTCTTCCGCTTCATGGCGGAGGCGATCGCGCAAGGCGCCACGCCCTTCTGGAACCCTTATCACTACGCCGGCCATCCGAGCATCGCCGACCCGCAGTCCATGATCTTCTCGCCGGCCTTCGTGCTCTGGGCGCTGGTCGATCCGAAGCCGTCGATGCTGGCCTTCGACCTGATGGTCTTCGCGCATCTGCTCGTCGGCGGACTCGCTCTCGTGCGCTACGGCCAGCGCAGGGACTGGCCGACGCCGGCCTGCGTGCTCGCCGCCATGATCTTCATGATCGGCGGCGCGGTTTCGGGCCGCATGATGCATGTCGGCGTCATTATCGCCTATGCGCTGTTTCCCGTCGCGCTGCTGTGGATGGAGATCGCGATCGATCGCCGGTCCCGGCTCGCTGCGGTCGGCTTCGGCGCGGTATCGGCGCTGATCGTCCTCGGCCGCAGCCAGGTTCCCCTGCTGTTGTGCTTCACGCTCGGCCTGCTGCTGCTCTGGCGACTGGCGCGCGATCCCGGCGGCTGGCGTTTCGCCGCGAGCCGGCTCGGCGTTCTGGCGCTGGCCGCGCTGACGACGCTGGCGATCATCGCCATCCCCATGCTTCTGACGATCCAGTTCGCGGACTTTTCGAACCGCCCGCACGAAGAGCTCGAAGCGGCGCTGCGCTCCTCGCTCTATCCGGCCAATCTCGCCAATTTCTTCGTGCCCGACATCTACGGATCGCTGCGGCCGCTGCCGCAGGGCAATTGGGGCCCCGCCTATTTCACGCGGCCCGATGTCGATTCCACCGATCGCGCCTTCAACTATCTCTTCGCCGGCACGCTGACCGCATTGCTGCTCGTCTGGCACGGCCTCGCCGGCGGCCGCGCGCTGCGCCGCGAAGCCCGGCCCTTCCTCGCCATGCTGGCCATCGCCCTGCTCTACGCCTTCGGGCGCTACAGCCCACTCTTCCCCTTCCTGTTCGAGCACGTGCCGGGCGTCGACCTGTTCCGGCGGCCAGTCGGCGGAACCTTCGTTCTGTTGATCGGCCTCGCCTATCTCACGGGATTTCTCGCCGCCGCCTATGTGCGCGACGGCGCGCCGAAGCCGCGCGCGCATTGGCTGATCGCCGCGCTCCTCGGCGCCGGCGCGATTCTGGCCTGGGCGCTCGTCTTCTCGGCGCGCGGCCTCGACGCCGCATGGGAGATCGCCAAGGCCCTCCCCCTCTACGCCGCTCTGGCCGCCCTGCTCGCCTGGCCGCAATCGCCGCGCGCCCGCGTCATCGCCCTTTCGGTCGCCGTCGCCTTCACGGCGGGCGAGCTGATCCTGCGCAACGCCGCCACCGTCCTCAACGCCGAGCCGCGTTCGGTCTACGCCATGCTCGAGGCGCCGACGGAGGATTCCGCGCGGATCGTCGCGGCGATCCAGCAGGACATGCAGAAGGCGCCGGGCGGCGTCGCCCATCCCCGCGTCGAGATCGTCGGGCTCGGCGGCCCGTGGCAGAACGCCGCGATGCTCTACGGACTGGAAGCCACCAACGGCTACAACCCGTTGCGCATCGGCCCCTACGACCGGCTCGTCTCGCCGGGCGAGGCCCCGTATACGGCGCTGCACCGGCGCTTTCCCTCGTCCTTCCCCGGCTACAATTGCCTGCTCAGCCGGCTGCTCGGCCTCGAATATGTCGTGCTAGACCGGCCGATCGATCAGGTCCCCTCGCTCGCGCGTCGCCGCACGATCGCGGAAGCCGTGATGACCGGCCCGAAAACGTGGATCTACCGGCTCGCCAATGTCTCGCCGCGCGTGACGGTCGAGACGCGCGTGCAGGTCGCCGACGCCTCGGAAATGATCGACGCCGGCGCCTTCCCGGCGACGCTGCCGTCGTCGGAAGTGCTGGTCGACAGCGACGACACGCTGTCCCAGAAATACATGTCCGGACCGATCCGGGCCAAAGCCGCCATCGTCGCCCGGCGGGCCGACCGGATCGAGATCGATTTCGACAGTCCCGCGCCCGGCGTCGTGACGCTGCACGACCTTTGGTATCCCGGCTGGGAGGTCGAGGTCGACGGCGTGCGGCGGCCGCTGCTGCGCACCGACCTGCTGTTCCGCGGCGTCGAGGCGCCGGCGGGAAAGCATCGCATCGTCTTCGCCTACCGGCCCCTCTCGCGGGAAAACCTGCTGTCGATCATCGACGGTTTGCTGCAACGTGACGAGGGGTAGGCGGACGGAGGCAAGACGGGCTCCGGGTCAACCGCTCTTGTCGGGAAGCATCTCCGCGCCCTAACCTCTGCGTAACGTCGCATGAAATGCGACGACCCGGAGCAGGCGGCAGAATCGACTCCCCTCCCCCTTGTGGGCAGGGGAATCGCATTTGGGTCTGGCGCGGCTTTGTTGGATGGATTCTTTAGG
>DAIRCS010000100.1:5302-12833 GCA_036796555.1 Rhodoblastus sp. | reverse complement strand
CGCTGGTCTTCGTCTCCGGCGCGAAATTCGTGAAGGAGCTGTGCGACGAGAAGCGCTTCGACAAGGCGGTGCGCGGTCCGCTGGCGCGCGTGCGCGCCATCGGCGGCGACGGCCTGTTCACGGCCAAGACGACCGAGCCGAACTGGACCAAGGCGCACAACATATTGCTCGCGCCGTTCGGCGGCCGCGCCATGCAATCCTATCACCCGGCCATGGTCGACATCGCCGAGCAGCTCTGCCTCAAGTGGGCGCGCCTCAACGCCGACGAGGACATCGACGTCGTGCACGACATGACGGCGCTGACGCTGGACACGATCGGCCTGTGCGGCTTCGACTACCGCTTCAATTCCTTCTACCGCCGCGACTACAATCCCTTCGTCGAGGCGCTGGTGCGCTCGCTCGAAACCATCATGATGCAGCGCGGGCTGCCGCTCGAAGGCGTGATGATGCGCGGCCGCCTCGCCACGCTCGACGACGACGTCGCCTTCATGAACAACATGGTCGACGATCTCGTGCGCGCCCGCCGCGAGCAGATGGGCGACATGGACGCCAAGAAGGATCTGCTCAACGCCATGCTGACCGGCGTCGACCGCGCGACCGGCGAACAGCTCGACGACGTCAACATCCGCTACCAGATCAACACGTTCCTGATCGCCGGCCACGAGACGACGAGCGGCCTGCTCTCCTACACGATCTACGCGCTGCTGAAGAACCCGGAAATTTTGCAGAAGGCCTACGACGAGGTCGACCGCGTGCTCGGGCCAGATCCCTCGATCCGCCCGACCTACCAGCAGGTGACGCAGCTCCACTACATCAACCAGATCCTCAAGGAGAGCCTGCGTCTGTGGCCGCCGGCGCCGGCATTCTCGCTCTATCCCTACAAGAACGAGACCGTCTGCGGCTACAGGCTGCCCAAGGGCATAACGGTCAACATTCTCGTCGGCGCGCTGCATCGCGATCCCGAGGTCTGGGGTCCGCGCGCCGAGATTTTCGATCCCGAGAATTTCAGCCCCGCCGCCGAGCAGGCGCGGCCCGCCTGGGCGTGGAAGCCCTTCGGCAACGGTCAGCGCGCCTGCATCGGCCGCGGCTTCGCCATGCACGAAGCCGCGCTCGCGATCGGCATGATCCTGCAGCGCTACAAGCTGATCGACTACGAGCGCTACCAGTTGAAGCTGAAGGAAACGCTGACCATCAAGCCGGACGGCTTCAAGATCAAGGTCAAGCCGCGCGAGGCGCGCGACCGCGCCATTGCGCCGGCCGCAGCCACGCCGACCGCGCCGGCCGCGACGCGCGCGGAAACCGCCGCGCCGGCGAAGCGGCCGACGCACAACACGCCGCTGTCGGTTCTCTACGGCTCCAATCTCGGCACGGCCGAGGAATTCGCCCATCGCCTCGCCGAGACAGCCGAGATCAACGGCTTCGCCACCCATCTCGGCGCCCTCGACCAGAACATCGGCGCGCCGCCGAAGGACACGGGCCTCGTGATCTTCTGCTCGTCCTACAACGGCGCGCCGCCGGACAATGCCGCGAAATTCGTGGCCTGGCTGCAGAACGAAGCGGCGCCCGACGCCTTCGCCGGCGTGCGCTACACCGTGTTCGGCTGCGGCAATCGCGAATGGAATGCGACCTACCAGAGCGTGCCGCGCATGATCGACGAGCGCATCGCGGAACTCGGCGGCGTCCGCATCGCGCCGCGCGGCGAAGGCGATGCGCGCGACGATCTCGACGGCCAGTACGAGGACTGGTTCGCGGCCCTGCGCCCGAAGGCCGCCGAAGCCTTCGGCCTGCAGGCCTCGCTCGACCGCGAGACGCGCACGCAGCCGCTCTACAGCGTCGAGCCGGCCTCGACGCAGGGCGCGAACCCCGCGGTCCATTCCGCCGGCGCGAAAATCGCGCGCGTGCTGGAGAACCGCGAATTGCTGACCACGCCAGACCGTTCGACGCGCCATATCGAAATCGCGCTGTCGGAGGGAACGAGCTACCGCGCCGGCGATCATCTCGCCGTCGTGCCACGCAACGATTCCGCGCTGGTCGCGGCGGTCGCCAAGCGCCTCGGCCATTCGCCCGACGATGTCATCCGCCTGCGCGGCGCCGAGGGACGGCGCGCGCAATTGCCGCTCGACGAGCCCGTGTCGGTCGGCAAGCTTCTGTCCGACTATGTGGAATTGCAGCAGGTCGCGACCCGCAAGCAGATCCAGACCATGGCCGAGCACACGCGCTGCCCGATGACCCGGCCGAAGCTGGAAGCGCTGTCGGGCGAGTCGGACGAGGCCTATCGCGCGGAAGTGCTCGCCAGGCGCAAGTCCGTCTACGACCTGCTGGAAGAACATCCCGCCTGCGAACTCCCGCTCGCGGCCTATCTCGAAATGACGCCGCTGCTCCAGCCGCGCTACTATTCGATCTCGTCTTCGCCAAAGACCGATCCGCAGCGCTGCACGGTCACGGTCGGCGTCGTCGAAGGTCCGGCGCGCTCGGGACGCGGAACGTATCGCGGCGTATGCTCCAACTATCTGGCCGGCCGCAGCGCGGATGAATCCATCTTCGCCGCCGTGCGCGAGACCAAGGCGGGCTTCCGCCTGCCGGACGATCCGAAGGTCCCGCTGATCATGATCGGCCCCGGCACGGGCCTCGCGCCCTTCCGCGGCTTTTGCCAAGAGCGCGCGGCGCAGAAGAAGGCCGGCGCGACGCTGGGTCCCGCCATGCTGTTCTTCGGCTGCCGGCGTCCCGACCAGGACTTCCTCTACGCCGACGAACTGAAGTCATACGCCGCTGACGGAATCGTCGAACTGCACACCGCTTTCTCGCGCATGGACGGCCAGCCGAAGACCTACGTGCAGGACCTCGTGCGCACGCAGCAGGATCGCGTGTGGGCGCTGATCGAGGCCGGGGCGATCGTCTACATCTGCGGCGACGGCGGCAAGATGGAGCCCGACGTCAAGCGCGCGCTGGTCGATATCTATTGCGCGCGGAAAAACGCGACGCCGGAAGCCGGCGAAGCCTGGATCAACGAGATGGGCGCAACCAACCGCTATGTGCTGGACGTCTGGGCGGGCGGGTAGCGAGAACGGAGGCCGCGGCTCTCTCCCTCCCCGCTCGCGGGGTGGGTGGCGCGCGAAGCGCGACGGGGACCGTCGATCATTGTCTGCGTTGGTGGCCACGCCCGCCGAATCCCACCCGCAATGCTTCGCATTGCGACCTCCCCGCGAGCGGGGAGGTAAGGCGTTCGACTTGTCGGTCCAAAAGCAAAAGGCCCGCGGAAACCGCGGGCCTTCGCAAACTCTGTTTTTCGGGAACGCTTACGCGGCCTTGCCGAACTTCGCGGTGAGGCCCGCGAGATTGTCCTGCGCGCGCTTGACGCCGTCCTGGGCGGCCTGCGCGACGAGGGCGCCGACCGTCTTGGCGCGCGACACGTTCACGTCGAACTGGGCGCGGTAGTAATCGGCCTGGACGCGGAAGGCGTCACCGACGCTCTTGGCGGCGACGGTCTTCTCGAAGGCGGCGATGGCGGCCTTGGCGTCGTCGAGCAGGGCGTTCTGGATTTCGCGCGAAGCCTTCGCGAGGCTCTCGACGGAGTCGATCGCGGTGGATTCGATGGAAGCGGTCGCCTTCTCGGCGCCGGCGTGCAGCGAGGTCGCGCGCTCGAGCACGGCTTCGGCCGCGCGATGCGCATATTCGCGAGCGGTCTCGATCGCCTTGTTGGCGGTCTCGGCGGCTTCGGCCTCGACGGTCTGGGCGTCGATGGTCTTCGGCTTGCGAACGGTCTTCTTCGTGTCGGTCATGATTTTACTCCATCCTCGATGAGCTATGGGTTTCGGCCCCGCCCTTGAGAAGCACGGGACGACCGTTCTCTACTAAACCGTTGTGTGCAGTGCAACATAAATCGACGACCGCCGATCACATTTTTGTGATCGGCGGCCAAGCGACTGGAATATCTTGGATTTCAGCCGGACGTCGCGTCGACGACGCCGAAGGCTTCGAGCCGCGCCAGCACATCGGCGACCTCGTGACCGAGAATCACGATGTCGTGGCGCTTGCCGCTGCGATCCCGCACCTGGCCGCGCAACAGCGCTTCGGCGCGGAAGCCGAGCCCCTCGAACACGGCGATGGCGGCGGTCTGGTCGACGGTCATCTGCGCCACGATTCGTTGCAGGCCCGCTTCCAGCGCCAGCGCGAACAGCCGCTGCGTCAGCTTGCGCCCGACGCCCGCCCCGCGCGCCTGCGCGCCGATCAGCACGCGCAATTCGCCGACATGCGGCGACCAGGACAGCGGATCGCTGGCGATCGCACCGCAGCCGACGATCTTGTCGCCGGCGACCGCGACCAGGCTCATCATGCCGCCGCCCTCGCTCTCGCGAATCCACGCCTTCAGCACCTTGGGCTCGCTGATGTCGCGCGGCAGGAAAAGGAGATCGTGCGGCGGCTGGCTGCGCGCGAAGGCGAGCAGCGCCTTCTCGTCGCCCGCCGCCAGCGGCCGTATCTGCACGTCGCCCTTCGCCACGCGCTTCGCCGGCGGCTTCTTCGCCGCGGTCTTGCTGGCAGGCGCCTTCGCCGCCGCGCTCTTCGCCTTGGTCATGTCGAGCGCTCTCCCAGCCATTCGTCGAGTTTCGGCCACATCCGGCGCGCCGCATTGGCGCCGGCGAGGAGGCTGACGTGTCCGCCCTTCAGCATCACCTCGGTTTTGTCCTTCGAGCCGACGCGGGCGATCAGATGCCGCGCCGCTTCATAGGGAACGATGTGGTCGTGCTCCGCCACAACATGAAGGATCGGCGTCTTGATCTCGGCGAGATCGACGCGCTTCCCGCCAAGCGTCAGCTCGCCGGTGAAGAGCTTGTTGCCCCACATCAGATCTTTCGTCGTCTGACGGAAATATTCGCCGGCCAGCGGCAGCGTGTCGTTGCCCCACCGGTCGAGCTGGCGATACGAGCGCACGAATTCGTCGTTCCAGATATTGTCCCACAACGTCACCTGCGCCGCCGCGCGCGAGGCCGGCCGCAGCATTTCGAAAGACGTGTAGATCATCTCCGGCGGCACGTTGCCGTAGGTGTCGACGAGCCGGTCGACGTCGAAATAGCGCTGGTTGGACCAGTTCTGGAACAGCTTCATCTGCTTGAAGTCGATCGGCGTCGTGAAGCAGACGAGATTGGTCGGCCCCTCCTTGCCGGCGAGCGCGGTG
This sequence comes from Rhodoblastus sp., assembly GCA_036796555.1. Classification (GTDB taxonomy): domain Bacteria; phylum Pseudomonadota; class Alphaproteobacteria; order Rhizobiales; family Beijerinckiaceae; genus JAJXWB01. The sequence continues at coordinate 7,660 of DAIRCS010000100.1, read as the reverse complement.
TAGAGCACCGACAGCACCCCGCCGAAGCAATAGCCGGCGACGGACACGTCCGTCTCGCCGGTCTCCTTGCGGATGCGGCGCACGCAATCAGGAATGAAATCGAGGACGTAATCCTCGATGCGCAGGTTTTTCTCCGCCGGCGCGGGCGCCGCCCAGTCCAGCATGAACACGTCGTAGCCCGCCTTCAGCAGGAATTCGACGAAGCTGTTGCCCGGCGCGAGATCGAGGATGTAGCCGCGATTGGTCGTCGCCATCACGATGAGGACGGGTACGCGATACACTTCGTCGACCAGCGGATGATAGTGATAGAGCCGCATCGTGCCGCGCGTCGCCAGCACGTCCTTGCGCGTCTGGCCGACTTCCGGCGCGCCCGACGTCAGATAGCCGACGCCTTTCACGCCGCGCTGGATCGCGCGATCGACCTCGATCCGCAGCCGCTCGACCACGTCCCCTTGCGCCGCGCTCATGGCTTGGCTCCGTTTCGTCCGGATTCGGGCGCGCTGCGCGCGGGCGGCTTGCGCGTGCGCTTCGGCTTGAGCGCGCCGCTCGCGGGCGCCGCATCGACGGAAGCCATCTGCGCGACGATCTCGGTCAGGCGGCCGAGCTGCGCCTCGATCGCCTGCAATCTCTCGCCGACGCTGACGATATCGGCGCGGCTCGGCAGGTTCATCGTCGCGAGATAGCGCTCCATCGCCTCGCCGAGCCCGGCCTTGGCGCCGGCGGCGGCCGATGTCGCGCCATGCATCAGCCGCGAGAATTGCTCGTTGCCCATCGCCTCGTTGGCGATCTGGTTGACGCCGCGCTCCCACTGGCCGACGAAATCGCGGAAAGCGTCGAGTGGCCCTTTGGGCCGCTCGACCTTGCTCGCCTTGCTTTCGGTCTTCGCCTTGTCCGCTTTGTCTGACATGGGGCCTCCCCTCCGCCGCGTCAGTTGGATCGGGTCAGTCTAACCACGTCTGTCGGGGTCGGGATAGACCAGCGAGCGCCAGCCCGAGCGATCGAACTTCTTCCATTCTCCTTCCGGCTGCGCGAGACGGTCGGCGATGGCGTAGACGACGGCGGGATGATGGCCGAGGCCGCAATGGCTCGCGCCGGAAATTTCGATGTTCTCGGCGAAGTCGCTTTCTTCCGGCTCGCGGCACACCTGCCAGGCGCAGACGCCGTCGGTGCGGCTGAAGATCGCCGTGGAGGGCGTGGGCGGCGGCGCGGCGAGATGGCCGGACAGATGGCTCTCGTCTTCTTCGGCGCGGTGGCCCGAGACGAATTCGTAGACGCGCCACGCGTTGGTCGCGCGCGGGCTGCCCGAGAACGGGCTGCCGAGCGAGATGACGCCGCGCACTTCGTCCGGCAGAACCTTGGCGAGCTGGCGCGCGTAAAGGCCGCCGAGGCTCCAGCCGACGAGGCTGACCTTACGGCCGTAGCGGTCGGCGAGTTCCCTGACCTGCGCCACTAGGCGTTCCTCGACGCCTTCGCGAAGACCGAAATTGTTGCCTTGCTTCCAGCCGTGCACCTGATAGCCGCGGCCCTTGAGGAAGCGACGAAGCGGAACCGTCGAACTGTCGCTGGCCAGCAGGCCCGGCAGCACCAGCACCGGATGGCCGTCGCCGCGCGGCGCGAGCCGCAGCAGCGGCAATGCGCCGATGAAGGCCCCGAGTTCGTGAATGGCGCGCATCTCGAGCGCCATGAGAAGGCCGGAGGGCGGTGCGATTGTCGCTGCGGCGTTCATTGATTCTCCATCGCGCTGCTTTGTTGATCTATGACCATATGCGCGCACGCATAGGCGTCAAACGAATAACGCGCTGCATTGCAAAAGGTTGCTGCGCTGCGAAGAAGACAGAGATATGCGCGTGTTATCAACACGACGCGCGCTATGCCAGCCGACATCGCGTGCGAAAGAAGTGTGGCCTAAATGCGACGCGCTCAGTTCACGCGTCGATCCTTGCCGGCCCAATAGGGCTCGCGCAATTCGCGCTTGAGGATCTTGCCGGAGGGGTTACGCGGCAGCGCCTCGATGAAATCGACCGTGCGCGGCGACTTGTAGCCGGCGATGCGCGTGCGCGCGAAGGCGATGATCTCGTCGGGCGAGGCTTGCGCGCCTTCCTTCAGCACCACCACGGCCTTCACCGCTTCGCCCCACTTGTCGTCCGGCACGCCGATGACGGCGACTTCGGCGATGGCCGGATGGCCAAAGATCGCGCTCTCCACTTCCGCCGGATAGATGTTTTCCGCGCCGGAGATGATCATGTCCTTCACGCGGTCGTGGACATAGACGTAGCCGTCTTCGTCGAGGTAGCCGGCGTCGCCCGTGCGCAGCCAGCCGTCGTCCGTCATCGTGCGTTTCGAGGCCTCCGGCAGGTT
>DAIRCS010000100.1:0-5285 GCA_036796555.1 Rhodoblastus sp. | reverse complement strand
CGCCGCCGAACGCGTCGCGATCTCCCCGACCTGACCCGCCGGCAGCGGCTTGCCCTCGTCGTCGAGAATGGCGATCTCGACGCCGGCGAGCGGCTTGCCGGCCGAGCGCATGCGCTGCGATCCCTTGGGCGTATGATCCTCCGGCTCCAGCGCGACGATCGTGCCCGTCGTCTCCGTCATGCCGTACATCTGCACGAAGCCGCAGCCGAACACATCCATGCACTCGCGCAGCAGGTCGAGCGGAATGGGCGAGGCGCCGTACATGATGAACTTGAGGCGCGAATAATCGACTTTTCGCGCCTGCGGCAGGCGGACGATGAACTGCAGCGCGGCCGGCACGAGAAACAGCTTCGACACGCGGTGCTTCACGAAATCGTCGAGGATCGACATCGGGTTGAATTCGCGCGTGATGACGATCTTGCCGCCATTGTAGGACGCCCAGACCAGCACGCCGGAGCCGCCGATGTGGAAGACCGGCATGGAGACGAGCCACACATCGTCGGGCGAGGCCTTGTTCCACTCGCGCATGTCGGCGGGATCGCGCTCGCGCATGCCGAGCAGATTGTGGTTGGTCAGCATCGCGCCTTTGGGATGGCCCGTCGTGCCGGACGTGTAGAGCTGGATCGCCACGTCGTCCTCGCGCGCCTGTCGGACCGGAACCGCATCGCTCTGCGAATTCCGCCACGCCGAATAATCAGGATATTCCGGCGTCGCGCCTTCGGTCGAGACGATGACGCGCACGCTTTTCAGCTCATGCGCGAAGCTCCTGACGGCATCGACGAATTCGGGCCCGACGAACAGGACCTGCGCCTGGCAGTCGTTGACGATATAGGCGATCTCGGGCGGCGCGAGACGCCAGTTGACCGGCGCGAGAATGACGCGCGCCTTGGCCGCGCCGTAGAACAGCTCGAAATAGAAATCGCTGTTCTTGCCGAGATAGGCGACATGCGTCTGTGGCGCGATCCCCATCGCGATCAGGCCGTTGGCGACCTGATTGGTATGCCGGTCGAAATCACGAAACGTCGTCTCGCGCCCCTCGAAATGCACGGCGACGGACTCGCCGCGCAGCGCCGCGTTCTTGCGCGCGATATCGCCGAGAACGGTGGGGATGAAGTCTTCGGTATACATGGTTCATCTCTCCGATGCGTCCCGCGCGATCCGTGACGCCACGAGCCAGATTCCCTCCCCCCTTGTGGGGGAGGGCTAGGGTGGGGGGTCGGGGAATCCTGCGAGGCTATCGGCATCGGGAAGCGCCAATCTCGCAGGATTTCCCGACCCCCTCCCCCGCCCCTCCCCACAAGGGGGAGGGGAGATGCGCTACATCCCGATCACCACCTTGGCGATGATGTCGCGCTGCACTTCGGACGTGCCGCCGAAGATCGTGTAGGCGCGGCTGTTGAGATATTCCGGCAGCGCGGTCAGCGCATCCTCGGGGATGCCGGGCTCCGCATTCATCTCGTAGAGCGGGCGGTGGCCTTCCCAATAGAGACCGTCCTGGCCGAGCACGTCGACCGCAAGCGCCGTCAGAGCCTGCTTGATCTCGGAGTTGCGGAGCTTCGCCAGCGACGACGATACCGAGCCCGGATTCTGCCCCGACTGCAGGCTCGACATGATGCGCAGCTCCGTCATCTCCAGCGCGTCGATGTCGATCTCCGCCTGCGACCGGCGCAGCGCGAAAGACTCGGTGGCCGCGAGCGGCTGCTCGCCGTCGCGATAGACGTTCGCGAGCTTCTCGACATCGCCAAGGATCGCGCGCAACCGGCCCGACGACATGGCGCCGCCGCGCTCGAACTCGAGCAGATACTTTCCATAAGACCAGCCCTGCCCCTCCGCGCCGACGCGGTTCTCGACCGGCACGCGCACGTCGTCGAAGAACACCTGGTTCGTCTCGTGATCGCCGCCGATGGTCAGGATGGGCCGCACGGAAATGCCCGGCGTCTTCATGTCGATCAGGATGAAGCTGATGCCGTCCTGCTTCTTCGGCTCGTCCGACGTGCGCACCAGCGCGAACATCCTGTTCGCGTGATGCGCATGCGTCGTCCAGATCTTCGAGCCGTTGATGACGTAATGGTCGCCGTCGCGCACGGCGCGCGTCTTCAGCGAGGCAAGGTCAGAGCCCGAACCCGGCTCCGAATAGCCCTGGCACCAGTAATCCTCGGCGCTGAGGATGCGCGGCAGGTAGAAATCCTTCTGCGCCTGCGTGCCGAACCTCATGATGACCGGGCCGACCATGCGCAGGCCCATCGGCGTGACGGACGGCGCGCCGGCGGCCGCCGATTCGATCTCCCAGATGTAGCGCTGCGCGAGGCTCCAGCCCGTGCCGCCATATTCCTTCGGCCACAGCGGCGCGGCCCAGCCCTGCGCGTGCAGAATCTTCTGCCAGCGATTGCCCACCGGCGGGTCGGAGAAGACGCTCGGGGTGAGATGATGCGCGCGCTTCAGATCGGGCGTCAGCTTCTCTTTGAGAAAGGCGCGCACCTCCTGCTGGAAGGCGCGTTCTTCGGGCGTGAAGGTCAGGTCCATGATCGCGCCTCAGGCAGCAAGATTGGTGAGCGCCGCATGGCGGCGCAGATGAAGGTCGGGTCCGCCAAGAATGGCGTCGAGCGCGACGACGCGCTTGAGATAGCCGCCGATCTCGAGCTCGTTGGTCACGCCCATGCCGCCGTGCAACTGGATCGCCTGTTCCGCGACGAAACGCGCGGCGCGTGACACCTTGGCCCAGGCGCCGGCGATTGCGCGGCCGCGCGACCGCGCATCGGCGTCGTCGGCATGCAGCGCTGCGCGCAGCGCCATCGAGCGCGCCTCCTCGCAGGCGATCGACATGTCCGCCATGCGATGGCGCAGCGTCTGGTTGACGGCGAGCGGCTTGCCGAACTGGATGCGGATTTTCGTGTAGTCGATCGTGGCGGCGGTCGCTGCCTCCATCAGCCCGACGAGTTCCGAACAAAAGGCGGCCGTCGCGCGGTCGTAGGCGCGCTCGATTTCCGGCAAGGCATTGTCGGAGAGCAGCGCATCGGCGCCGACCTCGACGCCGGCCAGCGTCACGCGCGCCGCGCCCGCGCCGTCGACCGTCGCATGGCCGTCGACCGTCACGCCCTTCGCATCCCGCGCGACGATGAAAAGCCCGATGCCGCCAGCATCGCGCGTCGCGCCGGATATGCGCGCGGACACGATGAACCGATCCGCCACGTCGCCGCCGAGCACGGCGATCTTGCGGCCGTCGAGAACCCAGTTCGCGCCGCTTTTCTTCGCTTTGGTCGCGACATGCGCGAGATTGTAGCGCGCGCCCTCTTCCGCATGGGCGAGTGCAAGGCGCAACGACCCGTCGGCGAGGCCCGGCAGCGTTGCTGCGCGCTGCGCGTCGGAGCCGAGCGCGGCGACGAGCCCGCCGGCGAGAACGACAGCCGCGACATAATTCGAGCGCGCGCGATGGCGGCCCATCGCCTCCGTCACGATCGCGACATCGACGACGCCCTGCCCCAGCCCGCCGTCCTTTTCCGGCAGCGGCAGCGCCAGCCAGCCCATATCAGCCATTTCTTTCCACAGATCGGTCGCGCCCGGTTTTTGCGCGCGGGCGGCCAACAGATTGTTGGCGCTTTCGCCGAGCAGCCGCTGCTCGTCGGAATAATTGAGGTCCATGTTCAGCTCTTTTTTATCAACGAAGGATCGACGCGCGAACGCACGGACGGATGAAGCCCCTGGGGATCGACGATCACGCCGAACTTCATCATGTTGTGCGCGTGGCAGAGGTGATGCAGGGCGAAGGCCTGCTCGATCGCGCTGTTCTGGCCCTGGATGTCGAGCGTGCGGTTGACCGCGTCCTTCACGGTCTTGACCGCGAATGTCGGTTTCGCCGCGATCTTGCCCGCAAGCGCCAGCGTGAAGTCCGCAAGCTTTTCGCGCGGCACGACATGATTGACCATGCCGAACGAACGCGCCTCCTCGGCCGTCCAGCTATCGCCGGTCCACAGCATTTCCTTGGCCTTGCGCGCGCCGATCTCCCAGGGGTGCACGAACCATTCGACGCCGCACACGCCCATCGCCACAACGGGATCGCAGAAGGTCGCGTCGTCGCTGGCGACGATGAGGTCGCAGGCCCAGGCCAGCATCAGCCCGCCGGCGAGGCACTTGCCCTGCACCTGCGCGATCGTCGGCTTGGACAGATTGCGCCAGCGCCGCGTGTTCTGCAGATAGATTTCCTGCTCGCGCGCATAGCGCCCCTCGGCGCCCGGCGCCTCGAAATCGCCCCAGGTGGAGACGACCGGAAAATCGCGGCCGAGCTTCTTCTCGCCGCTGTCGCGCAGATCGTGGCCGGCCGAAAAATGCGGATCGGCGCCGGCGAGGATGACGACCTTGACGGCGTCGTCCGCCACCGCGCGAGCGAAGGCGTCGTTCAGCTCGTAGGTCATGTCGAGGTTCTGCGCATTGCGCGCATCGGGGCGGTTCATCACGATCCGCGCGACGCCCTCGGCGGGCGTCTCGTAGAGAATGGTGGAATAGGTCGCAGCCATAGAACCTCGCAGGGCGCCGCAACCGCGCGGGCGCCGCGCGAGAGGCGCGACAGGCGGGTTCGGCTTCGTTTCCTCCGCGGGCCCGTTGGCCGGGCTCCGCATACGTTCCGCCGTGCAGAATGTCGAACAATCTTGCATGACGCGGCGACAACATCGCGCAGCCGCGCATGCGTTTCAAGCCGATTTCGCGCGCATTGGAGCTTCGCCCGCTGGCCTTCGTCCGCATCGCGGAATATGAAGGCGGAAATTCTTGGTGGAAGGGAGCAAGTCGATGGTCTATCGCGCGCCGGTTTCTGAAATGGTCTTCATGATGAACGCGGCCGCGGGCCTGCAGGAGGGCATCGCCGAGGGAATCTACGCCGATCTCGCCGACGGCATGGCCGAGGCGACGCTGAACGAAGCCGCCAAATACGCCGAGAACGTCATCGGTCCGCTGCATCGCATCGGCGATCAGGTCGGCGCCAAATGGAAGGATGGCGTGGTCACGACCCCACCCGGCTGGGTGGATGCATACAAGCAATTCGTGGAAGGCGGCTGGCAGAGCGTGACCGGCTCGCCCGAGCACGGCGGCATGGGCCTGCCGCAGGTGCTGCTGGCCGGCTGCATGGACATGTGGAGCGCGGCCAACATGGCCTTCATGCTCGGCCCTGTGCTGACCTTCGGCGCGATCGACGCGCTGGAGGCGCACGCCTCCGACGAGATCAAGCACACCTATCTCGAGAAGATGATCTCCGGCGTGTGGCCGGCGACGATGAACCTGACCGAGCCGGGCGC
>DAIRCS010000099.1:0-13001 GCA_036796555.1 Rhodoblastus sp. | reverse complement strand
TGCGCAGCGCGGCCACGGCAAACGCTCGTCCTTCTATTCGGACTATACGTTCGGCGTCTGGCGCGCCGGCGTGGACGGCGACGAACTCGTGCCCGTCGGCAAGGCCTATTTCGGGTTCACCGATGAGGAGCTTGCCCGCATCGACCGATTCGTCCGCAACAACACGATCGACCGCTTCGGCCCCGTGCGCGTGGTCGAGCATGGGGCTGACAAGGGCCTCGTCTTCGAGGTCGCCTTCGAAGGCCTCAACCGTTCGACGCGCCACAAGTCGGGCGTCGCCATGCGCTTTCCGCGTATCGCGCGCATCCGCTGGGACAAGCCGCCGCGCGAGGCCGACCGTATCGAAACGCTGGAGGCATTGTTGCCATCGGCTTGAGGCGGATTGCCTTAAGGGTCACGCGCCCTTGTCCGGCGCGATCACCTCGCCGTCGGGGCTCCAGACGGCAGCGACGAATCTGTAGCCGGCGGACCGGTCGCCGCCGCCGATCAGGCTCGACAATACACCTGCGACGATCGACGCGATGCAGCCGACGACTGCGGCGGCCGCCAGCCCGCGCACGGCGCCTTCGCCGTAGATCAGCAGCATTTCCGCCGTTCCCAGGCCGACAACCAGCGCAAATATCGCGTCGCGGCTGCGCGCGCGCGGCCACAGCGTCAACGCCATCAGCGGCGCAAGTCCAGCCGCGGAAAAGGCGAGCGAAATGCCGATCAGCGCGCGCGGATCGAGTTCCCGCGCGCTGCACACGAGCGCGCAGGCGACGACGGAAGCGATGAGGATGGCGCGCACGACGGCGAGACGCCGGCTTGTCAGGGCCGAGCGATCGCGCAGGCGATGGATGGCGTCGTTGCCGAGCGCCACGGCCGCCGAAAGCAGAGCGGCCGCGGCGAGCGCGGAGCCGAGCGCGGCGATCGCCGCCCAGACGAGGCCCGCGCTCGCCGCGCCGAAACCGCCGAGCGGCGGCAAGGCGGTGAGCAGGAAGGCGCCGCGCGTCGATATGTCCTGCGGCCGGATCACGCCCGCATATCCCGGCAGTTTCTGGCAGGCGTCGCGCGCCTGTCCCCAGTTGCGCGGGCTCTGTCCGCAGATCTTGATGAGCCCCGCCGCGCTGGCCGCGTAGAGCTGGTCCGGCGCGCGGTCGGGCCGGCGGCCGGCGAGCTGGTCGATCAGGCCGAGCGCGGAGGCCGCGACCGACGCCGCCACGAGCGCGGCCAGCGCCGCGCTCCACAACCCGGCGCCGAAGCCGGCGCGCACGGCGGCCGTCCTGTCGCGGACCGCGAGGAACGGTGCGACCAGCGGCGCGGAAGCGGCCATGCCGAGCGCCATGCCGAGCGAGAGCCAGAAGCCGACGGGCTGGCCGGTGTCGCCCTGCCAGAACGAGATGATGGCCGTCGCCTTGCGCCAGGCGTCCTGGTCGCCGAGCATGGGCAGAGGCAGGGGTTGGCCGGCGAGCACGGTGAGCAGCAGCGGCAGCGCAAATCCCGCCAGCGCGACGCCGGCGGCGGCGACGGTCGCCCACAACACGCCGGAAAGCCCGCCCGGCACGGTGGCGATCGTCAACACGATGGCGATCGCCACGGCCGCGACGCCGCGCGAAAGCCCGGCGATGGTCGCAAGCGCGGAGACCGCGGTTTCGAAGCCCGCCATGGCGGCGAGCAGCGCGCTGACGCCGACGAGCAGCGCCGCGCCCAGCCGCAACGCCATGTTCTCGAAACGCGCGCCGATGAGGTCGGAGATCGAAAAGGCGCCGGTCTTGCGCAGATAGGGGCCGCTGAGAAAGGCGGCGCAGGCGAGCCCGAGCGCGAAGCCGACATAGACGCCGGCGCCGGAATAGAGATCGGAGACGGGCGGCGTGAACGGCGCGACGAGCGCGGTCGCGATCGCCGCGGTCGCGAAACCTGCGTAGGCGGGCGGGACGGCGCGCGCGGCGGCGTAAAAGCCGGAAATGCGCATGGTGCGCAGAAGGAAGCCGATGATCGCCAGCGCCAGCAGCGCCGTCGTCGGACCGATCGCCGCAATGAACCGCTCCGAGACGCCGACGCGGTCGAGCAGGACGATCAGCCCGCCCGCGGCGACGAAAGCGGCGATGGCGAAAGTGACGCGGCCGTCGATGGCGTCGCGTTCGCGCGCCTCCTCCTCCGTCGCCGGTCGATTCACAACGTCGTCTCCAAAAAGACATGGGACGCTTGCGCGTCGCGCAATCCGATGGATAGATGGGCCAAGCCGCGATCACAAGAGCGGCGAAAAAGGGGGAGACTGCATGGCGTCGACGGGTGTGCGGATCCTGATCGCGGACGATCATCCGCTGGTGCGCGGCGCGCTCGCGCAGGCGGTGGCCGGCGCGGCGCCCGGATCCGAAATCCTCGAAGCCGGCGATCTCGAAGGCGTGACGCGCGTCTTTTCCGATGGCGCGGACATCGATCTCATCCTGCTCGATCTCGCCATGCCGGGCGTGCGCGGCTTCTCGGGCCTCATGTATCTGCGCGCCGAGCATCCCGACGTGCCCGTCGTCATCGTCTCCGGTAACGAGGATCGCGCGGTCATGCGCCGCTGCATCGATTTCGGCGCCTCGGGCTTCGTGCCGAAGACCACGCCGATCGAGGGCATGCGCGAGGCCGTCCGCAAGGTGCTGGCCGGCGACATCTGGACGCCGCCCGACGTCGACCTCAGCGCCCCCGCCGACAAGGAAACGGCCGACCTCGTGCGCCGCATGGCCTCGCTCACCCCGCAGCAGGTCCGCGTGCTGATGATGGTGTCAGCGGGCCTGCTCAACAAGCAGATCGCCTACGAGCTGAAAGTGTCCGAGGCGACGGTGAAGGCGCATGTCTCGGCGATCCTCACCAAGCTCGGCGTCGAAAGCCGCACGCAGGCGGTCATCACCGCCGCCAAGGTCGAGGGGCTGGCCGGGGCGGCCGCTCCCGTGCGCGCGACCGATTGAAGCGGCGCCGCATTGATCCGGCGGCCCGGGCTCCCCATGTTGCGCGCGACAGGCTTCAGGGAGGCCATATGCGCAGTTTCCTCGGCGCGGCCGGCGCCGCAATTCTGGCCATGACGCTCGCGGCCCCCGCGCTTGCGCAGGGCCCTGCCGCGCCTGCCGCGCCTGCCGATTCCAGCGAGAACGGCCGCTTTTCCATGACGCCGACGGACGGCGGCTTCCTGCGGCTCGATACGCGCACCGGGTTGGTCTCGCTCTGCAAGGTCGAGAACGGCTCGGCCTATTGCCGCGCGGCGACCGAAGAGCGCGCCGCGCTGGAAAGCGAGATCGACCGCTTGGTGAAGCAAAACGAGGCGTTGAAGAAACAGACGGACGGCTACGGCCTGCCGAGCCGCCAGGATTTCGACCGGGCGCTTGACTACGCCGAGCAGTTCATGCGTCGCATGATGCGCCTCATGCGCGAGGACGAACCGGGCAAGGACAGGACTTGACCTGCGCCGCCGGGCTGCGCTTTCACTCCTTCAACCGCGTGGAGCTGTCATGAACGACAATCCGTTCCGCAATCCGCCGATCGATATCACCCCCGCGCCCGCAGGCGGCGCGCGCGTTCAAGACAAGGAACCGGATATGGCGAACTCAACCCTGCAGCGCTTCATCGGCGGCCCGCCGACCGCGGTCCTCCTGCGTCTGCTGTTCGTGTCGCTCGTCGTCGGCGCGCTGCTGGTGTGGCTCGATATCCGCCCGCTCGAGATTTTCAACGCGCTGCAACGCTTCGTGAACCGCCTGTGGACGATGGGCTGGGACGCCGTGCGCGAGGTCGCCCAGTACGTGCTGGCCGGCGCGGTCATCGTCCTGCCGGTGTGGCTGTTGATGCGGCTGTTCAACATGCGCGGTGCAAAGTAGGAACAGGAATCCTCATCCCGAGGAGCAATGCGCAGCATTGCGTCTCGAAGGATGGCCGCAACCCCATGCTTCGAGACGGCGCGCATTCGCGCGCCTCCTCAGCGTGAAGGCGGTTGTTGTGGAAAGGATATTTCCTACGGCTCCACAATCGCAAACTGCGGGTCGAACGTGTCGAGCAGGCCGAACAATTCGAGCAGCTTCGCCGGATTGCCGTCGATCTTGACCAGACCCGCGCCGATCGCCTCGGGAAACGTCGTCTTCTGCTGCATGATGCGGGTTAGCGTCGCGCGTTCCAGCGTGAGCCCGGCGTCGGCGTTTTCGGCAGTGCGGCCGCCGACGTAGGTCAGCGCCGAATTTTCGAGATTGAGCGCATATGTCTCGCCCGTGTCGGTCAGCGTCCAGTTCACCACGATGCGCTTGCCGTCGGCCTTCGGCCCGTTGAGCCGCACCGCGAGCGAATCGAAGAACATCGGGATCGACAGCGCCGAAGCGATGTCAGGCGGGAGCCCTGCGCGCCGGATGTCCGCCGGTCCGTTGCGCAATTCGTGCGCGCCGAACAGATAGGCGTTGCGCCAGGTCGAGGCTTCGCTGAGATAGCCGAGCTGGTCGTAGGCCTGCGCGCAGAGTTCGCGCGCCTCCGCGTTTTTCGGGTCGGCGAAGACGACGCGGTTCATCACTTCCGCCACCCAGCGATATTCGCCCTTCGCGAAATCCTCGCGCGCCTTGGCGATCACGGTCGCGGCGCCGCCCATGTAGTCGACGTATTTCTTCGCCGCTTCCACGGGCGGCAGGCCGTCGAGATTGGCGGGATTGGCGTCGTACCAGCCGAGATAGCGCTGGTAGATCGCCTTGATGTTGTGCTTCACCGCTCCGTAATAGTCGCGATTCTGCCAGACCTGCGCGAGGGCTGCGGGCAATTTGATTTCCTCCGCGATCTCCGGCGCGGTCAGGCCGTGGTTCATCAGCCGCAGCGTCTGGTCGTGCACGTATTTGTAGAGATCGCGCTGCTTGGCGAGATAGTCGCGGATCTTGTCGCGCCCCCACACCGGCCAGTGATGCTGGCCGGTCAGCGTCTCCGCCTCGCCGAACAACTCCATCGCCTCGTTGATATAGCCGGACCAGGCGTGCGGATCGCGCACCTCCGCGCCGCGGAACGGCAGCAGGTTGTGGAAGAGATGGGTGGCGTTTTCGGCCATGTTCAGCAACTTCAGGGCCGGAACATACATGTGCATCTCGGCCGGCGCCTCGCTGTTCGGCGCCATCTGGAAAATGAACTCGATTCCGTCGAGCGTGCGCCTGTCGCCGGTCTTCATGATGAGATCGGTCGGCGCGATCAGCGACAGCGCGCCGCGCGACGTGGTCTTGCCGAGGCCGGCGTCCACCTGGCCGCGCGGACCCGTCGGCAGCAGCGGCCCGAACTGATAGGTCGCGCGCCGGATCATCGCCGGCCCTGCGATGACGTTTTCGGAGACGGCGTGCTCCATGAAAAGGTTCGGCGCGATGACGGGGATTTTGCCTGCCGCGACGTCGGCCTCGTCCACCACGCCCTTCACGCCGCCGAAATGGTCCGCGTGCGTGTGGGTGTAGATGACCGCCTTGACCGGCCTGTCGCCGCGGTGGGCGCGGTAGAGCGCGATCGCGGCGGCGCCCGCTTCCTTGCAGGTCAGCGTGTCGATGACGATGATCCCGGTGTTGCCTTCGACGATCGTCATGTTGGCGATGTCGAGACCGCGGATCTGGTAGACGCCCTCGCGCACCTCGAACAGGCCGTGACGGCGGTTGAGCTGCGCGATGCGCCACAGGCTCGGATTGACGCTGTCGGGCGCGGACTCCTCGCCGATGAATTCGTATTGCCTCTGGCTCCAGGCCGGATGGCCGCTCGCCGTCAGGATCGTGGCGTCGGGAATGGTCGCGACGAAGCCGCGGTCCGCGTCGGCGAAATCGCCGCGATCGGCGAACGGCAGTTCGCCGAGCACCGCCTTGTTGCGCGCGACGACGGATGCTTCGGGGGGCGTCGGGCCATTGGCTTCGCTCGACATGGCGTTCCTCCATTGTTTTTGTGCGGGCAGTCTACAGCCAGGCGCGGCGCGAGCGCCACGGTCTGGCGCCTATTGTCGCAGCGGGCCGCAAAGACTGGACCTTGCCCGAGAAAAATCTAAATTGAAGCCGACGGTACGCGTTGGCGCGCGGATTGGCCGCGCGGAGATCGAAATGCTGACAGCAGGCGGATTGCCGAACGGCCCCATGCCGGAAGAACCCCCGGGCAATCCGATCGCCCGGCTCATCGTCACGCACTGGATTCTCGGCAGCGCGCTCGGCATCGTCTGCGCCGGCGCGCTTCTCCTCATCAATCCGCTCGGCCTCCGCACGCTTCTGATGCGTTCGGACGCGATGGTCGCCGGCCTCGCCATGCTGTTCATCGGCTTCGGCACGACCTTCGGCGCCCTCGTCAGCGCGACTGCCGTGATGATGCAAAAGAAGGACGACGACAATGACAGGAAGCCGCCGTCCGGCGGTTTTCGCGCGCCCGCGATCGCGCCGGCGCTCGTGCCCGTCCGCGCGCGCGGCGCGACCCGCGTCCGCCATCCCGGGATATATTGATCGTCATCCCGGACGGCGGCGCTGCCATCGGGCCGGGATCCAGAACCGCGACTGGTTCCCGGCTCTCCGCTTCGCTGCGGCCGGGATGACATTTCGCCCTATCCTGACAGCCCGTAGCCGGTGACGCCGAATTTCTCGGCCGCCTCGCGCACCTCCGCGTCGCTCAACAAGATAGGGCCGCCGATCTGCAGCGCATGCCAGTATTGTCGCGCCAGCGTTTCGAGTTCGACGGCGAGCCACATGGCCTGGGGCAGGTTTTTGCCGGCGGCGATCATGCCGTGATTGGCGAGCAGGCAGCCGTTGCGGCCGTCCATCGCCTTGAGCGCATGCGCTGAAAGTTCAGCCGATCCGTAGAGCGCGTAATCGGCGCAGCGAATGTCCGGGCCGCCGAAATGCGCGATCATGTAGTGAATGGCGGGAATGCCCATCCGCGCGATCGACAGCGACGTGCAGAAGGTCGAATGGGTGTGAACTATGGCGCCCACCTCTGGTCGTGCGCGAAAAATGTCGAGATGGAAGCGCCATTCGCTGGAGGGCTTCTTCGGCCCCTCCCACGCGCCATAATCGCCTTCGATCGGCATCGACGCGATCATGTCCGGCGTCATGACGTCATAGGGAATGGCGGACGGAGTGATGAGCATCCGGTCTCCGTGCCGTGCCGAAATATTGCCCGACGTGCCCTGATTGAGCCCGCTGGCGTTCATCGCGCGGCATTGCTCGATGATGGCGGCGCGGAGGTCGGAGTCTTCGGTCATGTCGGGCCCGGGTTGCGCGCGCAATTTCGCGCGCGCGCAAGCCGATGTCGAGCGGCCTCCCCGCTCTGAGGGAGCGGGGGCGCGCGAGGCCTTCCCGAGCGATCGTGTTGTCGCAACCGCGCCGGCGCTTTCCTCGCTATTCCTCGAAGGCGAAGACGAATCCGTCGCCCTTGCGGCGCACCCGGCCGGCGTGCGGCGCGCCGAAATGGGCCGGCAGCATCAGCGCGTTGCAGTCCGCGCACTGGCCCAGCACCTTTTCGCGCGTGTCGGCGGATTGCACGGGGTCTGTGCAGAAGCGGCTCGACCAGCGGGGCCGGTAGACCTGGATCGGATGGTGCATCACGTCGCCGGTGAACAGGCCCTCCTCCCCGCCGTCGGTGAGGCGGATCGCCACCGCGCCCGGCGTGTGCCCGGGCGTGAGCTGGATCGAAAGATTGTCGCCGAGCCGGTCGCCATCGGCGACGAGATGATCCTGCCCGGAGGCGATCACCGGATGAACCGAATCCGCGAAGATCATCCGCGATTCCTCGTCGAGCGCGGGGTTCTTCGCCGGGTCCCAGTAATCGCGGTCGATCTGCGAGAAGACGTATTTCGCGTTCGGAAAGGTCGGGACCCAGCGGCCGTTCTCGAGCTTCGTGTTCCAGCCGACATGGTCGACGTGCAGATGCGTGCACATCACGAAATCGACCTCTGCCGGATCGACGCCGGCCGCCTTCATCCGGTCGAGATAGGGCGTGTCCTTCATGTGAAAGAGCGGCGAATGCGGCCGGTTCTTGTGATTGCCGGCGCAGGTGTCGACCAGGATCGTGTGATGCTTCGTGCGGATCACCCAGGAATGCAGCGAGGTGATGAACCGGTCGGTGCGCGCGTGATAATGGCGCGGCAGCAGCCAGTCGCCATGTTCCTTCAGGATTTCCGGGTCCCAGTCCGGCAGCAGCATGGTTGGCGGAAACGCCGGCCCGTGCGCCTCCTCGACCCGGTCGATCGTCGTGGACCCGATGGAAAACAGCGGCATATTGGTTCCTCCCGGCGCCGATGGTGCGACAGCCGCCCGGGCCGCGCAATCGCGGTTGCGGCATGAGGGCTATGGCGCAGGCGGCCATAGTGCGCCACACTCGCATGATGCAGCGCAACAACTCCCCCACCGCCATCGACGACATCCGTCTGCTCGGCCAATTGCTCGGGGATACGGTGCGCGAGCAGGAAGGCGCCGCCGCCTTCGACGCTGTCGAATCCATCCGCCGTCTCGCCGTCGCCTTCGAGCGCACCGCCGACGAAGAGACCGGCCGCGAGCTCGATGCGCTAACGTCGGGCCTCGGCTCCGGCGCGGCGCTCACCGTGATCCGCGCCTTCGGCTATTTCTCGCTGCTCGCCAATGTCGCGGAGGATCGCCAGCATCTGCGCCGCCGCGGCGTGCATCAGGCGGAAGGCTCGCTGCAGGACGGCTCTCTCGCGCGCGCCTTCATGCGGCTTGCCGAAGCGCGCATCGGATCGGACAAAGTCGCCGCCGCGCTTCAGGGTTTCTACGTCTCGCCCGTGCTGACCGCGCATCCGACCGAGGTTCAGCGCAAGAGCACGCTCGACGCCGAACGCGCCATCGCCGCGCTGATCGCGGAACGCGACTTTCTGAAATCGCCGCGCGAGCGTTCCGAAAACGAAGCCCGCCTGCGCGCGAGAATCGTGCAGCGCTGGCAGACGCGGCTGCTGCGCACGCGCAAGCTGACGGTGCGCGACGAGATCGAGAACGTCCTGACCTATTACCGCACGACGTTCCTGACCGAGATTCCGCGTCTCTATGTCGAACTGGAGCGCCTGCTCGGGCGGCCGGTTCCGTCCTTCTTCCGCATGGGCAACTGGATCGGCGGCGACCGCGACGGCAATCCGAACGTCGACGCCTCGACGCTCGTGTTCGCGGTGAACGAGCACGCCGAAACCGTGCTGCGCCACTATCTCGTGCAGGCGCATGAACTGGGCGCGGAACTGTCGATGTCGCTGGAGCTGGTCGGCGCCACGCCGGAACTGCTGGCGCTCGCCGACCGATCCGGCGACGACAATCCGCACCGCGCCGACGAGCCCTATCGGCGCGCGCTCTCGGGCGTCTATGCGCGGCTCGCCGGCGCGCTGCGCGAGTTCACGGGCGGCGAGGCGCTGCGTCATGCGCTGACGCCGGCCGCGCCCTACCTCGGCCCGGACGAATTGCTCGCCGATCTGCGCACCATCCGCGCGTCGCTCGAGGCCAATCACGGCGGCGCGATGGTCGCCGGCAGGCTTGCGCCTTTCATCCGCGCGGTCGAGGTCTTCGGCTTCCACATGGCCACGACCGACCTGCGCCAGAGTTCGGACAAGCACGAGGCGACGCTTGCTGAGCTTCTGTCCGTCGCGCGCATCGAGCCGAATTACGCCGGCCTCGACGAGCAGGCGCGTCGCGATCTCCTGATGGCGCAGCTTTCCGATCCCCGCTCGCTGCGCATCTACGAGCGCGCCTATAGCGCGGAGGCGGAGAAGGAATTCGCGATCTTCGAGCGCGCCCGCGACCTGCGCGCGCAATTCGGGCCGGACACGATCCGCCACTACATCATCAGCCATACCGAAAGCGTCAGCGATCTTCTCGAAGTGCTGCTTCTCATGAAAGAATTCGGCCTGATGCGCGGCACGCTTGCCGCGGAGGACCGCGCCGCGGCGCGCGTCGATCTCGTCATCTCGCCGCTATTCGAGACCATCGAGGATCTGCGCGGCGCCGAAGGCATCATGCGCGATTTCTATGCGCTGCCCGGCGTCGCCGATCTCCTGCGCAATTCCGGCGGCGTGCAGGACGTCATGCTCGGTTATTCCGACAGCAACAAGGACGGCGGCTATTTCACCTCCAACTGGGAGCTCTACCGCGCCTCGACCGCGCTCGCGAAAATGTTCGCCGGACTGGACGGCGTTCGCCTGCGTCTGTTCCACGGTCGCGGCGGCACGGTCGGGCGCGGCGGCGGCCCGGCCTATCAGGCGATTCTCGCGCAGCCGCCCGGCACGGTGAACGGCCAGATCCGGCTGACCGAGCAGGGCGAGGTCATCAACGCCAAATACGCCAATCCCGACATCGGCCGCCGCAATCTGGAAACGCTGATGGCGGCCGCGCTGGAGGCGACGTTCTGCGCCGCTGACGGTCCGCCGCCCGACGAATTCATGGGCGCAGCCGATGCGCTGTCCACCGCCAGCATGTCGGCCTATCGCAAGCTGGTCTACGAGACGCCGGGCTTCGTCGATTATTTCTTCGCCGCCACCCCGATCGCGGAAATCGCGGAACTGAACATCGGCTCGCGCCCGGCCTCCCGCAAGGCGACGCGCAGGATCGAGGATTTGCGCGCGATTCCGTGGAGCTTTTCATGGGGCCAGAGCCGCGTCGCGCTGCCCGGCTGGTTCGGTTTTGGCGCGGCGGTCGAGGCGTTTCTGGCGGAAGACCGCGCGGTGCGGATCGCGCTGCTGCGGCGCATGAACGAGGAATGGCCGTTCTTCCGCGCGATCCTCTCCAATCTCGACATGGTCATGGCCAAGACCGACATGGGCGTCGCGCGCCGCTACGCGGGCCTCGTGCCGGACCGAGACCTCGCCGCCCGCATTTTCGCGGAGATCGAAGCCGAATGGCGGCGCGCGGGGGCCGCGCTCGCCGCGATCACCGGCGCCAGCGAGCGCCTCGCCGACAATCCGGCGCTCGCCCGCTCGATCGCCCACCGCTTTCCCTACATCGCGCCGCTCAACCACCTGCAGGTGGAACTCCTGCGCCGCTGGCGATCCGGCCGTGGCGACGAGGCGGCGCAGCGCGGGATTCTGGTGTCGATCAACGGAATCGCGGCGGGGATCAGGAATACGGGGTAGGCTGGGACCTGTCATTCCCGACGGGCCAAAGGCCCGATCGGGAATCCAGTCTCCGCGATCCGACGCTGGATCCCCGCTTTGCGGGGATGACAATGCGTCTCACCCCAACTGCTTCTTGAAAAATTCCACCACGCGGCCCCACGCCTCTTCCGCCGCCTTGGCCTGATGCACGTCGGGCCGGGCCTCGTTCATGAAGCCGTGGTGAGCGTCGTAGCTGAAGAATTCGTGCGGCTTGCCCGCCTTTTTCAGCCCCGCCTCGAAATCGGCGACGGCCTGCGGCGTGCACCAGTCGTCCTGCAGCGCGAAATGCCCCTGCAGCGGGATTTTCACGTCGGCCGGTCCTGCGGCGGCCGCCGGCGGCAGGCCGTAGAAGGGCGCGCCGGCGGTGAATTCCGGCGCGCGCGCGGCGGCGAGGATCGTCATCGCGCCGCCCATGCAAAAGCCCGTGACGCCGATCTTGGCCGCCCCGTCGGCCTTCAGCCGCTGCGCCGCGCCGCGCAAGATCTGGTCGGTGGCGTCGAGAAAATTCAGCGAGGTCATCTCGGCGTTGGCTGCGGCGGAATCGTGGTAGGGCACGACCCGGCCGGCGTAGAGGTCGGGCGCGAGCGCCGTGAAGCCGGCCGCCGCGAACCGGTCGACAATGCCCTTGATCTGCTCGTTGAGCCCCCACCATTCCTGAATGACGACCAGCCCCGGCGCGCCGGCGCCGGCCTTGGCCAGATAGCCGGCGGCCTCCTTGCCGTCCGGCCGCTTGAAAGTGATGCGTTCGCCCATGTTCGTCTCCCGGGTGGTTTGGCTTGGTCTCACGCCAGCCGCAGTTGCGGCGCGACCGAAAGGGTCCGCACCGGCGCCGAGGCCTCGAAGCGCTTGAGGCCCTTCAGGACCAGCAGCGTGAACAGCGGCTCAAGGGCCGCCAGCGGCAGGTAGGAAGCCGCAAACGTCGCCCAGCTCGCAAACGGCGTCGGCTCCCGCCCCAGCGCCAGCCAGAAGCCGACCATGGCGACCACGCCGGCGTAATAGGCGGCGTCGAACTTCAGGACGGAACTCCAGCGCGTCTCGAGCCCGTCGCGCCTGAAGAAGCGATGGCCGAAGGCCGCGTGGACCGCGATCAGCGGGACCATCAGGGACAGCGAGTTGACGCCGAGATGGACAAGGTCCTGCGGCTCGAACAGCAGGCCCTGCAGGGCGAGGCCGAGTGCGAAGCCGAACAGGGTCGGCAGGAAGCCGAAGGTGAAATAGATGGCCGAAGCCCCGATCAGGTGCAGTTCGGAGGGGCCGACCTGCATGTGCCAGAGCTGCATGAAGATCGAGAAAAACCCGGCCGCCAGCACGGTTCTGGCCAGATCGGCCGGGCGGCGGACAAAGCCATAGGCCGAGGCCGTCAGCGTCCCGATCGCGGTAGCGTTGGCGGTGGCGATCTTGGCGGCGTCGAGGACGCCCGGTTCGATGTGCATGGTTTCCTCCCCGGCGCGCCGGCTGCCAGCCGGACCCCATTTCCCGGCCAGCCTAACAGATCGTCCGCCCGGCCAAAGGCCCCTCGCGCGCAGGACCGGCTTGCGTCAAAAAATCTCGCCCCCTATATGCGGTCCCAGCCCTTGCGGCGGGCCGCGCCGCACACAATCTCATGGCCGTAACACAGGGGACCGGACCAGCGGCCCGCGCAAGCGGATCGCGAGGTCCAAGAGACCGGATCGCTTCGGGGTCCGGCGGTCTCGCCGCAGAAAGGAATAGTCATGGCTAAAATTATCGGCATCGACCTCGGCACGACCAATTCGTGCGTCGCGGTCATGGAAGGCTCCACCCCCAAGGTCATCGAGAACGCAGAGGGAGCCCGCACCACCCCCTCGATCGTCGCCTTCACTGACGACGGCGGGCGCCTCGTCGGCCAGCCGGCCCAGCGCCAGGCGGCCACCAACCCGGACAAGACCTTCTTCGCCATCAAGCGTCT
>DAIRCS010000098.1:0-13238 GCA_036796555.1 Rhodoblastus sp. | reverse complement strand
TGCTCGCCTTCTTCCGCAACGACATGGGTTTTGGCGGCAACAACGGCCTCACCGATTTCAAGGACATTCTCGGTTTGAACGTGCAATCGGACGCGACCCGCGCCGCGCTGTTCTCGGTCACCGCGATCGTTCTGATCGCTTCGATCCTCCTCGGCCGTTTCCTCGTTACGTCGAAATTCGGCAAGGTGCTGATCGCCATCCGCGACGCGGAATCGCGCTCGCGCTTTCTGGGTTACCGGGTCGAGAACTACAAGCTCGCGGTCTTCACATTGTCCGCGATGATGGCGGGCGTCGCCGGCGCGCTCTACGTGCCGCAGGTCGGCATCATCAACCCCTCCGAGTTTTCGCCGGCGCAATCGATCGAGGCCGTCATCTGGGTTGCGGTCGGCGGTCGCGGCACGCTGGTCGGCGCCGCGCTCGGCGCGCTCATCGTCAATTTCGCCAAGACCTGGTTCACCGGTGCGCTGCCGGAATATTGGCTCTTCGCGCTCGGCCTCCTCTTCGTGCTCGTCACGCTGTTCTTGCCGAAGGGCGTGCTCGGCCTCATGGACAATCTCAAGCGCAAGAGCGCTGCGCCCGCCAACGGCGACGTCGCCGAAGACGGCGCGCAGCCGGCGGCGAAGGCCAGTCAGGGTTAGGACGCGGCATGGATGAAGCAATCCTCACGAGCTCGCTGCTCTATCTCGACGGCGTCGCAGTGTCCTTCGACGGCTACAAGGCGCTGCGCGGCCTGTCGCTCGTGCTGGCGCCGGGCGAGATGCGCGCGATCATCGGCCCCAACGGCGCCGGCAAGACGACGATGATGGACGTCATCACCGGCAAGACCCGGCCCGACGAGGGCGTCGTGCTGTTCGGCGGCGCGCAGGACCTGACGCAACTCGACGAAGCCGCCATCGCCGAGCTCGGCATCGGCCGCAAATTCCAGAAGCCGACGGTGTTCGAGAGCCAGTCGGTGGAGGACAACATCCTGCTGGCGCTGAAGGCGCCGCGCACGGCGCGCGCGACGCTGTTCGGCAAGCCCGCGCCGGAGACCGCCGAGCGCATCGACCGCATTCTCGAAACGACCAAGCTGACCGGACACCGGTCCCGCATGGCGGCCGATCTCTCGCATGGCCAGAAGCAATGGCTGGAGATCGGCATGCTGCTCGCCCAGGACCCGAAACTCCTGCTGGTCGACGAACCCGTCGCCGGCATGACCGACGCCGAGACGATGCAGACCGCCGAACTGCTGCGCGAGATCGCCAAGGACCATTCCGTCGTGGTGGTCGAGCACGACATGGATTTCGTGCGCGAGCTCGGCGTGAAGGTGACCGTGCTGCACGAAGGCGCCGTGCTGGCCGAAGGCCCGCTCGACCAGGTCTCGTCCGATCCGCAGGTCATCGAAGTCTATCTGGGGCGTTGAGATGCAGACTCGATCTTTTCCGCGCCGGCAGCCTGATTCCCTCCCCCCTTGTGGGGGAGGGTTAGGGTGGGGGGTCGCGCAATCTTGCGACGTTTGCTCAACCGCCATTCTCGCAGGATTGCGCGACCCCCTCCCCCAGCCCCTCCCCACAAGGGGGAGGGGAGTGCTGCAGGATCTCTGACATGCTCGCCGTCGACAATATCGATCTCTACTACGGCGCTGCGCAGGCCTTGCGCGGCGTTTCGCTCAAGGCCGCGGTCGGCAAGGTCACTTGCGTGCTCGGCCGCAACGGCGTCGGCAAGTCGTCGCTGCTGCGCGCCATCGTCGGCCAGCAGCCGATCCGCTCCGGCAGGATATTGTGGGGCGACGAGGACCTTTCGCGGCTGACCCCGCACGTCCGCGCGCGAAAAGGCGTCGCCTATGTGCCGCAGGGGCGCGAAATCTTCCCGCTGCTGACCGTGAAGGAAAACCTCGAAACCGGCTATGCCGCCGCCCCGCGCGGCGAGCGTTTCACGCCTGACGAAATTTTCGATCTTTTCCCGGTGCTCGCCACCATGATGGGCCGGCGCGGCGGCGACCTCTCGGGCGGCCAGCAGCAGCAGCTCGCCATCGGCCGCGCGCTGGTCACGCGCCCGAAGCTTCTGGTGCTGGACGAGCCGACAGAGGGCATCCAACCGTCCATCATCAAGGACATCGGCCGCGCGATTTCCTATCTCCGCAACAAGGGCGACATGGCGATCGTGCTGGTCGAGCAATATTTCGACTTCGCCAGGGAGTTGGCGGACGATTTCATCGTCATGGACCGCGGGCAAGTCGTGATGGAAGGCGACCGCGCCTCGATGAACGAAAAGGACGTGCGACAGAAGATTTCGGTGTAGTGTAGCTTTTCCCTTCTCCCGCGAAGCGGGAGAAGGTGTCGCGCGATAGCGCGACGGATGAGGGCCGCGCGGCTTCACGAATGTCTATTGAAATCGCCAGTCCCTCACCCCGGACCGAAGTCGACGACAGCCGACTTCGTGTCGACGCTCGCTACGCGAGCGCCCCCTTCTCCCGCTCCGCAGGAGAGGGGAAGGCAACGCCGCCCCGCGCCCGCGGCGAAATCCGCGCCGATTTCGTCGCGCACGGCGCACACACCCGCGTCGGCCGCCTCTACGAAACCGGCGGCCTGCGCCTGCGCTTCCCGAAGGCGCGCGACATCTGCGAAGGCGTGATCGTCAACACGGCGGGCGGCGTCGTCGGCGGCGATCATGCGCGTCTTTCGTTTGCCGCCGGCCCCGGCGCGCGCGTGGCGCTCACGACGCAGTCGGCGGAAAAAATCTACCGCACGGACGGGCCGCCCGCCCGTATCGAAACGTCGCTGAAGCTGGAATCCGGCGCCGCGCTCGACTGGCTGCCGCAGGAGACGATCCTGTTCAATCGCGCCAGTCTCGTCCGCTCGCTCGACGTCGACATGGCCGCTGACGCGACGCTCGTCGCCTGCGAGAGCGTCGTCTTCGGCCGGCAGGCCATGGGCGAGACCTGCGTCGCCGGCGATTTTCGCGATCGCTGGCGCGTGCGCCGCGCGGGCAAGCTCATTTTCGCCGAGGACGCGCGGCTCGCCGCCCCCGCCGCGCTGCTCGAACGGCCCGCCATCGGCGGCGGCGCCCGCGCGCTGGCGACGCTGCTCCATGTCGCGCCCGACGCGCTTGCGCGCCTGGACGAATGCCGCGCCGCTCTTGCGGACAGCGAATGCGAATCCGGCGTCAGCGCGCTCGACGGTTTCCTCGTCGCGCGGCTCCTTTCGCCCTCGCCAGAAAATCTGCGGTTGGCTATCCTGAGGCTGTTTTCCCGTCTCCTCGGCCGCGCCGCGCCGCGCGTCTGGCAATGACGTTCAAGATCGATCTGCGGAGCCTTTCCGATGAACCTGACGCCGCGTGAAAAGGACAAGCTGCTGATCGCCATGGCCGCGATGGTGGCGCGCCGCCGGCTCGAACGCGGCGTGAAGCTCAACCACCCCGAAGCGGTGGCGCTCATCACCGATTTCGTCGTCGAAGGCGCGCGCGACGGCAGGAGCGTCGCCGAGCTGATGGAGGCCGGCGCGCATGTGCTGACGACGGAACAGGTGATGGACGGCATCGCCGAGATGATCCACGACGTGCAGGTGGAAGCGACCTTTCCCGACGGCACGAAGCTCGTCACCGTGCATCATCCGATCCGCGGCCCGCATTCGAAGCTCACGCCCGGCGAGGTGGTTACGGCCGAAGGCGAGATCGAGATGAACGTCGGCCGCGAGACCCTGACGCTGACCGTCGCCAACACGGGCGACCGGCCAATCCAGGTCGGCTCGCATTATCATTTCTTCGAGACCAATCCGGCGCTGAAATTCGAGCGCGACCGCACGAAGGGCATGCGCCTCGACATTCCCGCGGGCACGGCCGTGCGCTTCGAGCCCGGCCAGAGCCGCGAGGTGCGGCTGGTGGCGATTGCGGGCAAGCGCGAGGTCTACGGCTTCCGGCAGGATGTGATGGGAAGGGTGTGACCATGGCCGTTCAGCATTATGAAGGCTCGTGCCAATGCGGCGCCGTGACTTTCGAAGTCGACGTCGATCTCGACAATACGATTGTCTGCAATTGCTCGCGCTGCCGCCGTCTCGGCTCGGTGCTCGGCTTCGCGCCGCAGAAATCGTTCACGCTCAAGTCGGGCGAGGGCGCGCTGAGCGAATATCTCTTCAACAAGCACAAGATCAGCCACAAGTTCTGCCGCACGTGCGGCATAGAGAGTTTCGCCTTCGCGTCCGGGCCGGACGGGACGCCGATGGTGGCCGTCAACGCCAATTGCCTCGACGGCGTGGATGCGCGCGCCCTGCCTTCCAAAGCCGTCGACGGCAAATCGTTCTGATCCGGAGAGACACATGGCGAACGCCCGCCCGACCGTATTGCCCCGCGCCGCCTATGCCGACATGTTCGGCCCGACGACCGGCGACAAGGTGCGCCTCGCCGACACCGACCTCTTCATCGAGATCGAGCGCGATTTCACCACCTACGGTGAGGAAGTGAAATTCGGCGGCGGCAAGGTGATCCGCGACGGCATGGGGCAATCGCAGGTTTCGCGCGCCGACGGCGCGGCGGACACCGTCATAACCAACGCCGTCATTCTCGACCATTGGGGAATCGTGAAGGCCGACGTCGCCATCCGCGACGGCAGGATTTCGGCGATCGGCAAGGCCGGCAATCCCGACATTCAGCCGCATGTGAATATCGTCATCGGGCCGGGCACGGAGATCATCGCGGGCGAGGGCAAGATCCTCACGGCCGGCGGCTTCGACACGCATATCCATTTCATCTGCCCGCAGCAGATCGAAGAGGCGCTGATGTCGGGCGTCACCTCCATGCTCGGGGGCGGCACGGGGCCGGCGACCGGCACGTTCGCCACCACCTGCACGCCCGGCCCCTGGCACATCGCGCGCATGATCGAGGCGGCCGACGCCTTTCCGATGAATCTCGGCTTCGCCGGCAAGGCCAATGCCGCGCTGCCGGCCGGCCTCGTCGAGCAGGTCGAAGGCGGCGCCTGCGCATTAAAACTGCACGAGGACTGGGGCACGACGCCGGCGGCGATCGACTGCGCGCTCTCGGTCGCCGACGATCACGACATTCAAGTCATGATCCACACGGACACGCTGAACGAGAGCGGCTTCGTGGAAGACACGATCAAGGCGTTCAAGGGCCGCACCATCCACGCTTTCCACACGGAAGGCGCGGGCGGCGGCCATGCGCCGGATATCATTTCGGTCGCCGGCCTGCCCAACGTTCTGCCGTCCTCCACCAATCCGACGCGGCCCTTCACGAAGAACACGCTCGACGAGCATCTCGACATGCTCATGGTCTGCCATCATCTGGATTCGTCGATCCCGGAAGATCTCGCCTTCGCCGAAAGCCGCATCCGCAAGGAAACGATCGCGGCCGAAGACATTCTGCACGACATCGGCGCGCTCTCGATGATGTCGTCGGATTCGCAGGCGATGGGCCGCGTCGGCGAAGTCGTCATCCGCACCTGGCAGACCGCCGACAAGATGAAACGGCAGCGCGGCGCCCTGCCCGGCGAGGGCGGCGCCGACAACCTGCGCGCCAAACGCTATGTCGCAAAATACACGATCAACCCGGCGATCGCACATGGCGTGTCCGACTACATCGGCTCGGTCGAGGCCGGCAAGCTCGCCGATCTCGTGCTCTGGACGCCTGCCTTCTTCGGCGTGAAGCCGGACCTGATCCTGAAGGGCGGCATGATCGCCGCCGCGCTGATGGGCGATCCCAACGCCTCGATCCCGACGCCGCAGCCTGTGCACTACCGGCCGATGTTCGGGTCTTACGCGGGCGCGCGCAGGGCGACGTCGCTGACCTTCGTGTCGCAGGCCGCCCTCGACAAGGGACTGCAATCGAAGCTCGCCGTCGCGCGGCCGCTGGTCGCGGTGAAGAACACGCGCTCGGGCATTTCCAAGAAGAGCCTGATCCACAACGACGCCACGCCGAAGATTCATGTCGACCCCGAAACCTATCGCGTGACGGCCGACGGGGTTCTGTTGACTTGCGAGCCTGCGGACAGGTTGCCGATGGCGCAGCGGTATTTCCTGTTCTGACGGCGCTCGGTGCGGCGCAGATTGTGATCCCGGATGGCCGCAGACCGATCCAGCTACTAGCGTCCGCGCGCTGAATCCCGGCTCTCCGCTGCGCTCCGGCCGGGATGACAGAGCGCGAAGAATGCTATCCCGCACAAAGCCAATTTGCATTAGCCTATGGCTGTCAAGGAGGAAAAACCATGCTGATCATTCTGGCGAGGGGCGTCGTCCGCCCGGACCGGCGCGAGGCCTTCATTGCGGCGGCGCGCGAGCAGATCGCCGAGACGCGCAAGGAGGCGGGCTGTATTTCCTACGATTTTTTCGAGAGTCAGACCGAACCGGGCGTATTCGTGTTCAACGAGCGCTGGAAGTCTCAGGAGGCGGTCGACTTCCATTTCCAGACGGCGCACATCAAGAAATTCATGAGCGTCCTGCCCTCTTGCGTCGCCGAGCCGCCCGTGATCGAAGTCGTTGAGGTCGCGAAGATCGGACCGCTCGGCGGCTGAGACGCGCACAAGAAGACGAGCGAGGAAACATGATCTACGTCATCGCTACGATCACTATCAAGCCGGAGAAGCGCGAGGAGACGCTGGCCGCCGCCCGTGTCGCGATCGCGGCGACACAGCAGGAAAAAGGCTGCATCGGCTACGACCTGCACGAGAGCGTGACGCGCCCCGGAACCTTCGTCTTCGTCGAGCGCTGGGAAAATCGCGACGCGTTGACCGCGCATATGAACGCCGAACATTTCAAGGTCTGGCGCAAGGCCGGCGCGGACGGGATCACGTCGCGCAGGATCGAGATCATCTCGGACGGCAAGGTCGAGATCATGTGATGCATCTCGTCCGCGATCACGAAGCGCCGCCCGCGCCCCAAATCTCGTTCGACCAGTTTCTCGCCGTCGACATCCGTCTCGGCACGATCCGCGCGGCCGCGCCATTCCCGGAGACGCGCAAGCCCTCGCTGAAGCTCGAGATCGATTTCGGCCCGGGCGTCGGCGTCAAGAAATCCAGCGCGCAGATCGCGCGCCACTATTCGGCCGAGCGGCTGATCGGCAAGAAGGTTGCGGCTGTCGTCAATTTTCCGCCGCGCCAGATTGGCAAGTTCATGTCGGAAGTCCTGACCCTCGGCTTCCCGGATGCGGAAGGCGAAGTCGTCCTGTTTTCGCCTGACCTGCCCGCGCCCGACGGCGCGCGGCTGTTCTGAGCGGCGAGCAAAGGCGAGAACGATGAGCATACGCGCGATCGAAGTGAAGGCGGCAGGTTCCTGGCGCGACGAGGCGGCCGATACCGTCGTGCTCGATTTCGACGACCGTCACCGCCGCCGCATCGCCATGAAAGGCATTCGCGGTCTCGAATTCCTGCTCGATCTTCCCGAAGCCGTCATGCTGCGCTCCGGCGACGGGCTGGCGCTGGAGGATGGGCGGCTCGTCGAGATTCTCTCCGCGCCGGAGCCGCTCGCCGAAATCAAGGTCGGCGATCTCAAGCAGCTCGCGCGCGTCGCCTGGCATCTCGGCAACCGGCATCTGCCGACGCAGATTCTCGGCACGAAATTGCGCATCCGTCGCGACCACGTCATCGAGGACATGGCGCGGGGCCTTGGCGCCGAAGTCACGGAGATCGAGGCGCCCTTCGACCCCGAGGGCGGCGCCTATGCGCAGCATGTCGCCACGCACGGGCATGAGCATCATGGGCACGATCATGCGCACGGGCATGATTGCCACCATGACCATGGTCATTCTCACGGTCATGACCATCATGGCCACGACCACGACCATTGCGGCTGCGGTCACGACCATCGCGATCATGCGCACAAGCATGGTTAGACCGTCCTTGCGAGGAGCATTTCTCGAAGCCGGACCCGGCCGGCTTCGCTCGTCGTGACGTCATAGTGTCTCCCGACATTCTCCTCGCCATCTGGCTGTCGCCGTCGTTTCCGGTCGGCGCCTTCGCCTACAGCCACGGACTCGAATGGGCCGCTGAGGCCGGCGACGTGCGCGACGAGACTTCGCTCGTCGCCTGGCTGGTCGATCTCGTCGAATGCGGTAGCGCGCGCACCGACGCCATCCTGCTCGCAACGGCCATGCGCGCGACAAGCGCGCGCGATGCCACGGCGTTGGCTGACGTCAACGATCTCGCGCTTGCGCTCGCGCCGTCCTCGGAGCGGCGGTTGGAATCAGCGCAGCAGGGGCGTTCTTTTCAAGCGGCGGTCGCCGCCGCATGGTCGAAGCCCGCCGTCGAATGGGCCGGCGAAACGCTGGCGGATGAAATAGCCTATCCCGTCGCGGTCGGAATCGCCTGCGCGGCGCACGACGTTCCGCACCTGCGCGCCTGCGAGGCCTTTGCGCTCTGCTTCGTCGCCAATCTCGTTTCCGCCGCGGTGCGTCTCGGCGTGATCGGCCAGACGCAGGGGCAACGTGTTCTTGCGGCGCTCGCTGGCCCCGTGGCGGCGCTTGGCGCCGTCGCCGCCGAAGCCTCGCTCGACGAACTTGGTTCCGCAGCCTTTCGTTCCGACATCGCATCCATGCGTCACGAAACGCAATATTCCCGTCTCTTCAGGAGTTGATCATGGCGTCTTCTCACGGCCCGCTTCGCGTCGGCATCGGCGGCCCCGTCGGCTCGGGCAAGACCGCGCTGATGGAGGTCCTGTGCAAGCGCTTGCGTAGGAAATACGAGATCGCGGCGATCACCAACGACATCTACACGAAGGAAGACGCACGCATTCTGACCGAAGCCGGGGCGCTCGGCGCCGACCGCATCATGGGCGTGGAGACCGGCGGCTGTCCGCATACGGCGATCCGCGAGGACGCATCCATCAACCTCGCGGCCATCGCCGACATGCGCAAAAAATTTCCCGATCTCGACATCATTCTGGTGGAGAGCGGCGGCGACAATCTCGCGGCGACCTTTTCGCCCGAACTCGCCGATCTCACCATCTATGTCATCGACGTCTCGGGCGGCGAGAAGATTCCGCGCAAAGGCGGCCCCGGCGTCACACGCTCCGACCTTCTCGTCATCAACAAGACCGATCTCGCGCCCTATGTCGGCGCCTCGCTCGACGTCATGGCGCGCGACGCCAAGGCGCAGCGCCGCGACCGGCCGTTCGTGATGGCGAACATGAAGGCGGGAGAAGGCGCGGACGAGATCGAGCGTTTCATTCTGGAGAAGGGCGGGCTGGCGTAGTTTTTCTGGTCGTCATTGCCGCGCGAATTCATTCATTCGCTGATCTGATTTCCGCTTCGAGGCGCGGTTTTTCCCTCTCCCGCGACTGCGGAAGAGGGTGGCCCGGCGAAGCCGGGTCGGGTGAGGGAACTGCGATTGCGACGCGCATTCGTCGAGCAGCGCGTCCCTTATCCGTCGCGCATTCGCGCGACATCTTCTCCCGCGCGCGGGAGAAGGAGCGCCCCAGGTCAGCGAATTGACGAACTCGCGCAATTGCGACGACGCAATCCAAAGTCATGCTGCGACTTCCTGATTGCTTCGCTTCGCTCGCGACGACGGGATTGGCTACCGCCCCACCAGCCCGCGCGCGACGATCATGCGCATGATTTCGTTCGTGCCTTCGAGGATCTGGTGCACGCGCAGGTCGCGCACGATCTTCTCGATGCCGTAATCGGTGAGATAGCCGTAGCCGCCGTGCAATTGCAGCGCTGAGTTCGCGATCTCGAAGCCCGCGTCCGTCGCGAATTTCTTCGCCATGGCGCAAAGCCGTGTCGCGTCCGGCGACTTGGCGTCGAGCGCGGCGGCCGCGCGCCAGAGGAATGTGCGCGCGGCTT
Source organism: Rhodoblastus sp. (assembly GCA_036796555.1). Taxonomy (GTDB): domain Bacteria; phylum Pseudomonadota; class Alphaproteobacteria; order Rhizobiales; family Beijerinckiaceae; genus JAJXWB01. The sequence goes on along the minus strand of DAIRCS010000098.1, from coordinate 3,473 downwards.
CAAGATCGATCGCCATGTCCGCAAGCTTGAATTGCAGCGCCTGGAATTCGGCGAGCGTCTTCCCGAAGGCCTTGCGCTCGCCCATGTAGGTCACGGCCTTGTCGAGCGCGGCCTGCGCCCCGCCGAGCGAACAGGCGGCGATGTTGAGGCGTCCGCCGTCGAGGCCGGCCATCGCGATCTTGAAGCCGATGCCCTCGGGCCCGATACGATTGGCGACGGGCACGCGGCACTTGTCGAAGATGACGGCGCGCGTCGGCTGCGCGTTCCAGCCCATTTTCTTTTCATTGGCGCCGAACGACAGGCCCTCCGTTCCGCCGGGCACGACGATGGTCGAGACGCCGCGCGCGCCGTCGTCGCTGGTGCGCGCCATCACGACGTAGAAATCGTGCGGATTGCCGGCGCCGGAAATGAACTGCTTCTGGCCGGTCAGCACGTAATGATCGCCGTCGCGTTCGGCGCGCGTGCGCAGGGCGGCGGCGTCGGAGCCGGCGCCGGGCTCCGTCAGGCAATAGGAGGCGAGCTTCTCCATGGAGCAGAGCGCCGGCAGCCACTTGTGGCGCTGCTCGTTCGAGCCGAAATTGTCGATCATCCACGCGCACATGTTGTGGATGGAGATATAGGCGGCGATCGTCGGGCAGCCGGTCGCCAGCGCCTCGAAGATCAGCGCCGCGTCCAGCCGCCCGAGGCCGGAGCCGCCGACATCGTCGCGGATATAGACGCCGCCCATGCCGAGGCTGGCGGCCTCGCGCAGCGTGTCGACGGGAAAGAACTTCTTCTCGTCCCATTCCAACGCATGGGGCGCGAGTTTTTCACGCGCGAAATCGAGCGCCATGTTGCGGATCGCGATCCGGTCTTCGCTGAGGTCGAAATTCAAGGGCGCTCCTCCGGCTCGTACATGGTCGACGCCCCGCGCGGTCATTGCGAGGAGCGAAGCGACACAACAATCCATCCCCGCATCCGGACCGGTTTACCGGGGCTGGATTGCTTCGCTGCGCTCGCAATGACGGCTTCCCGGCGCGACCGCTTTGCATCCTCACTAGCAGAATTCCGGCCGCCCGAAACGCCAATCGGCGGAAGGCGGCTGTGCGCCTATTCCGCCGCCGTTCGCGCGCCACCCAACAGATCGCGCTGCGGGGGCGCGGCCGCGGCTTGCGCAAAATCCATCTGGTCGATGCGGTCGCCGCGTTTGGCGATCTTGTCGGAGGAGGTGACGATGGCGGTCACGTCGTCCTGCGCCTGCCGGAAATGCGTGTCGAGCTTGGCCGTTCGGTCGCGCAGGCGGCGCACGTCGTCGGCAAGCTTGCGCACCTCGTCCTGGATGATGTGCGCCTGTTCGCGCACGCGCGCGTCGCGCACGATCGCCTGCATCACCTGGATCGCCATCATCAACAGCGAGGGCGAGACGATGATGACGCGCGCGCGATGCGCTTTCTGCACGACCTCGTCGAAATGTTCCGCGAGATCGGCGTAAACGGCTTCCGAGGGCACGAACAGCACGGCGAGATCCTGCGTCTCGCCGGGGATGAGATATTTCTCCGAAATATCCTTCACGTGCTTCAGGAGATCATTCTTCACGCGCGTCGTGGCCCGCGCGCGATCCTCGTCCGAGCGCGCCTCGCGGAAGGCGGTGAAGCCTTCGAGCGGAAACTTGGCGTCGACGGCGAGCAGCCGCTCGTCGCCCGGCAGCCGCACGACGCAATCGGGCCGCACGCGCGTCGAGAGCGTCCACTGGAAATCGTATGCCGAGGGCGGCAGGCCGTCGCGCACGATCGCCTCCATGCGGCCCTGCCCATAGGCGCCGCGCGCCTGCTTGTTGGCGAGAATGTCCTTCAGGCCCACGACTTCCTGCGCGAGCCCGTTGAGCCGCGTCTGCGCGGCGTCGATGACCGCGAGTCGCTCGTTCAGCTTGCCGAGATTCTCGCCTTGCGTGCGCGCGGCCTGTTCCAGTCCCTGGCCGACGCGGTGCTGCACATTGTCCAGCCGCTCCGTGACGAGACGCGCGAGATCGGACTGGCGGGAGCCCAGCACTTCGGCGACCGTCTGCATCCGCCCCGCGAGTTCCGCGGAGGCGCGGTTCAGCTCCGCCATCTTGTCGTCCATCTCGCGCTGCCGCTCGGCGGCGATCGCGGCGTCCGCGACGCGCGCCTTGGACGTGCGGATCAGGATGATCGAGACGATGGCGAGCAGCAGCAGCGTGGCAGCGGCGCCGACCAGCAGCACGTCGAGCAGCCGCACGGGATTGCCGGCGAGAAGGAAGAGAATCCGATCCATCCCGTCTGCATATCACGATTCGCACGCCGGAGCGAACGAATGGGGAACATGCGATCGCGATCGGTCGGCGAGGCAAAGAAAAAAGGCGCGCCGTTTCCGGCGCGCCCTTCGATTCTTGCCGCGCCGCTCAGTTCGTCGGCTTGTAGGTGTCGGTCATGATCTCGCCGAACAGCTCCCAACGCTCGCCGTTGAACTTCATGAGCTGGAACTGCTTGTTGATGCGATAATCGTCCGGGCTGGTCGAGGCCGACATGCCCGGCAGCGAGAGATCGGCGACGTAGTTCTTGATGTTGGTCGCCTGCTTCATCACGTTGGCGCGCGTCAGGTCGTCGCCGCATTGCTTCAGGATATACACCATCAGCTGCGCGGCGCCGTAGCCGTAGCTCGACAGCGTGTTGTTGGGGTCCATGTCCGGCGCGTACTTGGCCATGAAGGCTTTGTACTTCTTCATGCCTTCGTCGTTCGCCCATTGCGGGTCGAGCGGATCCTTGCCGTAGTTGACCGAAATCGTGCCCTTGGAATTCTCGGGGCCCGCGGGGATCATGACGGAGGCGACCGGCGTCGAGTTGATGTTGAGCAAGTGCACCGGCTTCCAGCCGAGTTCGGCCGCCTTCTTCATCGACTGCGCCGCGAATTTCGGCGTCGAGACGTTGAAGAAGAGATCGGCGCCCGAGTTCTTCAGCTTCACCATCTGCGAATCGACGGTCGGATCGCTGACCTCGTAGGTCGCCTCGGATACGATCATGTTCGCTTTCGCGCCCAGCGCATCCTTGAAGCCCTTGACGTAATCCTTCCCGAAGTCGTCGTTCTGCATGAGAATGCCGATCTTCGCGTTGGGATATTGCTTGAGTACGAGCTGCGCGTAGATGTGGCCTTCCGACTGGTAGTTCGGATTGTAGGCCATCGTCCACGGGAAGTTCTTCGGGTCCGTGAAGCGCGTGGCGCCCGAAGACACGAGAAGCTGCGGGATCTTCTTGTCGTTGAGATATTTCTGGACGGCGGCCTGCGCCGGCGTGCCGAGGCCCTGGAAGGTCAGCAGCACCTCGTCGGCCTCGACCAGCTTGCGCGTCTGCTCGACGGTCTTGGGCGGATTGTAGGCGTCGTCATAGGAGATGAAGTTGATCTTGCGGCCGTTCACGCCGCCGGTCTCGTTGATCATCTTGAAATAGGCGGCCTGCGTCTTTCCGACGAGACCGTAGGCC
>DAIRCS010000097.1:0-13348 GCA_036796555.1 Rhodoblastus sp. | reverse complement strand
GCAGCTTGTCCCACGCGCCCGAGAGCGTCATCAGGCCGTTGATCATGCCGCCCCACGAGGGCATCCACAGCATGATCGAGAAGGTCATGCCGAGCGTCTGCGCCCAGTCCGGCAGAGCCGTGTAGTGCAGATGGTGCGGGCCCGCCCAGATGTAGAGGAAGATCAGCGCCCAGAAGTGGATGATCGACAGACGGTAGGAATAGACCGGCCGTTCGGCGCGCTTCGGCACGAAGTAATACATGATGCCGAGGAATCCCGCGGTCAGGAAGAAACCCACCGCATTGTGGCCGTACCACCACTGGATCATCGCGTCCTGCACGCCCGCCCACACGATCACCGACCGCGACGAATAGATCGAGACCGGGATTTCCGTGTTGTTGCCGAGCACCAGCACCGCGATCGTCACGATGAAGGCCAGGTAGAACCAGTTCGCCACATAGATGTGCGGCTCGGTCCGCTTGGCCAGCGTGAAGAGATAGACGAGCAGGTAGACGATCCACACGACCACCAGCCACAAGATCGCGTACCATTCCGGCTCCGCATATTCATGCGAGCGGGTGATGCCGAGCAGATAGCCCGTGCCCGCGATCAGGATGAAGAAATTGTAGCCGAGCACGACGAACCACGGCGCGAGGTCGCCCGCCATGCGCGCGCGCGACGTGCGCTGCATGACATACATCGAGGTGGCGATCAGCACGTTGCCGCCGAACGCGAAAATCACCGCCGACGTGTGCAGCGGACGCAGGCGCCCGAAGCTGATCCACGGCAGGTCGAAGTTCAGCGCGGGATAGGCGAGCTGCAACGCCGCGATCAAGCCGACCAGGAAGCCCGCGACGCCCCAGACGAGGGAGATCACGGCCGCGAACTTGATCGGCCCGTAATTGTAGTTGGGTTTGCCGTCGATCTCCTGCGCCGTCCACTCGGCCGGACGCGCGCCGTAGCGCTTGAAGACGCCGATGATGGCGGCGACGCTGCCGAGCGCGAAAAGCGCGGCGTGGAAGGCGTATTCGGGTGTCCACGCCTTCGCGGTGACGAGTAGCGAAAAGGCGGCGAGCGCCGCGAACACGACAATCAAGCCGAGTTCGCCCACACGCATCCTTTTCCCGATTTGAGCTGCTTGCGCCATGAGTTTGCCCTGTTGCGCGAGAATCTTATTCAGCCGGCGCGCGGCGGACCCGCTACGCGCCGTCGCCAAAGTGCATATCGCAGCGCGTCGAGACTTTGACATGCGTCAAGGTGTCGTATGCGCGTCATCAGCCATTTGGATGAGACCGAAGAGGTATCGCCATGGCGTCGCAAGCCGCACAAATCGTCCCGGAAAGCCCGGCCGCCGGGGATTCCGTCGATCGACTGATCGCTGCCTACGGAGGCCGAGCGCCCCGCTACACATCCTATCCGACCGCGATCCAGTTCACGCCCGCGGTCACGGCGCGTCAATACAGCGCATGGCTGCGGGGCTTGAAACGGGATTCGGGTCCGGTTTCGGCCTATCTCCATATCCCCTTCTGCGACCGCATGTGCTGGTATTGCGGCTGTAACACCGCGGTCGTGAATCGCCGCGGCCCGATCGAGGATTATGTCGTCCGCCTCCTGACGGAAATCGACCTCGTCGCCGAAACTCTCGGCGAAAGACTCGAGATCGGCAACATTCATTTCGGCGGCGGCACGCCCAACATGCTGGCGCCCGACGAGATCGGCGCGATTCTGGCCCGCCTGCGACTAAAGTTCGACATCGCGCCCGCCGCCGAGATCGCCGCTGAAATCGATCCCTGCACGCTGACCGCGGAATGGGTCGGCGCGGCGGCGGCCGGCGGCATGAACCGCGCGAGCCTCGGCGTGCAGGACTTCGACCCCGACGTCCAGAAGGCGATCAACCGCATCCAGCCCTACGAAACGACCGCCCGCGCGGTCGAGCTGCTGCGCGCCGCCGGCGCCGGCTCGCTCAACATGGACCTGATCTACGGCCTGCCGCGCCAGACGTTGGCGGGGCTGGAGAGGAACATCGACATGGCGCTGGCGCTCGGGCCGGACCGGCTTTCGCTGTTCGGCTACGCCCACGTGCCGTGGATGAAGGCGCACCAGAAGCTGATCCGCGAGAACGAATTGCCCGACGCCCGCCTGCGCTACCGCATGCAGCGCCGCGCCGCCGATCTTCTGGAGGAGCGCGGCTGGCGCCGCCTCGGCCTCGACCATTTCGCCAAACCCGACGACAGTCTCGCGGCCGCCGCCGCCGAAGGCCGGATGCGCCGCAATTTCCAGGGCTATACGACCGACGCGGCGCCTGTCCTCATCGGCTTCGGCGCCTCGTCCATCGGCCGCATGCCGCAGGGCTACGTCCAGAACGCGTCCGCCGTGCCGCAATGGCGCGAAAAGCTTCAGCGCGGCGAACTGCCTGTGGCGCGCGGCGTGGAAATGACCGCGGACGACCGCTTCCGCGCCGAGATCATCGAGCGGCTGATGTGCGATTTTTCGGTCGATCTCGCGGAAGTCTGCGACAATCATCGCCGTCCGCTGGCGGAGCTGGACAAATCCATCGCCCTGCTCGCGCCGATGCAGGAAGACGGCATCGCTAGGGTGCGGGGCGCAAACGTGGAGGCCACCCGCGCCGGCCGCGACTTCATCCGCTCGATCTGCGCCGCCTTCGACGCGCACCTCGATCAGGGCGCGACCCGGCACTCGGCGAGCATCTGAAGGCAAAAAGGGAAAGGCGACGCCGGCGCGCTTAAAATACATGCGCGCGGGCGTCGCCTGCTGCGCGCGACCGAAGGTTCCGCCCCCACGAAGCCCTTCTGAACGCTCGCATTTTCAGGATATCCCGGCCCGCGCGAATGCTCTGTGCGGCGTCTCACACTTTGTTAACGATTGCGGCGAGCGAGAAAAAAGCCCGCGCCGTTCGGCGCGGGCCTGGATCGCGAGCGACCGAACGTCAGGCCTTCATCGCGGCTTTCACGGCCTCCGCCGTAATCGGCAAGGCGCGCACGCGCGCGCCAACCGCGTTGAAGACGGCGTTGCCGATCGCCGGCGCCACCACCGTCACCGCAGGCTCGCCGCAGCCGCTCGCCGTCTCGCCGTTGGCGATGATGGCGATGTCGATCTCCGGCGCCTGCGCCATGCGCATCGGCGTGTAGCTGTCGAAATTCGTCTGCTCGATCGCGCCATTCTTCATCGTGGCCTTTTCGAACAGCGCGAGCGACATGCCCCAGGAGGCCGCGCCCATCACCTGCGCGCGCACGCCGTCCGGATTGACCGCCGTGCCGACGTCGGTGGCCACTGTCAGCCGCTTGACGCTCACCTCGCCGGACGGCGCGACCGCGACATGGGCGACGCAGGCCGTCCAGGTCGCCGTGCCCCGCTCCTGCGACGAGACGCAGGCGATGCCGAGCGCCTCGCCCTTCGGCAGCTTCTTAGTGCCGTAGCCGGAGAGGCCTGCGGCGGCCAGCAGCGTGTTGCGCAGGCGCTGCGCGCCGCCGGCGTTGTCGCCGGCGCCATCGAGCAGCCCCATGCGGAACTCCAGCGGATCCTTGCCCGCCGCATGCGCCAGTTCGTCGATCATGCTTTCGACCGCCCAGAAGGTCCAGCCGGGCGCGACCGAGCGCAACTGGCCCGAGGGCGTCGCCTGCTGCGCCTTCTCGTTGAGGATCGCGCGCACCTCGTGATTCGGCGTCGTGTACCAGAAGTCCGCGCCGTTCATGGTGAAGCCGTCGAGCTTGCCCTTCTTGTCGACGGTCGGCGTCAGGAAATCGGGGATTCCCCACCGCGCCGTCGGCCACGCGCTGACGACATCGTGCGACATGGCGACCAGCCTGCCGTCGCCGTTCAGCGCGGCCTTCACCTTCTGGTAGGTGAGCGGCCGCGTGAAGTCGAAGGTCATGTCGTCCTGGCGGGAATAGATGACCTTCACCGGCTTGCCGACCGCCTTGGCGGCGATGGCGGCGGGCACGACCATGTCCGAATCGAGCCGGCGCCCGAAGCCGCCGCCGAGCCAGGCCTGGTGCAGCACCACGTTCTTCGGATCCATGCCGAGCGCGCCGGCGGCGATCCCCGTCGTGCGCGTCGCGAACTGGTTGCCGGTGTAGAGATGCAGCACGCCGTCCTTCAGTTCGGCGGTGGCGTTCATCGGCTCCATCGGCGCATGGATGTTGATGGAGGTCGTATATTCCGCCTCCAGCGTCTTCGGCATGTCCTTCATGCCGGCCTCGACATCGCCTTTCTTCACAAAGAACAGCGCGGTCGAGCCGTCCGCCTGCAGCCGCCTCGCCTCGGCGAGCAAGCTCTCGCTCGAGACCTCGGCGTTCGGCCCCTTGTCCCATGTCACCTTCAGCGCATCGGCGGCTTTCATCGCCTGCGCGTAGGTCCTGGCGACGGCGACGACCCAGCCGGTCGTCGTGCCCGTCTTGTCGTCGACGACGACGGCCTGGATGAAGCCCGGGACCTTCTTCGCCTCGCTGTCGTCGACGGCCGTCACCTTCGCGCCGTAGCGCACCGGCGGCATGACGAGCTTGCCGTAGACCATGCCCGGCAGGAACGTGTCGATGCCGTATCTGGCGGAGCCGTTCGTCTTCGCGGGTATGTCGAGCTGCGGCAGGTCGCGCCCGATCAGCCGGTATTGCGCCGGCGTCTTGAGCGCAATCGCCTTCAGGTCGTCGGGCGTGAACGTCTTCGCGATCTTTCCGCTCTTCACGATCTCCGCGAACGTCTTCGACTTGCGCGAGCGCGTGTGGACGACATTGGAATCGCGCACGACGAGTTCGTTCGCCGGAACGCCCATCATGGTCGCCGCGGCGTCGATCAGCGCGAGGCGCCCCGCCGCGCCGGCGCGGCTCATGGCGTCGAAATTCATGCGCGTGGACCAGCTTCCGCCGGTGATCAGCGCGCCGAGCGCGGGATCGTTGTAGCGCGGGTCGTTGCCGGTGAGGTTCACCCGCATGTCGCCCCAGGCGGCGCCCAGTTCCTCGGCGACGAGTTGCGCCATGGTGGAGGCGACGTGCTGGCCCATGTCGGCCTTGCCGACATTGACCGTGACGATTCCGTCCGGGGCGATCGAATACCACACGCTCGGCTCGAAATTCGCCGCCTTGTCCGGCATCGCCTTGGCGAATGCGGACGGCGCGAAGGCGCAGGTCATGCCCGCTGCCGAGGAGCCGACGATGAAGGCGCGGCGGGACAGGTCGATCTTCACGCCCTTCGGCGTCTTTTCATGACGGGTCATCAGCCCCTCCTCGCGCCGGCGGTTTCGTTGGAGGCGCGCAGATCGGCTGCCGCCCGCTGGATCGCGCGCACGATGCGCGGATAGGTCATGCATCGACAGAGATTGCCGTTCATGGCCTCGACGATTTCCTCGCGCGTCGGATTGGGGTTCTGCGACAGGAGCGAAGCCGCCTGCATGATCTGCCCGGACTGGCAGTAGCCGCATTGCGGAACCTGCTCGGCGACCCATGCCTTCTGCAAGGCGTGCTCGCCTTTCGGATGCAGCCCTTCGATCGTGGTGATCTTCTTGCCGGCGAGCTGGCCGACCTGCGTCTGGCAGGAGCGCACGGCGACGCCGTCGACATGCACGGTGCAGGCGCCGCACAGGCCGGCGCCGCAGCCGAATTTCGTTCCGCTCATCTGCAGGTCTTCGCGGATGACCCAGAGCAAAGGAGTATCTGCGGTCGCATCGACATTATGCGATCGACCGTTGATCGTGAGTTTGGGCATGATCCCTCGCACGTTTCCTGAGCCGCACGCGCGCAGGCCTCGCGGGACTGCTGTCCGCAGGCGGCATGATGGCGGCGTTCGCGCGCCGTCGAGCGGAGGCTAGGCCTGAACCGGCAGGGCCGCAATGACCGATGGCGACAATTCGTCGCGGCGCCGCGAAGCCGCAGCGCAGCAAGGGCCTGTCACGCGGTCTTGCCCTTCAGACGCTCGTGCAGATTGTTCTTGCGGGTCGCGCCGGCCTCGTCGATCTCCTGGATTTCGACCGAGAGCGACAAACCGCGTTTTTTGAAAGCTTCCGCTGTCACATCCGCAAGCGTCGCGAGCACCGCCTGCGAGACGCGCTTGCGCGTCTCCTCGTCGCGCCCCCGGCCGATGCGAATGAGGATCGCGCAAAAGGCGTTGGCGGGATCGCCGTCCGCCACGCGGTAGAGATCGCGCCGCTCCGCGCGCGTGCGCACGCCGCCGATCGGAAAGACCCCCGTCCCGAGGATGGTCGCGTGGACGCGCTCGATCAATTCGCGCGGCGCGACATCCTCTTCCAGATTGGCGGAATATTCGACGATCACATGCGGCATGCGGTGCGCCTCGCGCTCACTGGACCGTGGAAAAAGCCGTCGGCTTCAGGAAGCGATTGACGATATTGGACAGGATCGGCCCGTCCTTCTCGCTTTCCGTGCGCTTGGCGATCCATTCGGGATCGGTCTGGAAGGCGGCCCATTTCGTCTCGCGCTCGGCCATCGACTCCCAGCGCAGCAGATAGGTCAGCTCCAGATTGGATTCGCCGACCTCCGTCGTCCAGAAACCGGCGGGCTCGATGCCATGGCGCTTCCACAAATCGAGCGTCGTCTGTTCAAAACGTTGCAGCAGCGCGGGCAGGCGGCCGGGCAGGCAGCGATAGACGCGCATTTCGAAGATGGCCATGCGTTCTCCCCCGCCACACCTTTTTCCTCGACCTCATGCTGAGGAGCGATACGCAGCATCGCGTCTCGAAGCATGGAAGTCGCGGCCATCCTTCGAGACGCGGGCTGCGCCCGCTCCTCAGGATGAGGATGGTTGAAACTTCAGTCCGCTCAGCCGTCGAGCCCAAGCAATATGGTTGGAACACCCGCCGTCCCGTCGCGCAAGGTGCAGACATGCGAGCCGGGCCTGCGCCCCTTGCGCACCTCGGAGAGATTGCGCCCCGCCGCCGTCAGCCGCGCGCGCGTCGCCCCGATGTCGGGGACGCGCCACGACAGGCCGCCGAAGACGTCGGGCTTCTGCGACACGCCGCCCTTCAGTTCGTGCGCGATTTCCACGACGAGATCGCCGCAGCGGAAAAACAGGAGCCGCGCCCCCCAGGCCGGGTTTGAGCGGTCGAGCCGCATGTCGAGCCCGAGCCGGGCGCCATAGAGGGCGACCGCGCGTTCGGGATCGGCGGTGCGGATCACGACATGGTCGAGCCCGGAGGCCGCGTCGGCCGGACCGGCGACGGCGGTCGGGCGCGGCGCGGCGAGCAGAACCGTCTCGATCCCGTGCGTCGCCTCCACCGGCAGTTTTCGCGCGCGCAGGTCCGCGATGGCGCCGTTGGCTTCCGCCGGCAGCGAAAATTCCGCGCCGGGCGCAAGGCCGCGCCGCTCGAACAGATTGGCGGTCTTGTCGAGATCGTCGACGCAATAGCCGATCGACCACAGGCCCTCGCCGGCCGCGGCGGGCCGCGCGCGCGCCGCATCGCCCGCCGCGCCCGCGCCGTCCGGCGCGACCAGGACGAAGCGGATGTTCGATGTCGAGAACCAGGCCTGCCGCGTTCCGTCCGACGCGATCGAACCGTCCGGCGCGCGGCCGAACAGCAGGGAATAGTCACGGGTCGCGGCGGCGAGATCGGCCGTCGCCAGCGCGATATGATGAATGGAAGAGAGCATGTCGGGGCGCGCTACTTCGCCTTGGCCTTGTCGCTCGACGAAGCAGCCCCCTTGGTGAAGGCGGAGAAGAAGGAGCCGAGCAATTCGCGATTGGCGCTGACGATCGGCATCCAGGTCTCGAACAGCTTTTCGGGCGTGAAATTGTCCATTTCCTTCATCATGCGCTTTTCCATCGCGTCCATGACCGCCGCCTGCATCGGCTGGACGTCGGGCAGGCCGAAGAACTGGCGCGCCTCGAGCGGCGTGCAATCGATGTCTATCGTCACCTTCATGCCCTGTCCCCTTGTCGTCGTCGCCCGCCTCTGCCCGAACGATAGGCCGGCCACAAGGGCGGCGCAACGCGGGCAGGCCACAGCGCCATTGCGGCCGGCCGCCGCCCGTGCCAATGATCACATATATTCGAATAGGAGAATTCCATGAGTTCCGCCCCTGCGCGCCGCGGCTTCAGGCAGATGCTGGCCGAGGCCAACGCCGTGATCGAAACCATCGACGTGCAGCACGCGCTGCGCCTCGTCGGCGACGCCAGCGTGCAATTCGTCGATATCCGCGAGGCGCACGAAGTCGCCCAGAGCGGCATGCTGCCGGGCGCGGTCCATGCGCCGCGCGGCTTCCTCGAATTTCTGGCCGATCCCGAAAGCCCGATGCACAAGAAGGAACTGGCCGGCCGCAAGCTCGTCCTCTATTGCGCCTCGGGCGGCCGGTCCACGCTCGCCGCCAAGACGCTCCACGACATGGGGCTGGACGTCTGCCACATCGCCGGCGGCGTCGCCGCCTGGTCGGCGGCCGGCGGCCCGGTCCAGAAATAGACCGCCACGCCGGTTTGACAGGGCGCCGCCCGTCTGGTTTGCATCTCACATGCTCGACCGGCTGCGTCATGTCCGCCTCTCGGCGGTTGCGCTCGCGCTTTACGCGCTGGCGACGCTCGTCGTCGGTTTCGCGCACAAGCCTCTTGCGCCGGCGATGGCCGGCGATCTCGCCGCGCTTGCGCTCCAGGCCGATGCGCCGCTGTCGCTGTGCGACCATGACGGCGGCGCTCCCGCGCAACCGCATCACGCGGCCCTCCATGTGTGCGACGCCTGCGCGCTGGCCTCCGCGCCAGGCCTGCCGCCCGCCAATCTCCATGCCCTGCCCGCGCCGCCGACCCGCAGCGTGGCGTCCGGATTCGGCGCCGTCGCGCAATTCGCGCCGGCTCCCCTGCATGCGCCGCTGTCGCGCGGACCGCCGGCCGCCTGAGACCTCGCGCCCAGCGACCGTCAGCATTTGCACAACAGGCCGCGCCCGTGGGCGCAGGCGTTTCAGGACATTTTGGAGCTACACATGAAAACCGTTCTCAAGACCGCGCTCGCCGCCGCCATCCTGTCGGGCGCAAGCGTCCTCGCCCACGCCGGCGACATCGCGCTCGACCATCCCTGGTCGCGCGCCACGCCCGCCGGCGCGCCGGTCGGCGCAGGCTATGTCACGCTGAAGAACACGGGGGCGGCCGCCGACAAGCTCCTCTCCGCCACGGCCCCCGACGTCGCCGGCAAGGTCGAGATCCATGAAATGTCGATGGACAACGGCGTGATGAAGATGCGCCCGGTCAACGGCCTCGAAATTCCCGCCGGCAAGAGCGTGGAGTTGAAGCCCGGCGGCTATCACATCATGTTCATGCAGTTGAAGCATCCGCTCAAGGCCGGCGAGACGGTCAAGGGCGTGCTGACCTTCGAGAAAGCGGGCGCCGTGCCGGTCGAATACAAGGTCGAGGCCATGGGCGCCGGCCATGCAGGCGGCGGGCACGACATGAAGGGCATGGGCGACCACAAGCAATGAGCGCGGACGGCCAAAAGTGAAAACGCTTCGCATCGCGCTCTGGTCGGCGGCGGCTCTTGCAGCCGTCGCCTTCGTCGCGCTCTACTTCTTCGCCTCGAACCCGCGCACGGCGGCGATCGGCGGCCCCTTCAGGCTCAAGGACCAGAACGGCGCCGTGGTCGACAGCGCCGCGCTGAAGGGCAAGCCCTACGCGATCTTCTTCGGCTTCACCCATTGCCCGGAAATCTGCCCGACCACCATGGTCGACATGGCCGCGCTGATGGGCAAGCTCGGCGACGAGGCGAAGGATTTCAAAATCTATTTCGTGAGCGTCGATCCCGAGCGCGACACGCCCGAAGTCCTGCACGACTATCTCGCCTCCTTCGCGCCGCATGTCGTCGGCCTCACCGGCGCGCCGGACGAGATCGCGAAGGTCGCGAAGGAATTCCGCGTCTACTATCGCAAGGTCCCGCTCGACGGCGGCGACTACACGATGGACCATTCCGCCTTCGTCTACCTCATGGGGAAGGACGGCGGATTTCGAAACGTGATCGGCTATCAGGAAAAGCCCGACCGCGCGCTCGACAAGCTGAAGACGCTGATCGAGCAGGGGTAGCCTCTCGCCGCACCCCACGCCCTCATGCTGAGGAGCGATGCGCAGCATCGCGTCTCGAAGCATGGCGGCGCCGGCCATCCTTCGAGACGCCGCGCTATCGCGCGGCTCCTCAGGATGAGGGTCTTGGAAACCCTACTTCTTCAACCGTGGCGCCGCCTTCGGGCGCGGACTGACCGGCGTGCCGCCGAACTTCGCCGGATGCCGCGCCGTGCGCACGCGGCCGAGATCGGCGGCGTCGATCTCGACGAAATTGCCGTTCTCCAGCGATTGCGGATCGGTCAGCAGGTCTTCGCGCAGATTGACGCGCCCGCCCGGCGCGTCCTCGCGCGCGAGCCGCGCGTCGAGCTCGGCCGTCGTGAACGAGGCGATCTTCGCTTCCATGATCTCGCGATATTCGACGCGGTTCGCCATGCGCAGCGTCGGCGTGGCGAAGCGCGGGTCGTGGTAGAGCTCCGGCGACTCCACGGCGCGGCACAGGGCCTCGAATTCCACCTGCTGCAACGCCGACAGCGACACGTGTCCGTCGCGCGTCCGCCACAGGCGGTAGCTGGTCGAGACTTCCGGCGCGGGCTCGGGCGGATTGTCGAGGAAGGCGTGGTTCCACATGCCTTCCGGCCAGTTGAAGGCGAGCGCCACGTCGAACATGGCGACCTCGACATGCTGCCCCTTGCCCGTCGTCGTGCGCGCGAACAGCGCGGCCGTGATCGCCTGCGCGGCGATCAGCGCCGTCACCTTGTCGCAGACATAGGAGCGCACCAGTTCCGGCTCGCCTGACGGCCCGGCCTGACACGCCGCGAAGCCCGCCAGCGCCTGCACCACCGAATCGTAGGCGCGCGATTTCGCGCGGGGCCCGTGCGCGCCGAAGCCCGAGATCGAGCAATAGACGAGCCGCGGATTGCGCGCGGCGACCGCCTCGTAGCCGAAGCCGAGTCGCTCCGCGACGCCCGGCCGGAAATTCTGCACGAGCGCGTCGGCCTTCTCGATCTCGGCCCACACGCGTGCGCAATCCTCCGCGTTTTTCAGATCGGCGACGAGCCCCTGCTTGCCGCGGTTGGCGGCGAAATAGAGCGCGCTCATGTCGTCCTTGCGCGGTCCGATCAGCCGCGAGGGATCGCCCTTGGCGTCCTCGACCTTTATGACCTCGGCCCCCTGGTCGGCGAGCCAGCTCGCCGCCAGCGGCCCCGAGATCACCTGGCTCATGTCGACGACGCGAATACCCTTCAGCGGTCCCATGTGTTTCCTCTTTATTGGACCGCGAGCCTTCAGGCTCGCATGACGACGGCGAGCCTGAAAGCTCGCGGTCCATTTTTCATCTCAGCGGCCGGAAGAATTCCCGCACCTCGTGCGCAAGCGCGGCAGGCTGCTCCAGCGCGGCGAAATGGCCGCCCTTCTCCATCACGCTCCAGCGGCGGATGTCGTATTGCGCTTCCGCCAGCGAACGCGGCGGGCGCGCGATCTCGTTCGGAAACTCCGCATAGCCGAAGGGAACCGGGATCCTTGCGTCGTGCGGGATCGGCCACTTGCTGTGGCGGCGATCGTAGTAGGGCCAGAACGACGATCCGATGGCGCCGGTCGCCCAGTAGATCATGATGTTGGTCAGCATCGCGTCGCGCGAAATCGCGTTCTCGACCTCGCCGCCGCAATCGCTCCACGACCGGAATTTCTCGACGATCCACGCGGCGAGCCCGACCGGCGAATCCGTGAGGCCGAAGGCCAGCGTCTGCGGCTTCGTGCCCTGGATCCATTGATAGCCGCTCTCCTCCTGCGCCCAGCGGCCCGCCGCCTTGAAATAGGCGGCCTGCTCGGCCGTCGGTTCGGCGATGGCCGAGGGATCGCGGCCGGCGATCAGCATGTTGACGTGAAAACCGGTCAGAAGATCGGCATGCCTGTAGGCGAGCAGCGTCGTGACGACGGACCCCCAATCGCCGCCCTGCGCGCCAAACTTGCGGTAGCCGAGCACGTCGCGCATCAAAGTCGCGAACATGTCGGCAATACCCTCGAGGCCGACACGCTTCTGGCCTTCGCGGAAGGAAAATCCGTAGCCCGGAAGCGACGGCGCGACGATCGTGAACGCGTCGGCGGGATCGCCGCCGAAAGACGCGGGGTCCGTCAGCATGGGAATGATGCGCTGGAACTCGACGATCGAGCCCGGCCAGCCGTGCGACAGCAGCAGCGGCGCGGGGTTCGGTCCCCTGCCTTGCACGTGGATGAAATGAACGCCGATCCCGTCGATCTCGACCTTGAACTGCGGGAAGGCGTTCAACGCCGCCTCGTGCTTGCGCCAGTCGTAGCTGTCGCGCCAGGTGGCGACGAGGTCGCGCATATAGGCGAGGCTCGTTCCATACGACCAGGGCGCGGCCGGCGCCTCGTCCGGAAAGCGGACGCGCGCGAGGCGCGCCTGCAGATCGTCGAGCGTCTCCTGCGGAACCGCTATGCGGAACGGCTCTGGCCTCGGCGCAGGCATGCCGCGTCCTCCCTGTGATGTGTTGGCGTATAAGAGAACCGATTGCGCGGGTCTTGCCAAGCTGTCCGACAAAATCCGCCGATAATCGCTTTGCTGAACTTTACCGCGGGCGCGCGCTCTGCCAGTTTGCGCGCCACCCATTTCAACAGGAGTGAAACGCCATGGCCAAGAACGGTCTGCGCCGCGCCGCCATCGTCTCGCCGATCCGCACGGCGGTCGGCAAATTCCAGGGCGCGCTGTCGTCCATGGCCGCCGGCGACCTCGGCGCGGTCGTGCTGAAGGAACTCGTCAAGCGCACCAAGATCGATCCCGAGAAGATCGACGACGTGATTTACGCCCAGGGCTACGGCAACGGCGAGGCGCCCTGCATCGCGCGCTGGTCGGCGCTCGCCGCCGACCTGCCGATCACGGTGCCGGGCTATCAGCTCGATCGCCGCTGCGGCTCGGGCCTGCAGGCGGTGATCGACGCGGCCATGATGGTGCAGACGGGCGCGGCCGACGTGGTCGTCGCCGGCGGCGTCGAGAGCATGAGCAATGTCGAATATTATTCGACCGACATGCGCAACGGCGCGCGCTCGGGCTCCGTGACGATGCACGACCGTCTCACGCGCGGTCGCGTCATGAGCCAGCCGATTGCGCGCTTCGGCGTCATCTCCGGCATGATCGAGACGGCGGAAAATCTCGCGCGCGACTACCAGATCAGCCGCGAGGCCTGCGACGCCTATGCGGTGAAGAGCCATCAGCGCGCGACGCAGGCGTGGAAAGAAAACCGCTTCGCCGACGAGCTCGTGCCCGTCGCCGTGCCGCAGCGCAAGGGCGATCCGAAGATTTTCGCGCATGACGAAGGCTATCGCGCCGACGCGACGATGGAGACGCTCGGCGCGC
>DAIRCS010000096.1:0-13606 GCA_036796555.1 Rhodoblastus sp. | reverse complement strand
GGTCACCTTCTGCCACGTCGGCACCGACAATTATCACCCCGTCACGGCCAAGGTTTACACCGACGTTTCGCTCTTCACCGCCGATCCCGCGATCGGCCGCGACGTCGCGCGCATCTTCAATTTCATCACCGGCTATTCCGAGCCCGCCGGCCTCGAATGCATGTCGGTGTCGCCGATCGGGTTGAAGAAGACGCTTCTGCGCAACATCGAGGCCGAGATCGCCTACGCGCGCGCCGGCAAGCCCGCGGCCATCTGGGGCAAGTGCAACGCGCTGGTGGACCCGGAGATCATCGACGCGCTGTATCAGGCGAGTCAGGCGGGCGTCCGCATCGAATTCGTCGTGCGCGGCATCTGCTGCCTGAGGCCCGGCGTGCCGGGCCTGTCCGAGAACATCCGCGTGAAGTCGATCATCGGGCGCTTCCTCGAACACGCCCGCATCTACGCTTTCGGCAACGGCCATGCGCTGCCCCACGGCAAGGCGCGCGTCTACATCTCCTCGGCCGACCTCATGCCGCGTAATCTCGACCGCCGCGTGGAATCGCTCCTGCCGATCCTCAATCCGACCGTGCACCAGCAGGTGCTCGACCAGATCATGGTCGCCAATCTCATCGACACAGAGCAGAGCTACCGCATTCTGCCCGACGGCTCCTCGGCCCGCGTCGAACTGCCGCCCAGCGCGGAATCGTTCAACGCGCACAAATACTTTATGACCAACCCGTCTCTTTCCGGCCGCGGCAAGTCCCTCAAGGAATCCCGGCCGAAATCGTTGAAACGCGGGTAGCGGCAGGAATGGTATTTTAAAGCCATGGTCATTTCGAAAACGGAGGCGCAGGGGCGCATCGACGCGGGCGCGCCCGTCGCCATCGTCGACATCGGCTCGAACTCGGTGCGCCTTGTCGCCTACGAGGGCCGCACCCGCGCGCCGACCCCGATCTTCAACGAAAAGGCTTTTTGCGGCCTCGGCCGCGGCGTCCAGACGACCGGCGTGCTGAACGACGACGCCATGGAGCGCGCCATCGCCGCGCTCGGACGGTTCGAAACGCTCTGTCGCATCATGGGCGTCCGGGACATTCAGGTCGTCGCGACAGCCGCCGCGCGCGACGCGCGCAACGGGCCGGACTTTCTGGACCGCGCCGAACAGGCGATCGGCGCGCCGATCCAGCTCCTTTCCGGCAAGCGCGAGGCCGAGCTTTCGGCCAAGGGCGTGATCTCGGCGATCCACCAGCCCGACGGCGTCGTCGGCGATCTCGGCGGCGGCTCGCTCGAACTGATCGGCGTGGACGGCGACGCCACCGGCAAGGGCCAGACCCTGCCGCTCGGCGGCCTCGCGCTGCTCGATTCCTCGGGCAGGTCGCACAAGCAGGCCGCCAGGATCGCGCGCGAGGCGCTGGCGGACGCGGACGCCCTGAAGAAGCTGCCCGGCCGCACCTTCTACGCTGTCGGCGGCACATGGCGCGCGTTGGCGCGCCTGCACATGCTGCAGCGCTCCTATCCGCTGAACGTCATGCACAATTACGAGATCCCCGCGCGCGACGCGGAGGATTTCGCGGAGCTGCTGGAGCGCGTCGACATCGATTCGCTCAACGCCGTGGACGCCATTTCCGCGCAGCGCCGGCCCTTGCTCGCCTACGGCGCGATCGTTCTCGACGAGATCATCAAGCGGGGCAAGCCGCGCTCCATCGTCATGTCGGCGGCCGGCGTGCGCGAGGGTCTTCTCTACGAGCAATTGAGCCCCGAGGAGCAGCGCCTCGATCCGCTGCTGTGGTCCGCCGCCGAATTCAACCTGCTGCGTTCGCGCGCGCCGCAGCACGGCCACGAACTGGCCGACTGGTACGACGACTTTTTCGCCTCCGCCGATCTCCCCGACAGCGACTACAACAGGCGCCTGCGCCGCGCGGCCTGCCTCCTGTCCGACATCGCCTGGCGCGCCCATCCCGATTATCGCGGCGAGCAGGCCTTCGACATCGTCGCCAACGCCTCCTTCGTCGGCGTCGACCATCCCGGCCGCGCCTTCATCGCGCTCGCCATCGCCACGCGCCATCTCGGCCTCAACGAGGCGGTCAGCCCGATGATCCGGGCGCTCGTCACCGCCCGGCTTCTGGATCGCGCGCGCATTCTGGGCGCGGCCATGCGGGTCGCCTATATTCTGTCCGCGGCCATGCCCGGCGTGCTGCCGAAGACGCCGCTGCGCGTGCGCAAGAAGGAACTGGTGCTGGAGCTGCCGCCCGAATTCGCTGCGCTGGCCGGCGAACGTATCGCCAATCGCATGAAGGCGCTGGGCAGGCTGATCGGCCGCGAGCCGAAGGTCGTGGTCGTGGGTTGATTGGACCGCGAGCCTTCAGGCTCGCACGAGAGCAAGGCGAGCCTGAAGGCTCGCGGTCCCCAAAAAAAAGCGAGCCTGAAGGCTCGCGGTCCGGAGGAAATCGAAATGTGGACGCTGACCGAACGCCCCATCGTCCAGGCGCCCATGGCGGGCTCGCAGGGGCCAAAACTCTGCATCGCCGTGTGCGAAGCGGGCGGCCTCGGCTCCATTCCCTGCGCCATGCTGACGCCGGACGTTCTTCGCGCGCAAATCGGAGAAGTCCGCGCGGCGACCAAGGCGCCGTTCAACGTCAATTTCTTCGCCCACACGCCGCCGGCGCCCGATTCCGCGCGCGAGGCCGCGTGGATCGAGCGCCTTGCGCCCTATTACAGGGAATTCGGCCTCGACCCGGCCGAAGCGGCCAAGGGGCCGGGCAGGGCGCCCTTCGACGAGTCCATGTGCGCGGTGATCGAGGACGTGCGCCCGCCGGTCGTCAGTTTTCATTTCGGCCTGCCCGAGCCGGGCCTGCTGGCCCGCGTGAAGGCGACGGGCGCGCAGGTCTGGTCTTCGGCTACGACGGTCGAGGAAGCCCGCTGGCTGGACGCCCGCGGGGTGGATGCGGTCATCGCGCAGGGGCGCGAGGCGGGCGGCCATCGCGGCATGTTCCTGACCGACGACATCGACGCGCAGCCGGGCCTGATGGCGCTGCTGCCGCAGGTGGTGGACGCGGTGAAGGTTCCGGTCGTCGCCGCCGGCGGGATCGCGGACGGGCGCGGCATGGCGGCGGCGCTCATGCTCGGCGCCTCGGCCGCGCAGATCGGCACAGCCTATCTGCTCTCGCCCCAGGCCTCGACCTCGGCCGTCCACCGCGCCGGTCTCAAGGCCGGACGGGACGACACGACCCGGCTCACCAACCTCTTCACCGGCCGCCCGGCGCGCGGCCATCTCAACCGTTACCTGCGTGAGCAGGGGCCGATGAACGCCGCTGCGCCCGCCTTTCCGCTCGCCACCGGCGCGATCACGCCGCTGCGCGCGCACGCCGAAAAACTGGGTTCGGGCGAGTTTCCCCCGCTCGGGCCCGGCGAACCCGGCCCTCTCGCGCGCGAGGAGGACGCGGGCGCCTTCCCCCGCCGCGTCTGGAACGAGACGCAGGCCGTCGTCGCGTCTGTCGCAAAACGGACATGCGGCTGATTGTCCATAACGGACGCGGCCGTGGCCAATGGATTGAAATCGCGGGGACCAGGGGCGACATTAGTCGGGAAACGCTTTCAAACGCTTCTAAAATTAGGCTCTGGCACTTGCGCACAGTCTTTGCATTAGGCGAAGAGCAAGATACGGAACTATAATTCGGACCGCGCGCGGCGCGAAAGGACGAAACAGACCATGTCGGCGAACGCAGCCACACATTGGCGGAAGTCCAGCTTCTGCGCCACGCTGAGGGATCAGGGCCTCCGCCCGACCCGCCAGCGCGTCCAGATCGCCGAGCTCCTGTTCGCCAAGGGCGACCGGCATCTGACCGCCGAAACCCTGTTCGCGGAAGCGCGCGAGCAGCGCTACCCGCCGTCGCTGGCGACGATCTACAACGCGCTGCGCGACTTCGCCGCGCACGGCCTCGTCCGCGAGATCGCGCTCTACGGCGCCAAGACCTGGTATGACACCAAGATCGGCCCGCACTTCCATTTCTATCTGGAAGACCGCGACGAGCTTTTCGACATTCCCGAGCAATACATCCCGCTGATGAACGTTCCCGCGCCCGACGGCACGGAGATCGTCGGCGTGGACGTGGTCATCCGCCTCGCGCCGAAAGACGGCGCGTCTGTCGGCGCCTCCGAGCACGACTGAGCCGGACCGCCGGGCGGATAGCCGCATCGGGACGCCTTCATCCCGAAGGTCTGGCGCATGCCCCGACCCTCGCCCTGAGAGACTGACTCGAAATTCGGGAACCTCGTCCTGAGGCGCCGCCCTCGCGTCCGGCCTCTGGCCGGCGCAAGGATAAACTCCGCGGCGTCTCGAAGGGCGGCAGTGGCGAAAATCGCTAGGTTTGCCATCCTTCGAGACGCGCCTGCGGCGCTCCTCAGGATGAGGATTCGAGTTACGGGCCAGACTTTGACGAGCGCCTGAAAGGCGCGTCTCGAAGGATGGCCGGGGCGCGACCCTCAGCCCTCGACGTCCCGCCACTCCAGCGTGACCACCTTCGACTTCTCGACCGTCAGCGCCAGGCGTCCGCGCTTGAGCAGCAGCGCCTTCGCGCCGAACAGCTCGCGCCGCCAGCCCTGGAGCGCCGCCACATCCGCCGTGTCCGAAGCCGCGATCGCCTCGAGGTCCTCGACATTGGCGATCATCTTGGGCGCGACGCCGTGCTTCTCGGCGACCTGCCGCAGCAGCACCTTCAGGAGTTCCACCGTGGCGCTGTCGCGCTGCGGGCGGCGGTCGCGCTCGATCCGGGGCAGGTCCGCCACGTCGCGCGCAAGGCCGCGCTCGACAGCCGCCAGAATCTCCGCGCCGCCCTTGGATCGCTCCATGCCGCGCGGAAAGGCGCGCAGGTTGCCGAGCGCGGCGGCGTCGCGCGGCGCGGCCAGGGCGACCTCGACCAGCACGTCGTCCTTCAGCACGCGCGAGCGCGGCACGTCGCGCGTCTGCGCCTCATGCTCGCGCCAGGCGGCGACCTCCATCAGCACGGCCAGATCGCGCGGTTTTCGCGCGCGGCCCTTCAGGCGCTCCCACGCGTTTTCGGGCTTCTGCTCGTAGGTCGCCGGCGAGGTCAGCGTGCCCATCTCGTCGGCGAGCCAGTCGATGCGGCCGGACTTTTCGAGGCGCGAGCGCAGGTGACGGTAGATGTCGCGCAGCCATGTGACGTCGGCGATCGCATAGTCGATCTGCGCGTCGGACAGCGGCCGGCGCGACCAGTCGGTGAAGCGCGAGGACTTGTCGAGGCCGACGCGGCACACCTGCTGCACCAGATCGCCGTAGGAGATCTGGTCGCCATAGCCGCAGACCATGGCCGCGACCTGCGTGTCGAACAGGGGCGCCGGCACCAGCCGCGCCAGATGCCACATGATCTCGATGTCCTGCCGCGCGGCGTGGAAGACCTTCACGACATCGGGGTTGGCCATCAGCGCGAAGAAAGGCGCGAGATCGAGGCCCTCGGCCAACGCGTCGATGGCGACGGCCTCCTCGGGCGAGGCGATCTGGATGACGCAGACTTTCGGCCAGAAGGTCGTTTCGCGCAGAAACTCGGTGTCGACGGTGACGAAGGGATGGCGCGCGAGCCGGCTGCAGACCTCGGCCAGCGCGCCGGTGTCGGCGATCAGGGTCATGGCGCGCTCCATAACCGAAAGAATCGCGCGATGCGAGACGTTTGCTGCAAATTCATGACGCCGTGCGCCACGGCCGCAGCAGGACGAAGGCGGCGCCCGCGCCGACGTTGAGCAAAGCGCAACAGACCAGCGGCGCGTCGTAGCCGCCGGCGAGATCGCGGCTCAGGCCGAGAAGGGCCGGGCCGAAGGCGCCGAACATCTGGGTGACGGAGGTCAGCAGCGCGACGACCGCGCCGAAAGCATGCGGCTCGAATTCCTGCTGCACGATGAGCGCCGGCAGCGTGATGACATTGCCGACCGACAGGCCGTAGACCACGGCCGCCGCCCAGAAGACCGCCGGTTGCGGCCAGATCGCCAGCGCCGCCAGCGCCGCCGCCTGACTCGTGACCGAGATCGCCGTCGCCAGCCGCTTGTCCAGCCGGTCGACGACCGCGCCGAGCATGAGCCGGCCGGCGACCGCCGCGAAGGTCGTGGCCGCCACGGCCGCCGCCGCCCCGCTCGCGCCGAGAAGCGGCGTGAAGATGTTGACCTCGTGCGTGAGAAACGCCGTCTGCGTCACCCACACGACGGCGAAGGGAGCCGCGATCGACCAGAAGCGGAAGGCGCGCAGCAGCGCCGCCTTGCCCTGCGCCGCGGGACGCGGCCCGGCCCCGGCGGCGGGCGCCGCGGGCGATTCGATCAGCCAGAGCGCCAGCGGCGCGCCGACGAAGGCGAGGAGGGCGCCGGCGACCAGCATGGCGGCGGGAAACCCCTGCGCCGCGATCAGGGCCTGCAAGGCGGGAACGACCAGAATGCCGCCGGCGCTCGCGCCCGTCAGCGCCAGCGAGACGGCGAGCCCGCGCCGGGCGGAAAACCACATGCCCAGAATGGTCGTGATGGCGGCCAGGCTAGTGGAGGCCCAGCCGACCGACATCAGGAGATAGACCGCGTAGAGCTGCCAGGGCTCGCGCACGAAGCCCAGCGCCGCGGCGGCGGCTCCGGTCGCCACCATGCCGCCCGCGACCACGCGCGGCGCGCCGACACGGCCGATCCAGTCGGCGACGAAGGCGACCATGAGCGCGCTGACGAAATAGAAGCCGGTGATCGCGGTCGACACCAGCGACAGCGACCAGCCGCGCAGCTTCAGGAGATGCGCGAGATAGATCCCCTGTCCGTAGAAGCCGAAGCCCCAGGCGAGCGTGGCGACGACGAAACAGACCGCGACCATGCGCCAGCCGCGATAGGCGCGCGAATGTTCGTCGCTCACGGGCCGATCTCCGCTCCGGCGTCCCGGCTCATCCGTCGCTGTCGACCGAAAGTTTCTGGAAGCCCGCCATCATCGACGGCTTTTTCGCCGACAGGATGCGCGAGTTGATGCCGCCCCAGGAGATTTCGCCCGACAGCCGGCCCCATTCGATCTTGGGACAGCGGTTCATCACGACCTGCACGCCCCTCGCTTCGGCGCGCGCGGCGGCTTCGTCGTTGCGGACGGAAAGCTGCATCCAGATGGTCCTGGGCAGCCACGGCAGCGCGAGAATCTCGTCCACGACCTTGCCCGCGGCCTCGGAATTGCGGAACACGTCGACCATGTCGACCGGCTCCGGCAGGTCGGCCAGCGCGCCGTAGACCTTCTGGCCAAGGATATCCTTGCCCGCCAGCCCGGGATTGATCGGAAACACGCGATAGCCGCGCCCTATCAGGTATTTCAGCACGATATACGACGTCCGCGCCTCGTTGGCGGAAGCGCCGACCATGGCGATGGTCTTCGTCGTGCGCAGGATCGAGCGGATATAGGCGTCGGAATAGGCGTCGTGATTCATGAACGAACTCGCAGGCCCCTACACCTAGCGGCGCCCGCTCCGATAGCAAAGGGCGCCGCGCGGCGCCCGGCTCTGCGCTATCCGCCGCGCTGGATCGTCGAGACGATCTTCCAGCGGCCTTTTTCCTTGCCGAAGCAGATCGCGCCGGGCGTCAGCTCGTCGAGCCCCAGCGCATCCGTGTAACCGATTGCGCCGTCGGGCAGGGCGATGGCGGTCCAGCCCGACGGCGTATCGGCGGTCAGGTCGGTCACGATCGGCGCGAGATCGCCGGGATCGAGCCGCGAGATCGTCGCGGCGCCGGGCGCGGGTTTTTCGCGCAGGGGGATCGTCGCCGCCGCTACCCGCAGATTTTCCGGCTCCACGCCGGCGGCCCTGGCGGCCGCGCCCGCCCGCGCGCGATCGAGACGGGGCAGGGCCGGCGCGCAGACCTCGCCCTTGGCGTCGGGATTGGCGCCGAGGCCGCCAGCGCCGAGATCGGCGGCGAGGATCGCGAACATCGTGTCGTTCTGCGCGGCTTCCGGCGTCTCGGGCGACGGCTTGCCCTCGCAGCAGAAGGCGAGCCGTAGCCGGTCGATCGGCCGGGCGTTCCCCGCGCCGACCGCCTTCGCCTTGCCGGGCGCGCAGGCTTTCAGCGGATTGGCGGCGCAATCGAGCGCGACGAACCTGTCGGAAATCAGCGCCGAGAGCCCGGCGACGTCCTTCGCCTCGACGGCGGCGCGCGTCTCCCGGACCAGCGCCGCCAGCCCCGCATCGTTTTCCGCCGCGCGGTCATAGGTCGCGACCGTCGCCTTGTAGGGTTTGGACGGCGGGGATTGGGCGAGGGCGGGGAGGGCCGCAATCGCAGCGAGAACGACAAGAAGGCGCACGAGAAATTTCATCGGAAATCCTTGGCGACGCCGCGCCGGACCGCGAGCCTTCAGGCTCGCATCTTTTGTCGCGGCGGTTGCGAGCCTGAAGGCTCGCGGTCCAGCTACCTGTCTTCCCAGTTCGGCGTCCGCTTCTGCACGAAGGCCGAAATGCCCTCGTCGGCGTCGCGCGCGAGCAGATTTTCCACCATCACGCGGCTGGCGTAATCGTAGGCTTGCCCAAGCTTCATCTCCGCCTGCTCGTAGAAGGCGCGCTTGCCGATCTTGACCGTCAGCGCCGATTTGGAGGCGATCCTGCCGGCGAGCGCCAATGCGGCGTCCAGCGCGCCGCCGGCCTCGACCACGCGATTGACGAGGCCGAAGCGCGCGGCCTCGTCCGCGTCGAACATGTCGCCCGACAGCAACATTTCCATCGCGTGCTTGCGGGACAGGTTGCGCGAGAGCGCCACCATCGGCGTCGAGCAGAACAGGCCGATGTTCACGCCGGGCGTGCAGAACTGCGCCCTGTCGCCAGCGATGGCGAGATCGCAGGTGGCGACAAGCTGGCAGCCCACGCCCGACGCTATGCCTTCGACCGCCGCAATCACGGGCTGGGGCAGGGCGACGACCTGCTGCATCATGGCCGCGCAGCGCGCCAGCGTGTCCTCGAAGAAGGCGCGCCCTCCGTCGGCGCCCGCGCGCGCGGCGGTGATCTCCTTGAGATCGTGGCCCGATGAAAAAGCCGGCCCGTCCGCCGCCAGCACGACCGCGCGCACCTCGCGGTCTGCGGCGATTTCCGCGAAAGCGCCGCCCAGCGCCTCCAGCATGGCGATGGACAGGGCGTTGCGCGCCTGCGGGCGGGCCAGCGTGAGGGTGAGGACGCCGTCGGCGCGCAGGTCGCGGCGGAGCAGCGGGGCGTCGGACGGGGCGGAGCGGGCGGCTGTGTGCATGGCGCGCACAATCCCGCGCTTTCGCCGCGCGGGCAAGCGACGGCGGCGCGGCGCCGCGCAGGCTTGAACCGAAGGCCGCCCGCCCGCACATTGCCGCGCGTCCCCCCAGCCACGGATTCGTCCCCCTGTCCCTGCGCTTCCTCCTTCTCCTCGCCGGCTTCATCGGCTTCGGCGCCGTTCTCTATCTCGGCGCGTCCGGGTCCAACGCCGTCGTCATCGGCTTCGTCGTGCTCGGCTGGATCGTGTCGCTGTGCCTGCACGAATCGGCGCACGCCTTCGCCGCCTTCCTCGGCGGCGACCGCTCCGTCGAGACACGCGGCTATCTCCCGCTCGATCCCATGGCCTACGCCCAGCCCCTGCTGACCTTCCGCCTGCCGATCCTGTTCGTTCTGCTCGGCGGCCTCGGCCTGCCGGGCGGCGCGGTCTACATCGAGCGCCTGTCGCTGCGCAGCCGCTGGTGGGAGAGCCTCGTTTCGGCCGCCGGGCCCCTCGCCAACGGGCTCTTCCTGCTCGCCATCGGAATACCCTTCTGGCTCGACTGGCCGCTGCGAGGCGGCGGAGGCGCCTTCTGGGGCGCGCTCGCCTTCCTCGGCTATTTGCAGGCGACCGCGCTGGCGCTGAACCTGCTGCCGGTCCCCGGTTTCGACGGCTTCGGCATTCTCCGGCCGCATCTGCCGGCCGACATGCAGCTCCAGGCCGACCGTTTCGCGGCAATCTCCGGCCTGCTGCTATTGGCGCTGATCTTCGTCCCGCAATTCGGCGCCGCCATCCGCAACGCCAGCGTGACGCTGACGGATGTCGCCGGGATAGACCGCTATTTCATCGCCAAGGGCTATGCGATGTTCCGGCTATTTCGCTAATGCGATACATCAATATATGAAGCTAAACAGCTAATCTATCACAAATATCAGTTCAGGATTGTCGCGCCGACCTCGAGCTGGCCATTCCTGATGGCCGCGTCGTAATTGATATCGCGCACCGAAATGCCCCAGCTCGTCATGAACACCATGCGCGCGCGGCAGGACGCCTTGTTGGCCTTGGCGTCGAAATCGACGGTCGCGACATTCTCGAGCGTAAAGCGGCCGTTTTTCCAGGCGTCTTCCATTTCCTGAACCGCGGCCTTGGCGGCGATCTCCAGTTGCTTCTCGTCCTTCTGGTCGAGCTTCCGCTCCTTGAGGATGCGGTCGAGCGCGGGGATGCTGCCGCGCCTCAGCAATTCCTTCGAGACGTCGTTGGGATATTGCGCCCTCACGGCCTCGATCGCCTTGTCCTTGACGATGTCGTTGTCGCAGGCGGCCTCGTCGCCACAGCCAGCCAGCGTCACGGCCAGCGCAAGGCCGGCGGCGGCGAGCAGCAGTCGGCCGAAAACGTCGCGAAGGGAAGGCGGCATGAGGGACGGGAGAGGCGCGGCGGGTTAAGGGACGCACAGGATTTAGACGCCGCGGGCCCGCTCGGCAATCGCGGCCCTTGTCCGGAACATCGCTGATGGACTTTCGCCCGCGATTTTCTATCAAGGGACCAGACGAAATCGGGAGGAAGAATGAACACGCAGGTCAAGCATCTCGGCCCGGACGATCTCGCCGCCCTGCTGCGCACGGAATTTCCGCAGAGCTTCGCCGCCGAGGGCGCCATGCTGATCGAGGAGGCCGTGCCGATGCGCGCCCGCGTGCGCCTGCCGTTCCACGCCCGCCACCTGCGGCCGGGCGGCACGATCGCGGGGCCGGCCATGTTCGGCCTGGCCGATTGCGCGCTCTATATCGCCGTGCTCGCCACGATCGGCTGGGTTCCGATGGCGGTGACCACGAATCTCACGATCAATTTCATGTCCAAGCCGCAGCCCGGCGACATCGTCGGCGACTGCCGCCTCCTCAAGCTCGGCAAGAAGCTCGCGGTCGGCGAGGTCTATATCCATTCCGCGGGCCGCGACGACGCAGTGGCGCATGCGGTGGGCACCTATTCGATCCCGCCGCGCGGCTGAGCCTCATCGCGCGAGACGCCAGATCGCCAGCGCCGCGACCGCAGCCGGGACGGCGAAGACCAGCAGCAGGATCGGCAGTTCGTCCTTGACCGAATAGCCGGCCTTGTTGACGCCGACCCACATGTTGGCGAGCGCCATGGCCAGCCAGAAGGGAATGAACAGCCTGGCGGCGAAGGCGTAATCCGGGTCGGCGCCGCCCCACAGCTTGCCGAACAGCAGGAACAGGCCGAGCGAAACGAGGCCGCCCGCGATCACCAAAGCCATATGCATGGGCTTCACTCCCCTTATCGCCATCACGCGATCAGGCGCCCGGTCCTGTCAACGCCCGCATCGAGAAGCGGCAAAACCGCCTCACTTCGTAGTGTAGCCGCCGTTGACGAGAATGGTCTGGCCGGTCATCCACCAGCCGTCCGACACCATGAACCTGATGTAGGGAACGATATCCTCGATGTCGGTGAGGCCCGTCCTGGAGAATTTCGACAGGGCGGCGGCTGTCTTGTGATAGGCCACGGCGTCGGCGCCCTCGGCCGGATAGAAGAACGGCGTGTCCATCGGGCCGGGACCGATGGCGGTGACAGATATGCCGCGCTCGCCGAATTCCTTCGCGGCGGCGCGGGTGAAATGCTCGACCGGCGCCTTCGTACCGGCGTAGCTCGAATAGAAGGGCGTGAAGGCGCCGAGCAGCGAAGTCACCAGCGTGCAGATCTTGCCGTTGTCGTTGAGCGTCCTGCCGGCCTCCTTGATGAAAAAGAACGCGGTTTTCGCGTTGACCGCGCTCATTTCGTCGTATTCGGCTTCGGATATGTCCACCATCGGTTTTTTCAGCACCTTGCCGACCGTGTTGATGGCGATATCAGGCCTGCCGAAAGCGGCGACGGCGTCAGCGAAGAGCTTTTCGACCGCCCCCGCCGTCGCCAGGTTCGCCTGAAACGCGGCGCAGTGGGCGCCGGCGGCCTTGACCGCCGCGACGGTCTCCTCGGCGGCGGCCTTTGTGCCAGCGCTGTTGTAGTGAATGGCGACAGCCCTTGCGCCGTGGGCGGCGAGATCGCGCGCGAGCAGGCCGCCCAGGTTCTTGGCGCCGCCGGCGATGATGATCGTCTTTCCCTTGATGGAATGGTCAGTCATGCGCAAAGCCTCCTCGTCGGGTCGGCTCGCAGCCGCCTCCACATCTCAAGCTATCGTCTGGAGATTTGCGATAAAGGGCGGAATTCTGACATCATATGTCAGAACTGACGAACAATGGGTTCGAGATTGGACCGGATCGAGCTTTTCCGCATCTTCGCCCGCGTCGTCGAATGCGCCAGTTTCACGCGCGCGGCCGCGACGATGGGCTTGCCCCGTTCGTCGGTTTCCGCCGCGGTCGCCACGCTCGAGGACCGCGTCGGCGCCCGGCTTCTGCACCGCACCACCCGCAAGGTCTCTCCGACCCAGGACGGCATGACGCTCTACGAGCGCTGCGTCGCGCTTGTCTCCGATGTCGAGGAAGCCGAGGGCCTGTTCCGCGGGAGCGCGACGAAGCCATCGGGAAAACTGCGAATCGACGTCCCGGGCAGGATCGGACGGCTCGTCATCGCGCCCGCGCTTCCCGCCTTTCTCGACGAATATCCCGACATCGACATCGACCTCGGCGTGACCGACCGCGCCGTCAATCTCATCGAGGACAATGTCGATTGCGTGTTGCGCGTCGGTCCCCTGAGCGACTCGAGGCTGATCGCGCGTCCCGTGGGCGAACTGCCCCTGATCAACGTGGCGAGCGCGACCTATCTGGCCCGCCACGGAACACCGCGGTCGCCGGACGATCTCGCCGACCATTGGGCCGTGAACTACGCCTCGCCTTCGACAGGCCGTGTCGCGCCGTGGGAATGGGTCGAGGCCGGAGACTTGCGCAGCCTGCCGATGCGCGGCCGGGTGACGGTCAACAGCGCCGAGGCCTATATCGCCTGCTGTCTCGCCGGGCTCGGCCTGATCCAGATTCCCGCTTACGATGTGCGCGAGCATCTCGGATCGGGCGAACTCGTCGAATTATTGCCGGACAGGCGCGCCCGGCCGTTGCCGATAAGCCTGCTTTATTCCGGCCGCCAGCACGTCGCGCGCCGGGTCCGGGTCTTCGAGGTCTGGTTGATGGACCTTCTGAAGCGGGTCGTTATTGGCGGTTGAGCGCACAATCGGATATCGGGGAGCCAAACCTTGATAAGGAAATGTGGTATCTTATTACCATTGACGGTTTCGGCGCATTTTTCTAGGCGGACCCGCACAATCCATTGACGCTGAAGTCGGGCTCGCCTATAAGCCCGCCATCCGGACCGGCGCCGCTCGCGCCGGTTCGTTCCGTTTCGTGGCCTCAAAGGGACCAACGCCCCATGTACGGCAAGACTTATTCGGCCAAGCCCGCCGATATCGAAAAGAAGTGGCTGC
>DAIRCS010000095.1:7234-13627 GCA_036796555.1 Rhodoblastus sp. | reverse complement strand
GCTTGGCCATCAGCGCGCGCCCCATCGCGAGCATCTGCCGCTCGCCGCCCGACAATGTGCCGGCGAGTTGCCTGCGACGCTCCTTCAGACGGGGAAAGCGTTCGAAAACGTCGTCGAGATCGCGCGCGATATCGGCCGACGCGCGACGCGAGAACGCGCCGAGCGTCAGATTGTCGAGGACGTTCATGTCATGAAACAGCTCGCGCCGCTCCGGAACCAGGCACATGCCGCGCTCCACGCGCGTCTCGACGTCGACGCCGGCGAGATCGTCGCCATCGAAACGCATGGTCCCGCTCGACGGCAGAAGGCCCATGGCGGCCTGCATCAGCGTGGTCTTGCCGGCGCCGTTCGGCCCGATGATGGTGACGATCCGCCCGGGTTCGATGACCACGGACACCTCGCGCACCGCCTCGATCCGGCCGTAGGAGACGCTGACGTTTTCGAGCGACAGCAGCGCCGTCATGCAACGCCTCCGAGATAGGCTTCCTGCACGCGCGGATCGGCGCGGACCTCGGCCGGCAGGCCCTCGCTGATCTTGGAGCCGAAATCCATCACGACGATGCGGTCGACGAGCGACATGACGAATTCCATGTCGTGCTCGACGAGCAGAACGGTCAGCTTGTCGGCGCGCAATTCGCGCAGCAGCGCGGCGAGCTCCATCTTCTCGTTGCGCCGCAGCCCCGCCGCCGGCTCGTCGAGCACGAGCAGCGTCGGATTGGCCGCCAGCGCGCGCGCGATCTCGACCAGCCGCTGCTTGCCGAGCGGCAGCGAGCCCGCGGCGTCGAACACATGATCGGCAAGGCCGGTGCGTTCGAGCTGGCGCATGGCCTCGGCGCGGGCGCGCGCCTCCTCCGCGCGGTCGAGTCGCAACATGCCGCGCACGAGGCCGGAACGCAGTCGCGCATGCGCCCCGAGCAGCACGTTGTCGAGAACGCTCATGCGCGGGCGCAGCTTCACGTGCTGGAAGGTGCGGGCGACGCCGGCGCGCGCGATCGCGCGCTGCGGCATCTTGTGGAGCGGCATGCCGGAAAATTCGATCGCGCCGCTGTCGAGCTTCAGCGCGCCGGTCAGCAGGTTGAACATCGTGCTCTTGCCGGCGCCGTTCGGGCCGATCAGTCCGACGATCTCGCCCGCGCGCACCTCGAAGGAAACCGTGTTGACGGCGATGAGGCCGCCGAAGCGGCGCACCGCCTGCTCGACCCTCAGCAGAGGCGCGCTCGCCGCCGGCTGATCGCGTTCGCGCAGCGCCTGCGCGGCGAGCGGCCGCGGCGGCGACGGGCGTGGCAGACGGTCGGCGATATAGGGAACGACGCCGCGCCGCGCGCGCTGCAAAAAGACGATGAAGATGGCGGCGAAGGCGACGACCTCGAGCTGGCCCGAGGCGTTGGGCGAGATGAGCGGCAGGTAGTCCTGGATCGCGTTCTTGAGGAAGGTGATGATCGATGCGCCGACAACGCCGCCGATCATGCTGCCCTGCCCGCCGACCATGGCCATCATCAGATATTCGATGCCCATGGCGGCGTCGAATGTCGCGGGGCTGACGAAGCGGCTCATATGCGCGTAGAGCCAGCCGGAAATCGCCGCGAGAAAGGCCGCGATGACGAAAGACGCCAGCTTGGTCTGGAACGCGTTGATTCCGAGGCTCTCGACCAGGACATTGCCGCCGCGCAACGCGCGGATGGCGCGGCCCCAGCGCGAGTCCAGAAGATTGTACATCAGGACGAGAGCGACGATCACGCAGGCGAGGATGAGATAATAGATCTCCCCGCTCTGCATCAGCGCACGGCCGCCGATGCGGATCGGCGGAATGTTGGAAATGCCGCTGAAATTGCCGAGCCCCTCGATATTGCCGAACAGGAAGCCGATGGCGAGGCCCCAGGCAAGCGTGCTGAGCGAAAGGAAATGCCCTTCGAGCCGCAAGGTCGCGGCGCCGAGCGCGGCGGCGACCGCGCAGGTCGTGAGGATCGCGAGCAGGAGCCCGGCCCAGGGCGAATAACCGTTGAGCGCGGTCGCCCAGGCCGTCGCATAGGCCGCGACGCCGACGAAGGCCGCCTGGCCGAAGGAGACGATGCCGGCGACGCCCGTCAGCAGCGCAAGCCCGATGGCGACCAGCGCATAGACGCCGACATAGTCGAGCAGGCTGATCGTGAAGGACGACAGGAGAAACGGCGCGGCGGCGAGCACGACGATGGCTGCGAGCGCGGCGACGAGAAGCGCGTTGCGGCTCATTCCTCGTCCTCCTCCTCGACATGGACGGAGATGAGCGAGCGCCAGATCAGAATCGGCACGAGGATCGAGAAGACGATGACGTCCTTGAGCGAGCTCGACACGAAGGACGCAAAACTCTCGAGCAGGCCGACGATGACGGCGCCGATGGCCGCGCCGGGATAGGAATAGAGCCCGCCGATGATCGCGCCGACGAAGGCCTTGAGGCCGATCAGAAAGCCGGAATCGTAGAAGATCGTATTGACCGGCGCGATCAGCAGACCCGAAACGCCGGCGAGCACGGAGCCCAGCACATAGGCGATCGTTCCCGCGCGGGCGGGACGGATGCCCATGAGACGCGCGCCGGTGCGATTGGACGAGGTCGCCCGCAGCGCCTTGCCGATCAGCGTGTATTCGAAGCAGACGTAAAGCAGGGCGCTGAGCGCGACCGCGGCGACGACGATGCAGATCGTCTGCCCCGACACCACGGCGCCGAAAATTTCCGTCGACCAGGAGGTGAGCGGCTGCGTGCGCACGCCCTCCGGCCCGAAGAACAGCAGGCCGACCCCGACCAGCGCGAAATGCAGCGCGACCGCGATGATGAGCAGCAGCAGCACCGGCGCATCCGCTACGGGACGGAAGACGATGCGGTCGAGCAGCGGCGCGACCGGCACGATCAGCGCCAGCGCCATGAGAAGGCGAAGGGGCAGCGGCGGCGTCAACGGCGCGAGGAAGCGGACCGCAAGCGCGATGGCGATGGGGACCGCCAGATAGAACAGCGCCGCGCGCGGCAGCGCCGCCGCCCTGCCCGCGCGAACGAGCGAGTAAGCCTCCATGGCGAAGGCGAGGACGGCCAGCGCGACGACGAGATTGACCGTGCCGGGCGTCTTGCCGTCGTCGAGCGCGGCGAGCGTCAGCGCGGTGAAGGCGGCGAGATCGCCGAACGGCACGAACATCACGCGCGTGACCGAGAACAGCAGCACCGTGCCGATCGCGACCAGCGCGTAGATCGCGCCGCTCGCGACGCCGTCGACGGCCAGGATCGCCGCAATGTCGAAGTTCATGCGCGACGATCCCGTCTCTCGCCGTCTCCTTCAGCCGCTCAGGGCGTGTAGACCCATTTGCCGTCCTTCAGCATCACGATCACCAGCGAGCGATCGTCGACGCCATAGCCCTGCCCCGGCTTGAAATTGTAGACGGCGTGCACGCCGGCGAGCTCCTTGGTGTTGAGCATCTCGTCGCGCAGCGCCTTGCGGAATTCCGGCGTGCCGGGCTTGGCCTTGCCGAGCGCGCGTTCCGCCGCGCCCGCGAAGATCAGATAGGCGTCGAAGGAATAGGCGGAGAAACCGTCGCGCGATTCCGAACCGTTGGCTTCCTTGTAGGCGGCGCGGAAATCGGCCGAGAGCTTCTTGGAGAAATGCCCGTCGGGCAATTGCTCGGAGACGATCACCGGTCCGGCGGAGACCTGCACGCCTTCGGCGGCCTTGCCGCCGACGCGCACGAAATCCGGATTGATGAGCGAGGCCAGACCGTAGGTGTGGCCCTTGAAGCCGCGCTCCGCCAGCGCGATCAGCGGGAGCGCCGCCTGCGTGGAGGAGCCCCCGATCAGCACCCCGTCCGGCTTGGTCGCGAGCACGCGCAGGATCTGCGCGGTCACCGACGTATCCGTGCGCGCGTAGCGCTCGTTGGTGAGTATCTTGATGTCGCCGCGCGCTTCCGCCGCCTTGCCGCCGGCATAGACGAGATCGCCCCAGGCGTCCGAAAAGCCGATGTAGCCGACATTGTGCACCTTGTCGCGCTTCATCCGGTCGGCGACGACCTTCGCCATCAGCATCGGCGGCTGCGGCACGGCGATCGTCCATTGCTTGGCCGGGTCCTCCGCCTCGATCTTGACCGGCGAAACGGCGATCATCGGCACGCCCAGCTCGTTGGCGACCGTCGTCATGGCGATCGTGCCCGGCGCCGTGGCCGTGCCGATCAGCATGTCGACCTTGTCCTCCTCGATCAGCTTGCGCGCATTGCGCGTGGCGGCGGCCGGGTCCGAGCCGTCGTCGAGCTGGATGATCGTGACGGTCTCGCCGCCGACCTTGGCCTTGTATTTCTGCGCCGCCTTCATGCCGTTGGCGTAGGGGATGCCGAGCGCGGCCGCGGGCCCGCTGAGCGCGGTGACGAAACCGACCTTGATTTCGGCTTGCGCTGGCGCTGCGATCAGCAGCGCGGAGACGGCGACGGCGGCAAGTCTGTGCATCGGTTCCCTCCTTCGTTCCATCGCGAATGCTTTCAGCAGGCCTTCGCGCATCGGCGCCGCCCGGCGGGCGATCCGCCGGGCGGTCTTCTGTCCAGTGTGGAATGGCCGGCGTGGCGCGGGCAAGACCGCGAACGCCGGCGGCCGGCGGTCTGTCCGTGTCCTGCAGGCGCACTCGTCACGCGCAACTCCGAACGGTCGTGGAGAAATTACATCAAGCCTAAAACGATTGTTCGCGCCGCGTCAACACGACGCGGCGCGATCCACAGGCGCCGGGCCGCGCAATCTCGCTGCATTGTGTTCAATATGAGCTCAGCGGCGGCCCGACAGGGCCTGGTCCCGCGCAACGCCCGGAGACGCCGCGCCCTCCCGAACGTCCAGGGACATTTGCTTCAGGCTCAAAATTCACGTCCGGAAGCCGCGAAAAGGAAAAGAAGGTCCGGAAGCGAAGCCATGCGAAATCCCCCGAGCGGCCGGGCCTGCCGCCCGGCGCGCGCGAAAGGAACGCGCGGACAAGTGCGGCTATCGGCGGAGATATTTCAATCATGAACCTTCCTTCAACCCGCGACGAACGCCGTCCGCCACGGCCGATGGGGCAATTGTTTCCGCCGTTTTCGAGAAATCAGGCGATTTTCCGCAGCCGCCGAGGGCGAAGGTCTATTGTGCGCGTTGACAGCGATCATTTGACGATTAAACTAATTTCAACCACGCGCGACGGCGCCCTCCGTCTGCGAGGAGGTCGAGCATGTCACATTATGCCGGCGACGCCGACAAGGTCCGCAAACTCGTGCGCGAGGCGGAAGTCCATCGCGACGTCTTCATCGACGAGGAATTGTTCCAGCTCGAGATGGAGCATCTCTTCGCCAACACCTGGGTCTATGTCGGCCACGACAGCCAGGTGGCGAACCAGGGCGATTTCTATACGACGACCATCGGTTCGCAGCCCGTCGTCATGGTGCGCCATACCGACGGCGAGGTGAAGGTTCTCCTCAACCGCTGCCCGCACAAGGGCGTGAAGATCGCCGGAGAAACCTGCGGCAATACGGGCAAGGTATTCCGATGCCCCTATCACGCGTGGCGCTTCCGCACCGACGGCTCCCTGCTGAGCCTGCCCTGGACGCAGGGCTACGAGAATACCGGCTTCAGGGACTCGCCCGCCGCGCAGGGCATGACGCGCCTGAAGAACGTGCGCAATTATCGCGGCTTCGTCTTCGCGCGGCTGAACGACGAAGGGCCGGGCTTCGAGGAATTCTTCGGCGACAGCCTGTCGAGCTT
Organism: Rhodoblastus sp.; assembly: GCA_036796555.1. Lineage (GTDB taxonomy): Bacteria > Pseudomonadota > Alphaproteobacteria > Rhizobiales > Beijerinckiaceae > JAJXWB01. The sequence goes on along the minus strand of DAIRCS010000095.1, from coordinate 7,902 downwards.
CGACAACATGATCGACCGATCGCCGGTCGGAAAGCTTGAAGTCACAGGCGGCGTGCTGCGCTACATGCACAGTTGCAACTGGAAGATGCTTGTCGACAACCAGACGGACACCTGCCACCCGATGGTCGCGCACGAATCCTCCGCCGGAACCGCCAAGGCCATGTGGCAGAAGGCGCCGGAAGGCACGCCCAAGCCCATGGCGGTCGAAATCTTCGTGCCGTTCATGTCGCCTTACGAAGACTTCGACAAGATGGGCATCCGGGTGTGGGAGAACGGCCACGGCCACACGGGCGTGCACCATTCCATCCATTCCGACTATTCCGCGATACCGGGCTACTGGGACCAGATGAAGGCCGCCTACGGCGAGGAGCGCGCGAAGGCCATTCTGGGCGAGGCGCGCCACAACACGGTCTATTTCCCCAACATCATGATCAAGGGGCCGATCCAGCTCCTGCGCCTGTTCAAGCCGATCTCCGCCAACCGGACGCTGGTCGAATCCTGGACCTTCCGCCTCGTCGGCGCGCCGGACCTGCTGCTCGAGCGCACGCTCATGTACAATCGCCTCATCAACGCGCCGACATCGGTCGTGGGCCACGACGACTACGAAATGTACGAGCGCGCGCAGGAGGGCCTGCACGCCAACGGCAACGAATGGGTGAACATGCAGC
>DAIRCS010000095.1:0-7134 GCA_036796555.1 Rhodoblastus sp. | reverse complement strand
GAGCGCGCGCAGGAGGGCCTGCACGCCAACGGCAACGAATGGGTGAACATGCAGCGGCTCTACGATCCCGCCGAGCTGACGCAGAAGAACGTGATCACCGCCGGCACCAACGAATGGGTGATGCGCAACACCTATCGCGCCTGGGCGCATTTCATGACGCTGGACATGTGAGGAGGGCGCCATGAACAGGAACGATCCGAAGATCGAGGGCGCGGTCCCGTCCGACAAGGAACTCGTCGATTTCGTGCTGCGCGAGGCGCGCATGCTCGACCAGCAGCGCTTCGAGGACTGGCTGACGATCTTCGCCAGCGACGGCTATTACTGGATGCCGCTGGAATGGGGGCAGACGGACCCCAAGCTTGTCTGCTCGCTGCTCTACGAGGATAAGTTGCTGCTCGGTGTGCGCGTCGAGCGCCTCAAGGGCGAGCGCACCTTCAGCCAGAAGCCGAAAAGCCGCTGCCATCACGTCCTCCAGATGCCGCATGTCGAGAGCCGCGACGAGGCGAACAATTCCTACGTCACCTGGACAGCCATGCATTACATCGAGACGCGCAACGACGAGCAGAATCTCTTCGCCGCCTGGGCGACACATCATCTCGCCGTCGAGGATGGCAAGCTGCGCATCAAGCTCAAGCGCGTCGATCTCGTGAATTGCGACGCCGCCTTCGGCAATATCCAGCTATTCATGTGAGCAGATGGACAAGGGCTCCGTCTTCGATCTCTTCGCCGCCGCCGCCGCGCGCAATCCGCACGGCGCCTTTCTCTGCGTGCTGCCGGAAACCGCTGCCGTCTACGGCATAGAGCCGGGCGACATATCCTATGCCGATGCGCTCGACCGCACGCTGGCGCTGGCGCGCGCCTATGAGGCGGCCGGCTTCGGCGCCGGTCAGCGCGTCGGCGTTCTCGTCGAGAACCGGCCCGCCTTCTTCTGGCACTGGTTCGCGCTCAACCGGCTCGGCGTATCGCTCGTGCCGATCAATCCGGATCTGCGCGCGGCCGAGATCGAATACATGATCGGCCATTCGGAGATGTGCGCCGCCGTCGTCATCCCCGCGCGCCGCAAGGACCTGGAAGACGCTGCCGCAGCCGTGGGCCACCCGCTTCCGCTGATCGACGTCGACGGCGCGCCGGCGACGCTCGCGGCGAAGATGACGTCCGCGGCCCCGACATCCGACACCGAATGCGCCCTGCTCTATACGTCCGGCACGACAGGCCGTCCGAAGGGCTGCGTGCTCGCCAACGAATATTTCCACGTCTGCGGCGACTGGTATGCGCAGACCGGCGGTCTGATCGCGCTCCGCCAGAATTGCGAGCGCATGATCACGCCGCTGCCGCTCTTCCACATGAACGCGATGGCATGCTCGGTCGCCGGCATGCTGAGCGTCGCGGGCTGCCTCACCTTCGTCGACCGCTTTCACCCAAAGAGCTGGTGGAATTCTGTGCGCGAAAGCCGCTCCACCATCCTGCACTATCTCGGCGTCATGCCGGCCATGCTGATGGCGGCGCCGGAAACGCCGGCGGACAAGCTGGACAATATCCGCTTCGGTTTCGGCGCCGGCGTCGACCGCCTGCTGCACGCGCCCTTCGAGAAGCGCTTCGGCTTCCCGCTGATCGAGGCCTGGGCGATGACGGAGACCGGCTCCGGCGCGGTCATCTCCGCGCATGAGGAGCCGCGCCACATCGGCACGAATTGTTTTGGTCGCGCGACGCCTGAAGTCGAGGCGCGCGTGGTGCTGGAGGATGGGTCGGACGCGCCGGTCGACACGCCCGGCGAGCTTCTGGTGCAGCGCGCGGGAAAAAATCCGCGCTTCGGCTTCTTCCGCGAATATCTGAAAGACCCCGACGCGACCGCCGAAGCCTGGGACGGCGGCTGGTTCCACACCGGCGACGTCGTGCGCCGCGCCGCCGACGGCTCGTTCCATTTCGTCGACCGCCGGAAGAATGTCATCCGCCGCTCCGGCGAGAACATCAGCGCGGTGGAAGTGGAAAGCGTGCTGCAGCGCCATCCCGCCATCAAACAGGTCGCCTGCGTCGCCACGCCCGACGCCATGCGCGGCGACGAAGTGCTGGCGCTGATCACGCCAAACGAAAAGGTCGCCGACGAAGCCGCGCTCGCGCGCGAGATCGCCGAATTCTGCCTCACGCGCCTCGCCTACTACAAAGCGCCGGGCTGGACGGCCTTCGTGCCGTCGATCCCGCTGACCGGCACGCAAAAGATCCAGCGCGGCGCGCTGAAGCAGCTCGCGCAGGAGTGCATGGACGCAGGCCGCTGCCACGACACGCGCGCCCTGAAGAAGCGCAGCCCATGACGCGGCCGCGCCAGAACTACAAGGGCGTCGTGGCGGCCGCGCCCGTCACCATCCCCTACGAGCGTTTCTCGATTCACGGCGCGCACTGGTGGATCGGCCGCGCCTTGCGCGCGCTCAGCCAGCAGGCGCATCTGAAGCCCGCCGATATCGACGGCTTCTCGGTCTCCTCCTTCACGGTCGGGCCGGACACGGCGATCGGCCTCACCCAGCATTTCGGCCTCAGCCCACGCTTTCTCGATCACGTGCCGCTCGGCGGCGCGAGCGGCGTCGTCGGGCTTCGCCGCGCCGCGCGCGCCGTGCAGGCGGGCGACGCCGACATGGTCGCCTGCGTCGCGGCCGACGCCAATCACGTCGATTCCTTCCGCCGCACGCTCTCGACCTTCTCGCGTTTCGCGCAGGACGCGGTCTATCCTTACGGCTCTGGCGGCCCCAACGCCTCCTTCGCGCTCATCACGCGCGACTACATGAACCGTTTCGGCGCGACGCGCGAGGATTTCGGACGCATCTGCATCGCGCAGCGCGATAACGCGCTGGCCTTTCCGCACGCGCTGATGAAGAAGAAGCTGACGCTCGACGAATATATGAATGCGCGGCCGATTTCCGATCCCATTCATCTCTTCGATTGCGTCATGCCCTGCGCCGGCGCGGAAGCCTTTCTCGTCTGCACGGAAGAACACGCGCGCGATCTGAACCTGCCCTTCGTGCGCATCCTCTCGACCATCGAGCGCCACAACGCCTTCATGGACGATCCCATTCAATATCGCGGCGGCTGGGTGGTCGACCTCGACGACCTCTACGGTCTGGCGGACGTGAAACCTGCCGACGTCGATCTTCTCCAAACCTATGACGATTATCCCGTCATTTCGCTCATGCAGATCGAGGACCTCGGTTTTTGCGCGAAGGGCGAGGCGGCGGCTTTCATTCGCGGACGCGACCTCACTTATGCCGGCGATTTCCCGCACAATACGTCGGGCGGCCAATTGTCGGTCGGACAGGCGGGCGCGGCTGGCGGCTATCTCGGCCTGGTCGAAGCCATGCGACAGCTCTGCGGCTTGTCAGGCGCCAACCAAGTGACGGACGCGGAGGTTGCGCTCGTCTCCGGCTTCGGCATGATCAATTACGACCGCGGCCTCGCCAGCGCCGCCGCTTTGCTCGCGAGGGCCTGATGACCGAGCCGCTCGTCAGACCGAAACGCAAGGACCCGCTGAAGCGCACGCGCCTGCCGCTGAGCCCGCCCGGCGCGCGCAGCCGCACCGCGCTCGGCCTCGCCGCCGCCGCCGCGCAAGGCCGCTTCATGCTGCAGGTCTGCCCGGATTGCGCGAAAACCATCTATCCGCCGCGCGACGCCTGCCCCGGCTGTTTCGCGCCGACGCCGCCGTTCTGCGATGTCCCCGACGGCGGCGTTCTGCTCGCCGTCACCACCATCCGCACGTCCACCGACGCCTATTATCGCGAGCGCATGCCCTGGCGCGTCGGCACAGTGCGGCTCGATTGCGGCCCCTCGGTCGTCGCGCATGTGCATGGCGATCTGAACGAAGGCGATCGCGTGGCGATGAGCCTCAAGCTCGATCGCAGCGGACAGGCGGTCGCTTTCGCGCTGCCGGCAAGGGAAACGCCCGACATGGCCGACGACAAGCAATTGCGGGAAATGACCTGCGATCCGAAATTCCGCCGCGCGCTGGTGACGGACGGGCGTACCGCCGTCGGTCAGGCCTGCGCGAAGGCGCTGTCGGACGCCGGTTGCGCCATCGTCTTCGTCGGCGTCGCCGACCCGTGGAAGCCGTTCCCCGGCGAGGACGCCTTGCGGAAGATTGCGAATGTCGAGATCGTGCCGCTTGATCTCACCAATTCGGAATCGGTCGGCGATCTCGCCGCCGACATCGGCGGCCGCGTGGATATCGTCGTCAATACGGCGGAGCATGTCCGGCCGGGCGGCATCATGGCGCGCAAGGGCCTCGTCGTCGCGCGCGAGGAGATGGATATCCGCTATTTCGGCCTGATGCGTCTCGCGCAGGCCTTCGGTCCCGCGCTGCGCTTCCGCGGCGCCGACGGCGTCAATTCCGCAACCGCCTTCGTCAACTTCCTGTTCGTCCACGCGCTCGCCAACTGGCCGGACTTCGGCGCCTATTCGGCGACCGAAGCGGCCTGTCTCTCGGCTTCGCACTCGCTGCGTGCGGAACTGCGGCCGGGCGGCGTCAAGTTCATCAACATCTTCCACGGGCCGCTCGAGACCGAATGGTTCCAGCCGCTGCCGCCGCCCAAGGTCGCGCCGGCGCAGCTTGCCAGATCCGCGGTCGACGCGCTGAAGCGCGGACTGGAGGACGTTTTCGTCGGGGACATAGCGCAGGACATTCGCGAGCGCTTTCTCGCCAATCCCAAAGCGCTCGAACGGGAGTTGTGAGACATGGCCGGCTCTGACTTCTCCTCCGTCGATCTTCTGGCCTTCGCCGGCGCCGTCGCGTCCGGCGTCGTGCGCGTCGTCGATCTCACGCAGACGCTCGCGCCGGAATTTCCCGTCATCGTCCTGCCGCCGGAATTCGGCCAGGCCGCGCCGTTCCGTGTCGAGGAAATCTCGCGTTACGACGAGCGCGGCCCCGGCTGGTACTGGAACAATTTCACGATGAGCGAGCACACTGGCACGCATTTCGACGCGCCGATCCACTGGATCACCGGCCGCGACCTGCCGGACGCCAGCGTCGACACGATCCCGCCGCAGAATTTCGTCGCGCCGGCCTGCGTCGTCGACGTCAGCCGGCAGTGTGCGCAGGACCCCGACTTCACGCTCGAGGTTGATCATCTCCTCGCCTGGGAGAAGGCGCACGGCGAAATCCCGAAGCGCTCCTGGGTTCTCCTGCGCACCGACTGGTCGAAACTGCCCGCGCGCGCCTACGCCAACATGAAGGACGACGGCGCGCATACGCCGGGCCCTTCGCCCGAGGCGATGAAATGGCTGTTCGAGGCCCGCGACGTGCACGGCTTCGGCACGGAGACCATCGGCACCGATCACGGACAGGCGACGCATTTCAACCCGCCGCATCCCGCGCACCACTACATCCACGGCGCGGGCAAATACGGCCTGCAGTGCCTGTGCAATCTCGACCAGCTTCCGCCGAAGGGCGCGATCATTTTCTCCGCGCCGCTGAAGATCAAGCAGGGTTCGGGCAGCCCGCTGCGCGTGCTCGCGCTGGTGGCGAAGGATTGACGGCGGCGGTCTGCGAGTGAAGCGGCTCCCCTCCCCCTTGCGGGGAGGGGCTGGGGTGGGGGCCGACCGGGTTCGATCTCGCGAGATCTCCGTTGCGGCTACCCCCACCCCGACCCTCCCCGCAAGGGGGAGGGGGGAGAGACGAGATATGGAGAGGATAGCGATATGACCCGAACATTCCGCTCCATCGTCACAGGCGGCAACACCGGCATCGGCGCGGCCATCGCGCAAAAGCTCATTTCGCGTGGGCATGACGTCATCTGCCTCTCGCGGCGCAAGCCCGAATGGGACGACGCCAGGCTCGCCTTCGTCGAAGTCGACCTCACGGATGCGGCCGCGACGCGGCAGGCCGCAGATCATGTTCTCGCCGGCGGACCGATCACGCACATCGTCCACAACGCCGGCGTCATCCGCGCCAGACCGCTGGAAGAAGTGCAGCTCGACGACCTCGCGACGCTCGCGCAACTGCATCTCGGCGCGGCGATCGAACTGGCGCAGGCCGCCCTGCCCGGCATGAAGCAGGCGCGCTTCGGCCGCATCGTGCTCATCTCCTCGCGCGCCGCGATGGGACTTCAGACCCGCACCGTCTATTCCGCCACCAAGGCCGGCATGATCGGCATGGCGCGCACCTGGGCGCTGGAGCTCGCGCCGCACGGCGTAACGGTCAACGTCGTTTCGCCCGGCCCGATCGGCGACACGGAAATGTTCGAAAGCGTCATGTCGCCGGAATCGGAGCGCGCGAGGGCGCTGGCGAAATCCATTCCGGTCGGCCGTCTCGGCCGCTCGGCCGACGTCGCGCGCGCAGTGGATTTCTTCTGCGACGAGGCCGCCGATTTCGTCACCGGCCAGACCTTGCTCGTCTGCGGCGGCGCGAGCATCGGCGCGCTGTCGATGTGATCGCAGCGCGCCGGCGCGGTCAGTAGGTCATCCGCAGGCCCGCATAGGCCGCCAGCCCCGGCGCGCGGAATCCCGTCGGGTTCTGGTATTGCTTGTTGAAGAGATTGTCGACGCGCGCCGTCGCCGTTACGCCTTCGGCGAGATCGTAGGAGCCCGCGACATTGACCAGCATGTAGCCGGGCGCCTGGTAACGGGCGATCGTAAAATCACGTGTGCCGTCGATCCACCCGCTCACGCGCACGACGCTCGCCGACAGGCTGAGCTTGTCGATCGGCTTCCACGTCGCCTGCAAGCTCGCCTTGCGGCGCGGGCGGCGCAGGAGATCGGGCTGCGGCGTGCCTTCGACCGCCTGCCGCAGCAGCTCCGCCTGGATCGCCGCCGCCGTCGGCGCGATCGCGCTGGCGTCGCGCGCGACGGTATAGGTGTAGTCGGCGCGGATCGTCAGTTGCTCGAACACGCGCGCCTGCGCGAAAGCCTCGACGCCGTAGGTCTTGCCGCTGCCGATATTCACCAGCGTCGACGTGAACGTCGTCGGATCAAATTGCGTGTTGATGAGATCCTTGATGCGGTTGCGGAAATATGTGGCGCCGAAACGGAAGCGATCCTCGAACAGGGGCTGTTCGAAACCGATGTCGAAACCGCGGCTCTGCTCGGGTTGCAGGTTCGGATTGGCGAAATAGAAGAAGGCCGGATAGGAGACGTAGAGCTGGTTGAGCGTCGGCGCCT
>DAIRCS010000094.1:0-13632 GCA_036796555.1 Rhodoblastus sp. | reverse complement strand
CTTCGGTCATGCCGTAATATTCGACGAGGCCGCCCGGCCAGCGCTTGAGAATGTCCGTCTTCAGCGCGCCGGAGAAGGGGGCCGACGTGCAGAATTTCATGCGGAAGGTCGAGAGATCGTAAGTGTCGAAATCCGGCTGCGACATGATGCGGTGATATTGCACGGGCACGAGCATGGCGTGCGTGGCGTGCAGCGAGGAGGCGAGTTCGAGGAACTTGTGCGCGTCGAACTTCTTCATCAGCGCGACCGTGCCGCCGCCGGCCAGCGTCGGGAAGAACGAGACGAGCGTGGTGTTGGAATAGAGCGGCGTCGAGAGCAGCGTCGTCGCCGTGCGGTCGTAGCCGAAAGCGTTGGCGCGCTGCACATGCGCCCAGCGCATGCGGTGCGACTGCACGATGCCCTTTGGAATGCCCGTGGTGCCCGAGGAATAGATGATGTTGAAGGGGTCGGCTGGGTCGATGGTCGCGGGCGCGACGGGCGCGCCTTCCGGCGCGAGCCATTGCGCGAAAGGCTTGCCGCAATCGGAGCCGTCGAGCGAAATGCGGATCGTGTTCGCATCGCCCGCATTCTTGAGGCTGTCGGCGGTCGTGGCGTCCAGGAACAGCAGCTTCGCGCCGGAATCCTTGACCATGCCCTCGAGCTGCTCGGGCGTGGAGGAGGGGGCCAGCGGCGCGGTGACGACGCCGATGGAGAGCGCGCCGAGGAACAGCGTGGCGTATTCGATGGAGGTGGAGGCGCAGACGGAAATGGCGTCGCGCTGCTTCACGCCGTCGCGCTGCAGGGCGGCGGCGACGCGGGCCATCAGCTTCACCGTCTCGGCATAGGACTGGCGGCGACCGTCCAGGATGAAGGCGGTGTGGTCCGGCAGGTCGCGGGCCGTCAGCTTCACGAGATCGGCGACGAGCCCGAATTCCTGATCGAGCGCCTCGACATTGTCCATCTCTTCAAATCCTCCCGAAACGGCGGTTGCGCCGATATTGGCGGCGACGTTAGATGAGCGCCGAAATGCCGGCAAGCACGGCGTCCGCACAAGAGGAATGCAGGAAATGGGCAAGGATTTGGGGCTCGACCGGGCGAAACCCGGCAAGGTCGGACTGAATGCGGATGCGCTGGATCGTCTCGGCGGCGTGCTGAAACGCGAGATCGGCGAAGGCCGCGTGCCCGGCGCCGTCGCGATGATCGCGCGCGGCGGGCAGGTCGGCTATTTCAAGGCTTTCGGCAAGCGCGATCCCGCCTCCGCCGACGACATGCAGGAAGATTCGATCTTCCGCATCTTCTCGATGACCAAGCCGATCGTCTCGATGGCGATCATGCAGCTTGTCGAACAGGGCCGCATCCTGCTGGCCGATCCGCTGTCGAAATACATTCCCGCCTTCGCCGACACGAAGGTCGGCGTCGTGCGCGACGGCGAGTTGACGCTAGTCGCGCCTGTCAGGCCGATCACGATCCAGGATCTGCTGCGCCATACGTCTGGCCTCACCTACGATTTCACGGGCGAGCACCCCGTGCAGAAACTCTATGCGCAGGCCAATCTCGCGCGGCCCGACCAGACCAACGCGGACCAGGCCGAGGCTTTGGCGAAATTGCCGCTGCTGAACCAGCCTGGCACGACATGGGACTACAGCCGTTCGACCGACGTGCTCGGCCGCGTGGTCGAGGTTGTCACCGGCATGACGCTCGGTCAGGCGCTCGAGGAGCAGATTCTCGGGCCGCTCGGCATGAAGGACACGGCCTTTAGCGTCGCGGAGAAGAATTTCGACCGGATCGCGGAGCCGTTGCCGGTCGATCCCGACACGCAGCAGCCGGTGAAGCTGTTCAACGCCAAACGCGCCGCGCAATTCGAATCCGGCGGCGGCGGACTGATGTCGACCGCGCCGGACTATGCGCGTTTCTGCGCCATGCTGGCGGGCGGGGGCACACTCGGCAAGGAGCGGATCATCGGCCCGCTTACGCTGGAATTCATGGCGAGCGATCATCTCGGGCCCAACGTAAAGCGCGGCTCCGACCTGCTGCCGCCGGGCCATGGCTTCGGCCTCGGCTTCGCCGTGCGCACGGCGACGGGCATGGCTTCCGTGCCGGGCTCCGAAGGGCTGTTCTACTGGGGCGGCATCGCGGGCACGACGTTCTGGATCGATCCGCAGGAAGATTTGTTCGCGATGATGATGATCCAGGCGCCTGGGCAGCGCGATTATTACCGCATGCTGTTCCGCACGCTGGTTTACGCGGCTGTGGAGTGAGGAAAAGCAGCGCTGTCATGCCCGCGAAAGCGGGCATCCAGACTATTCTTGGCGTGGTCTCCGGATCCCCGCTTTCGCGGGGATGACGGTCACGCTAGTTTGCTTTCGCTCTGCGAACCGACCCACGGCTGATGATTGATCATCAGCACGCGCCAGCCGCTTTCGGTCTGGTTCTGAAGAATGTCGAGGCGCGTGACCGAGCAATTGTCGGTCGTGAACGCCATCATGCGCGACGGCGTCAACCCGAGCGCGATGCCGATGGCGGCGCGGATCGTGCCGCCGTGGGCTACGACGACGACGTCGCGCCCGGCGTGCGACGCCGCCAGCTTGTCGATGCCGGCGCGCGTGCGGTCGATGAGATCGACAAAGCTCTCGCCGTTGGGCGCGCGCTCCTCCGGCGCGTTGAACCAGTGGCCTGCGGGCGACGGCTTCACATTGCGGAAGAATTCGGCGCGATTGAGCCCCTGCCAGTCGCCGAGGTGCTGCTCGGCGAATTCGGCCATGGCGGCCGGTTGCAGATGCGCGTCGGGATGGCCCGCCTCGAAGATGGCGGCGGCGGTCTGTTTCGCGCGGCCGAGATTGCTCGTCACCCACACGGCCTCCCGGGGCAGCACGCGCGCGAGCGCCTCGAAGACGTGAACTTCGCTGCAATCGCAGGGCAGGTCGCGCTGGCCATAGATGCAGCCGCCGTCGTCGCGCACCGGCGCGTGCCGCACCCACCAGAATCGCGTCGCCGTGAAATCGTCGAGGCCGAGCGGCTTGTGCGTCGGACTGAAGGCGGTGCCTGTCGGCTGCGTCACGTCTCTCTCCGTCGAAATCACATCGGGTCTATGCGTGGACGGCGCCGCGCGCAAGCTATCGCGGCGCCTTGCAGGCCGCTATCCTGCACGAAAAATCGGAGGAACAGATGACAGGACGGCTTGCAGGCAAATCGGCGATCGTGACAGGGGCGGCCAGCGGCATCGGCCGGGCGAGCGCGCTGCTTTTCGCCAGGGAAGGCGCACGGCTGCTGATCGCCGACCGCGCCGAAGAGGGCCTGAACCAGACGCTGGAAATGATCGAGAAGGCCGGCCATGCCGCGAGCGCGCTCGCGATGGACGCCGGCAACGAAGACGACGTGAAGAAACTCGTCGCCACCGCCATCCATGAATTCGGACGGATCGACGCGGTCTACGCCAATGCGGGCGTCAGCGGCGGCCTAACGAGCCTGCTCGAGATCGAAGTCGCGAATTTCATGGAAATCCTGCGCATCAACACGATCGGGCCTTATCTCGCGATCAAGCACGCAGCCCCGCACATGATCAAACAGGGCGCGGGCTCGATCGTGATGACCGCGTCAGTGGCGGCCCTGCGCGCCAACGCCGGCAACGTCGCCTATAGCGCCAGCAAGGCGGGCGTGATCTCGCTGGCGCAAACGGCGGCGAATGCGCTGATCGGCACGGGCGTGCGTGTGAATGCGGTATGCCCGGGGCTGATCGAGACGGGCATGACGCGGCCGATCTTCGAACAGGCCCGCGCGCGAGGCACGGACGGCAAGATCGGGCAGCTCAACGCGTTGCAGCGCGCGGGCCGACCGGAAGAGATCGCGGCGATGGCGCTGTTTCTGGCGAGCGACGAGGCGTCCTACGTCAACGGGCAGGCGTTTGCGGTGGACGGCGGATTGTCGTCGACACATCCGTTCGCGCGGCCGCGGAAGTAGGGCGGCGTCGCCCTCTCCCCGCGTGCGGGGAGGGGGCCGGGTGAGGGGACAAGCGACTGGTACGAGTGTATCGGCCCGGGCCCCTCATCCGGCCTTCGGCCACCTTCTCCCCGCGTGCGGGGAGAAGGGAAGCGGCCTCAATACCCTCTGATCTTCGCGATCCGGTTCGCGTGGAAACGCGCGTCGCCGAAGAGTTCCTGCGCCACGCGCGCGCGCTTCATGAACAGGCCGATGTCGATGGCGTCGGTCATGCCGTTGCCGCCGTGCATCTGCACGGCCTCGCGCACGGCGAGATCGGCTGAGCCGCAAGCGCGCGCCTTGGCGACCGCGACGTAGGGGCGGGCCTTGTCGGCGTCGCTATCCAGCATTTGTAGCGCTTTCAGGACCGCGGCGCGTGTGATCTCCAGTTCGCAATAGAGATGCGAGGCGCGGTGCTGCAGGCCCTGGAATTCGCCGATCGCCTTGCCGAACTGCTTGCGCTCCTTGAGATAGGCGACCGTGCGGCCGAAAGCCTCCTCGCTGACGCCGACGAGTTCGCTGGCGACGCAGGCGCGGCCGGCGTCGAGAATGGCTTCGACCAGCGGCGCGCCGGAGTCGATCTCGCCGAGCACGGCGTCGGAATCGACCGCGACATTGTCGAAGGTCACGCGTGCGGCGTTGTGGGCGTCGACCATGATCGTGCGCTCGATCGACACGCCCTTGGCCTTGGGGTCGACGAGCAGCAGCGTCACGCCGTCCTTGTCGTCGACGCCGCCCGACGTGCGGGCGGTGACGACGAGGAGATCGGCGACATGGCCGTCGACGACGAAGGTCTTGGCGCCGGACAATGTGAAGCCGTTGCCGACGCGCGTCGCCTTCGTCTCGATGTGTTTTGGCGTGTGCTTCGGCTTTTCATCGAGCGCGAGCGCCAGCAGGAGGTCGCCGGCGGAGAGTTTCGAGAGCAGGTCGCCGGCGCGCGCGCCGCCCGCGCGCTTCAGCGCGGTCGCGCCGAGGATCGCGGTCGAGAGGAAGGGCGAGGGCGTGAGATTGCGGCCGATCTCTTCCATCACCACGCCGGCCTCGACATGGCCGAGGCCCGAGCCGCCGTGGTCTTCCGACACGAGAATGCCGGCGAAGCCCATATTGGCGAATTCCTTCCAGATTTCGCGGGAGAAGCCGGCGGCGTCGCGGGAGTCGCGCAGCTTGCGCAGATGCGCGATCGGCGCGCGATCGGCGACGAGGCCGCGCGCGGAATCGCGGAGCATGGATTGTTCTTCGGTGAGGACGAGGGCCATTTCTGCAAGTCCTGTTTCAAGGTTGTTGCCGTCATTGCGAGGAGCGAAGCGACGAAGCAATCCATCCCCGCATCTGGATCAAGTTCCGGTGGATGGATTGCTTCGCTTCGCTCGCAATGACGATTGTGAGAAGGCGGGTGTTACGCCCCCGGCAGTTCCAGGATGCGCTTGGAAATGATGTTGAGCTGCACCTCGCTGGTGCCGCCCTCGATCGAATTCGCCTTGGTGCGCAGCCAGGCGCGCGGCGCTTCGCCTTCCTGCGACCGCTCGCTCTCCCATTCGAGTCCGTCGGAGCCGAGCGAGGACATGACGAGTTCGTGGCGGCGCTTGTTGAGTTCCGTGCCGTAATATTTGAGGAAGGACGAATAGGCGGGATGCGCCTGCTTGGCCTTCATCATGTCGCCGGCGCGCTCCATCGCGAGCGCGAAGGCAAAAGCGTCGACGTCGAATTCGGCGATGTCGGCGCGCAGCAGCGGGTCGGCGAGCGTTCCGTTTTCGACGCCGACCGATTGCGCCGCGATCTGGCCGAGCGGGCGGCCGCCGCCCAGCCCCATGCCGCCGATCATGTCGCGCTCGTGCGTCAACAGGTATTTGGCGACGTCCCAGCCCTTGTTGAGCGTGTAGACGAGATTTTCCTTCGGCACCTTCACATCGGTGAAGAAGGTTTCGCAGAACGGCGACTTGCCGGAGATCAGCAGGATCGGCCGCGTCTCGACGCCCGGCGTCGTCATGTCGAACAGCAGGAAGGAAATGCCTTCGTGCTTCTTCGCCTTGGGGTCGGTGCGCACGAGGCAGAAGATCCAGTCGGCGTAATTGGCGTAGCTCGTCCAGATCTTCTGGCCATTGACGAGATAATGATCGCCCTTGTCCTCGGCCTTGGTCTGCAGCGAGGCGAGGTCGGAGCCGGCGCCCGGTTCCGAATAGCCCTGGCACCAGCGGATTTCGCCACGCGCGATCTTGGGCAGGTGCTCCTTCTTCTGCGCTTCATTGCCGTATTTCAGCAACGCCGGCCCGAGCATCCAGATGCCGAAAGAATCGAGCGGCGAGCGGCATTTCATCGCGCGCATCTCTTCGCGCAAAATCTTCGTCTCGTCCTTGGAGAGGCCGCCGCCACCGTATTCCCTGGGCCAATCCGGCCCCGTCCAGCCGCGGGCGGCCATGCGCTCGAGCCATTGCTTCTGCGCCTCGTTCTTGAATTTCCAGTTGCGCCCGCCCCAGCAACGGTCTTCGTCGTCCTCCGGCGGCGTGCGCATTTCCGGCGGGCAATTGGCCTCGAGCCAGGCGCGCGTCTCGCGCCGGAAGGTTTCGAGATCGGTCATTGGTCTGCTCCCGCATCTGTCATTCCCGCGAAAGCGGGAATCCAGAAACAAAATTACAATCGTGGACTGGATCCCCGCTTTCGCGGGGATGACAGCCGCGGCTCACGCCATCGTCACCACGACCTTGCCCATGGCCTTGCGGCTCGACAGCCAGTCGATGGCCGCGCCCGCCTTGTCGAGTGGGAAGGTCTCGGAGACGTAGGGCCGGATCTTGCCGTGGGCGTAAAGGTCCATCATCTCGCGCAGGTTCTGCTGATGCCGCTCGGGGAAGCGGCGCACGAAATCGCCCCAGAAGATTCCGAGCACGTCGCAACCCTTGAGCAGGGTCAGGTTGAGCGGCAATTTGGGAATGCCGGCGGGGAAGCCGACGACGAGGAAGCGGCCTTCCCAGGCGATAGCGCGCAACGAAGCCTCGGCATAGTCGCCGCCGACGGGATCGTAGATCACGTCCGCGCCGTTCGGGCCGCAGGCCTTCTTGAAGAGATCGGCCAGCGCCTTCCGCCCATCCTTGTCGAAGGGGCCCGCGGGATAGACGATGGCCTCGTCCGCGCCGTGCTTCTTGCAGAAGTCGGCCTTTTCCTGCGACGAGACGGCCGCGATCACCTTCGCGCCCATGGCCTTGCCGAGCTCGACGGCCGCGATGCCGACGCCGCCGGCCGCGCCCAGCACCAGCAGCGTCTCGCCGGCCTTGAGCCTGGCGCGGTCCTTCAGCGCGTGATGCGAGGTGCCGTAGGTCATGAGGAAGGCGGCGGCCTCGTCATAGGGCATGGAATCCGGGATCCTGACGACGCGCGCGGCGTCGATCGCGACCTTTTCCGCCATGCCGCCCCAGCCGCAGGAGGCCAGAATCCGGTCGCCGACCTTCAAGCCCTTCACCTCCGGGCCGACCGCGGAAATCACGCCGGAAATCTCGCCGCCCGGCGCGAACGGCCGCTGCGGCTTGAACTGGTACATGTCGCGGATGATGAGCGCATCGGGATAGTTGACGCCGCAGGCCTTCACGTCGACCACGACGTGGTCCGGGCGGGCCTGCGGATCGGGCAAATCCTCGATCGACAGGGTCTCGGGACCGCCGACTTCGCGGCTGATGACGGCTTTCATGCATTCCTCCAGGCGAATTTGTCGCCGACGACACGTGGCCGTCGAATTGTCGGACAAGATAGTGCGAAGCGTGAGCGATGGAAAGGCGCATTGCAGGCGCGCCGCGGCGCTTGGCCCGGGGCGTAAAATCTTCTATCCCGACAGGCGCGGAGCGAAGAGGGCGCCCCGCCGCAACAAGTGGGGGAGCGTGCGCCCGGTGCCGCCGAGCGAAAATACAATGCCTGGCGATCGGGTTCTCGTTACCGGTGCGAGCGGTTTCGTCGGCGCGGCGGTCGCGAACGTCCTCCGCGAGCGCGGCTATCGCGTTCGAACGCTGGTGCGGGCGAGCTCGCCGCGCGCCAATCTCGATCCGCAGGACGAGACGGCTGTCGGCGATATTCTCGACGCCGCCTCGCTCGACCGCGCGCTCGAGGGCGTCGACCATGTGGTTCACGCCGCCGCCGACTATCGTCTGTGGGCGCGCGATCCCGGGGAGATGCTGCGGGTCAATGTCGAGGGAACGCGTCTCGTGATGCAGGCGGCGCGCAAGGCGGGCGCGCGGCGCATCGTGCATGTCAGTTCGACGGCGACGATCCGTCCGGGCGACGACGCGCCGTCCGACGAGACCATGCAGGCGGCCGTCGAGCCGGACATGGGGAGCTACAAGAAGAGCAAGATCCTTGCCGAACGGCTGGTCGACGAGATGGTCGCCAGCGAAGGGCTGCCCGCCGTGATCGTCAATCCCTCGACGCCGATCGGGCCGCGCGACATCAAACCGACGCCGACCGGCCGCATCATCGTGGAGGCGGCGTCCGGGCGCATGCCGGCCTTCGTGGAGACCGGCCTCAATCTCGCGCATGTGGACGACGTCGCCGGCGGCGTTGTCGCCGCGCTGGGGCGCGGCCGTGTCGGCGAGCGCTATATTCTGGGCGGTGACAATGTCGCCCTGTCCGACCTCCTCGGCGCGATCGCGCGCATCGTCGGCCGCAAGCCGCCGCGCATCCGTCTGCCGCTCGGACTCGTCTATCCCATCGCGCTCGGCGCGGAGGCGATGGCGCATGTGACGGGGCGCACGCCGTTTGCGACGCGCGAGGGCCTTCGGCTCGCCCGCAAGTTCATGTTCTTCAGCGACGCCAAGGCGCGTCGCGAGCTCGATTACGCGACCCGGCCCTATACCGAGGGGCTGGAGGATGCGATCGCCTGGTTCCGCAGCGCGGGCTATATCGCATGATCGCGCTCGCTCTTCTCACGCTGGCGATCTGGCTGACGCTCATCTTCGCGCGCGGTCATTTCTGGCAGGCGCGCGAGCGCGACGACATGCTGCCGCCGCTTCCGGCCGAGCGCGCGCGCGGCGCTCGCGTGACGGCGATCGTGCCGGCGCGCGACGAAGCCGAGACGATCGCGCGCTGCGTGACGAGCCTTCTGTCGCAGGATTGCGCCGTCGATTTCGACGTGGTCGTGGTCGACGACCAGAGCAGCGACGGCACGGCCGAGATCGCGCGCGGCGCTGCGGCGGCGATCGGCGCGGCCGGTCGCCTGACCGTGCTGCGGGGCGAAGATCCGCCGCCCGGCTGGACGGGAAAGATCAACGCGATGCGGGCGGGGCTCGCCTTCGTGGACGAGCGCGCGGGACAGGCCGCGCCGGACTACATTCTCTTCACCGACGCCGATATCGAGCATGCGCCGGATACGCTGGCGCGTCTGATCGGCGGCGCCGACAGCGGCGGGCTCGTCCTGGTGTCGCTGATGGCGAAACTCGCCTGCGACAGCCGGGCCGAGCGCTGGCTCACGCCCGCCTTCGTCTATTTCTTCCAGATGCTCTATCCCTTCGCTTGGGTGAACGATTCGCGCCGCCGCACGGCCGCCGCCGCAGGCGGCTGCATGCTGGTGAAGCGCGACGCGCTCGCGCGGGCGGGCGGGCTCGACGTCATCCGCGACGCGTTGATCGACGATTGCGCGCTCGGCGCCGCGATGAAGAAGACCGGCCCGATCTTCCTCGGCCTGACGCGGCGGGCGACGAGCCTGCGGCCGTATCCACGGCTCGCCGACATCAGGCGCATGGTCGTGCGCTCCGCCTATGCGGAGCTCGACTATTCCATCTGGAAACTCGGCGCGGCGACGCTCGGCATGGCGCTCACCTTCCTCGCGCCCGCGGCGCTCGCCGGCCACCCGGAACCGACCACGGGCATGATCGCGCTCGCCGCCTTCGTCCTGATGATCCTGTCCTACCGGCCGATGCTGCGCTTCTATGGGCTGAGCGCCTGGCGCGGCCTGTTCCTGCCGGTCGTCGCGGCTTTCTACATGGCTTTCACGCTGGAATCCGCTCTCGCCCACATGCGCGGGCGGGGCGGCGCGTGGAAGGGGCGCTATCAGGCGGCCGGGAGCGCGCAATGAGCGAGGTCGCCGCCGCCGCTTCCGGCAAGTCGGACCGCGACGAGAATTTCCCCGTCGCCGCGCTGCTTTCGCCGCGCCAGCGGGGACCGGTGCTCGCCTTCTACCGCTTCGTGCGCGCGGCCGACGATGTCGCGGATCACGCGACGCTGGCGCCGGAGAGGAAGCTCGCCTTGCTCGACGGGCTGGCGCGCGCCCTGACAGGGGAGGGCCCGAGCGATCCGGTCGCGGAGCCGCTGAAGCGCGCGCTTGCCGAACGCCGGATCACGGACCGGCACGCGCTCGACCTGATCAAGGCGTTCAAGCTCGATGTGACGAAGAACCGCTATCGCGATTTCGACGATCTGGTCGATTATTGTCGTTTCTCGGCCATGCCGGTCGGCCGCTATGTGCTCGACCTGCACGGCGAGAGCCGCGACACGTGGGCGGCGTCCGACAAATTGTGCGCGGCGCTGCAGATCATCAACCACCTGCAGGATTGCGGGAAGGATTTTCGCGATCTCGATCGCGTCTACATTCCCGCCGACGCTTTCACCGCGCACGATGCGCGCGTGGACATGCTCGGCGCCGATCGCGCCGCGCCGGAATTGCGCGCGACAATCGTCGATCTCGCGCGCCACACGCAGGGCCTGCTCGTCGAAAGCGCGGTGTTTCCGTCGCAGGTGCGCGATTTGCGTCTCGCGATGAACGTCGCGGCGATCCAGAAGCTCGCGGAGCGTTTGACGGCGGGCCTTCTCGTCCACGATCCGCTCTCGGAGAAGGTGCATGCGTCGAAGGCCGGGTTTTTCGCGACGGCGCTCGGCGCGGCCGCCGCGGTCGTCGCGCGCCGCGCCCTCCCCTTCGGATCGCGCGCCCGGGAGCGCGGCGCATGAGCGGCCCGGTCGATCAACCCGCGAAAGCGGCTTCCGGCTCGTCCTTCTACGCCGGCATGCGAATATTGCCGCGCGAAAAACGGCAGGCGATGTATGACGTCTACGCGTTCTGCCGCGCCGTCGACGACATCGCCGACGGCGATGCGCATCAAGACGATCCGGCGGGCGCCATGCAGCGCTGGCGCGCGGATATCGACGCGATCTACGCGGGCCGGCCCGCCGGCGAGGCGGCGCATCTCGCGCCGCATGTCGCGCGCTACGACCTGAAGCGCGACGATTTTCTGGCGGTGATCGACGGCATGGAGATGGACCTGCGCGGGCCGATCGTCGCGCCGGACGCGGCGACGCTCGATCTCTACTGCGATCGCGTGGCGAGCGCCGTCGGGCGCCTGTCGGTGCGCATCTTCGGGATGGAGGAGCAGGCGGGCGTGCAGCTCGCCCATCACCTCGGCCGTGCGCTGCAACTGACCAACATCCTGCGCGATGTCGACGAGGACGCTGGCCTCGGCCGGCTCTATCTGCCGCGCGAGGCGCTGCTGGCGGCGGGCATGACCGATCTGTCGCCGGCGGCCGTCGTCGCGCATCCGCATCTGGCGGCCGCGTGTGCGCCGCTGCTTGCGCAGGCGCATGCGCATTTCGAGGCGGCGCGGGCGATCATGGACCACGCGCCGCGCGCGGCGGCCAAGGCGCCGCGCCTGATGGCGGCGGCCTATTCGGACGTGCTCGCGCGCCTCGAAAAGCGCGGCTTCGCCAGCCCGCGCATCCGCGTCGGCGTCGACAAGCTGAAGCTGATCGGCGCCGTCCTGCGCTGGGGCCTGTTTTGAACGGCGTCGTCCATGTGATCGGCGCCGGGCTCGCGGGGCTTGCAGCCGCGACGCGGCTTGCCGCCGAAGGCCGGCGCGTGGTCGTGCACGAGGCCGCGCGCATGGCGGGCGGGCGATGCCGCTCCTATTACGATCAGCAACTCGGGCTGACGATCGACAACGGCAATCACCTGCTGCTCGCCTGCAATCATGCGGCCATGGCTTATCTCGCGCGGATCGGCGCGAAGGATGCGCTGACGGGGCCGGACGAATGCGTTTTCGACTTCGTCGACCTGTCGAAAAATGAGAAATGGCGGTTGCGACCGAACGACGGGCGTATCCCCTGGTGGATTTTTGCCGCCGGCCGCCGCGTCCCGGGGACGAAGGCGCGCGATTATCTCGGCGGTCTGTCGCTTCTGACCGCGGGCGCTGAGGCGACCGTCGCGGACGCGCTCGCGACCGAAGGCGCGTTGTGGGAGCGGCTGTGGAAGCCGGTGCTCTTGTCGGCGCTCAATACGCCGCTCGACGCCGCCTCCGCGCGGCTTGCGGCCGCGGTGGTGCGCGAAAGCCTCGGCGCCGGCGGAGCGGCGGCGCGGCCGCGCGCGCCTGCGCACGGTCTGGGGCCGGCCTTCGTCGATCCCGCGCTCGAATTTCTTGCCGCGCACGGCGCCGAAATCCGGTTCGGCGCGCGGCTGCGCACCCTGCAGTTCGCCGGCGATCGCGCGGCGACGCTCGATTTCGGCGAAGAGACGATCACGCTCGGCCCGGACGATGCGGTCGTCTTCGCGGCGCCCGCGTGGAGCGCGCTGGAGCTTCTTCCCGATGTGAGCGCCCCGCGCGAACATTGCGCGATCTTCAATGCGCACTTCGCCGTCGCGCCACCCGCCGGCATGCCGCTGGCGACCGGCGTCGTCGGCGCCATGACGGAATGGTTGTTCGCTTTCCCGGATCGGCTCTCCGTGACGATCAGCGCCGCCGACGCGTTCATCGAGACGGCGCCCGACGAGATCGGCGCGCGCATCTGGCGCGAGGTCGCCGCGATCGCGGGGATGGACGCCGCGCAGGTTCCGCCGACGCGGATCGTCAAGGAAAAGCGCGCGACATTCGCCGCGACGCCGGCGCAGGACGCATTGCGCCCGCAAGCGGGGACGCGCTGGCGCAACTTGTTTCTCGCGGGCGACTGGACGCAGACCGGCCTGCCGGCGACCATCGAAGGCGCGATCCGGTCCGGCGAGCGCGCGGCCGAGTTCGCCGCGCGGGCCTGAGCCTCAGATCGTGCGGCCGGCCTGCGCCCAATAGGGATCGCGCAGGCGACGCTTGAATATCTTGCCGGAATCCTCGCGCGGCAGATCGTGGCCGATCTCGATGTGGCGCGGCACCTTGTAGTCAGCGAGATGCTGCTTGAGATAGGCGCGCACGTCCTCGGGCTTGAGATCGAGACCGGGCTGCGGCTCGACCACCGCCATCAGCGATTCGCCGAATTCGGCGTCGGGAATGCCGAAGACCGCACAATCCTTGATGTCGGGCATGTGCAGCGCGACGCTCTCGATTTCGGCGGGATAGATGTTGACGCCGCCGGAAATTACCATGTCGCGCTTGCGGTCGTTGATGAAGAGGTAGCCGTCATCGTCGAGATAGCCGACGTCGCCCGACGTGATGAGGCCGTCGCGGTCGATCTCGGCGCGCTTCTCGGGCTTGTTGAAATAGGTGAAATCCGGCATGCCCTGGATGCGGGTGTAGATTTCGCCGGTCTGGTTCGGGCCGAGCGTTTCGCCGTTCTCGCCGACGATGACGATTTCCGCGCCCTCGACCGGACGCCCGACCGTGCCGGGCTTCTTCATCGCGTCTTCGCTCGTGGCGAGCGTCACCGCGCTCGATTCCGTCGAACCGTAGAATTCGTGAATGATCGGCCCCCACCATTCGATCATCTGGCGCTTGGCCTCGGGCGGGCAGGGCG
>DAIRCS010000093.1:0-13846 GCA_036796555.1 Rhodoblastus sp. | reverse complement strand
GGCTATCTGAAGCGCGACGAGCTGACGGCGGAGAAATTCGTCGCCAATCCCTTCGCTTCAGCCGCGCACGATCCGATCCTCTACCGCTCCGGCGACGCGGTCGTGATGGACGAGGCCGGAAACATCAATTTCCGCGGCCGCATCGACGATCAGGTGAAGATCCGCGGCTTTCGCGTCGAGCTCGGCGAGATCGAGGCGAAGCTCGCCGGTCTCGCGGGCGTGTCGCAGGCGGCGGTCGTGCTGCGCGGCGTCGACGGCATCGACGAGCTCGTGGCCTTTCTCGTGCCGCACAAGGGCGCGGACCTCGACGCCAAGCAGATGCGCGCGGAGCTTCGCGCCGACCTGCCGGCCTACATGGTGCCGGGCCGCTACGAAATTCTCGACACGCTGCCGAAGCTGCCCTCGGGCAAGGTCAACCGCAACCTCCTCAAGAAGGCCGAGTTGAAAGCCGCCGCGCCGGTCGAGGAGCAGGAAGAGCCGCGCACCGAGACGGAAGCCGCCCTGCTGGAGGCCGCCAAGCGCACGCTGCCGCCGCAGGCCATGCCCTTCGACGCGGATTTCTTCACCGATCTCGGCGGCCATTCGCTGCTCGCCGCCCGTTTCGTCTCCGCCGTGCGCGAGACGCCGCGGCTCGCCTCGGTCACGCTGCAGGACGTCTACAACCTGCGCAGCCTGCGCGCGATTTCCGCCCATCTCGACGGCAAGGCGGAAGCGGCAGGGCCGGCGCGCGATCTCTCGTTCGAGCCGCCGCCCTTCCTGCGGCGCTTCCTGTGCGGCCTCGCGCAGGCGATCGCCCTGCCCTTCATCCTCGGCCTGATGACGGCGCAATGGCTCGGCGTATTCGTCAGCTACATGCTGCTGACCGATCCCGACGCCAGTCTGCTGTCGGAAATCGTCGCGCTGCTCGGCGTCTATCTCTGCATCAACCTGGCGACGATCCTGATCTCGATCGGCGGCAAATGGCTGCTGCTCGGCCGCACCAAGCCCGGCCGCTATCCCCTCTGGGGAACCTATTATTTCCGCTGGTGGCTGGCGCAGCACCTGATCGCGCTCTGCCACGTCAAATGGTTCCAGGCCTCGCCCATCATGCGCCTCTATCTTTCGGCCATGGGCGCGAAGATCGGCGAGGACGCGATCATCAGCGAAGTGGACGCGGGCGCAATCGACCTCGTCAGCATCGGCGCCGGCGCCTCGCTCGGCACGAAGCTGAAGCTCGCCAACGTGCGCATCGTCGGCAACGAGATGATCGTCGGGCGCATCGATATCGGCGCCGACGCCTATGTCGGCACGTCCTGCGTGATCGAGGAAGACTGCACGATCGGCGCGGGCGCGGAACTCAAGGACCTGACGTCCGTGCCCGCCGGCACGCAGATCGGCGCGCACGAGATCTGGGACGGCTCGCCCGCGCGCAAGACCGGCATGGTCGACGAAAGCGAACTGCCGCCGCAGGCGACCGCCACGCCCGGCCGGCGCGCGCTACACACTTTCATCTACACGGTGCTGCTGCTGATCATCCCGCCGCTCGGCCTCTTGCCGATCTTCCCGGCGTTCTGGGTGTTCGACCGGATGGATTCCTGGCTCGATATCCTCGACCGCACCTATTACCTGGCCGCCATTCCGCTGTTCGCCTGGCCGACGTCGTTCGCGCTGGTCATCCTCACCGTCGGCTTCATCGCGCTCGTGCGCTGGGCGATCCTGCCGCGCGTGAAGGAGGGCGTCTATTCCGTCCATTCCTGGTTCTACGTCCGCAAATGGGCGGTGGCGCTGACGACGGAAGTGACGCTGGAGACGCTGTCGTCGCTGTTCGCCACCATCTACATGCGCACCTGGTATCGCCTGATGGGCGCGGGCATCGGCAAGGATTCGGAAATCTCGACGAACCTGTCCGGCCGCTACGACATCGTCGACATCGGCGACAAATGCTTCATCGCCGACGAAGTCGTGCTCGGCGACGAGGACATCCGCCGCGGCTGGATGACGCTCGCCAGCGTCAAGACGGGCTCGCGCGTGTTCGTCGGCAACGATGGCGTCGTGCCGCCCGGCGCGAACATCCCGTCCGGCGCGCTGATCGGCATCAAGTCCAAGCCGCCGGCCAACGAACTCATGTCGGAAGGCGACACCTGGTTCGGCTCGCCGCCGATCAAGCTGCCGGTGCGGCAGAAATTCGACGGCGGCGGCGCCAACTGGACCTACGAGCCGCCATGGTGGAAGAAGCTCATGCGCGCGGTTTTCGAGGCCGTGCACATCTCGCTGCCGACGATGCTCTACATCACCTTCGGCACCTGGGCCGTGCAATGGTTCGGCCAGACGATCCTCGACCGCAACTACGGCACCTTCATCTTCTATTTCATCCTGTCGTCCGTGATCATCTCGGTCGCCATGACCGCCGTCGTGATCGGCGTGAAATGGGCGACCATGGGCCGCTACCAGCCGCAGGTGCAGCCGATGTGGTCGTTCTGGGCGATGCGCACGGAAGCGGTCGCGGTCATGTACTGGGGTCTCGCCGGTCGCGTCTTCCTCGACCATCTGCGCGGCACGCCCTTCCTGCCGTGGACGCTGCGCCTGTTCGGCGCCAAGTTCGGCAAGGGCGTCTACATGGACATGACCGACATCACCGAATTCGACTGCGTGACGGTGGGCGATTATTGCGCGCTGAACTCGCTCTGCGCGCTGCAGACGCATCTCTACGAAGACCGCGTGATGAAGGTCGGCAAGGTGCACCTGGGCACGGGCGTGACCGTCGGCGCGGGCTCGACCGTGCTCTACGACACGCAGGTCGGCGATTTCGCCCAGCTCGGCCCGCTGACGCTGGTGATGAAGGGGGAATCCATTCCGGCCAATTCCGAGTGGATCGGCGCGCCGGCCGAGCCGCGCATACAGGAAAAGCAAACCGCCGCAGCGGCTTAGGTCGCGGCGGCCGACTTTCTGCGAAACCGTTGAGGCCGATCAAGGCGCGCGGCCGGCCAGGCGGCCAGTCTTTGTGACGATTTCATGTCAGGAGGCTGACGGATGACGCACGATGTATCGAAAGAAATTCCCGACGCCGCCGCTCCTGCCGCGGCAAGCGACGGCGCGGACCGGGGCCACAAGCCGAAGGACAAGGCCGAAAAGCCTGGGGATGACGAGGACAAGGAACGCATGAGCGTCGGCGCGATGCGGCACGATCCGATCCTGATCCGCAAGCTGTTCGAGAGCGGCGAATATCCCTACGCGCAGCGCATGCGCGTGAAGCCCTATGAAGAACACATGATCGCGCTCCAGCAGGAGCTTCTGAAAGCGCAGCGCTGGATCGAGGAGACCGGCGAGAAGATCATCATCCTGTTCGAGGGCCGCGACGCCGCCGGCAAGGGCGGCACGATCAAGCGCTACATGGAGCACATGAACCCGCGCACCGCGCGCGTGGTCGCGCTGCAGAAGCCGACCGAGCGCGAGAAGACGCAATGGTTCTTCCAGCGCTACATCCAGCAGTTTCCCGCCGCCGGCGAGCTCTGCCTGTTCGACCGCTCCTGGTACAATCGCGCCGGCGTCGAGCGCGTGATGGGCTTCTGCACGCCCTCCGAATATCTCGAGTTCATGCGCCAGTGCCCGGAGATCGAGCGCATGATCGTGCGCTCGGGCATCCGTCTGTTCAAATACTGGTTCTCGGTGTCGCGCGAGGAGCAGAAGCGCCGCTTCGAATCGCGCGAGCACGATCCGCTGAAGCAGTGGAAGCTCTCGCCGATCGACCGCGCCTCGCTCGACAAGTGGGACGATTACACCGAAGCGAAGGAAGCCATGTTCTTCTATACGGACACGGCCGACGCGCCCTGGACGATCGTGAAATCCGACGACAAGAAGCGCGCGCGCGTGAACTGCATGTCGCACTTCCTGTCGTCCCTGCCCTATCCGAACAAGGATCATTCGATCGTGCGCACGCCCGATCCGCTGATCGTCGGCACGACGGAACACGTGATCGGGCACGACAGCCACATTCTCGGCAAGACAGTGCATCCCGACCTGAAGCGGGGTTAGGCCTGCGCTGCGCAGCCTCAGTCGTGGGCGCGCGTGACGAAGCGGGCCAGCGCCGGCAGGTCGGCGGCGTCGACGCCGTAGAGCGCGTCGGCCATGGACGAGACGCCCGCGCCGATGCGGCGCGAGGCCTTGAAGTCCTCGAGCGCCTTGAGCGCATAATCCTCGGCCTGCCCGGTCAGGCGGGCCGCCGCGCCTTTGCCCTCGTAGCCGTCGCCATGACAGTTCGCGCAGCGATTGCGCGCGGCGACCTCCTTGCCGCGGGCGAACAGCGGGTCGCCGGAATCGGGCCTGGCCGCGGGCCGCGGCGGCAGCGTGGCGACATAGGCGCCGATCGCGCGTATGTCGTCGTCCGAGAGGCCTGCGGCGATCGGCTCCATGACCTCGCTCTTGCGGCGGCCGAGCCGAAAGAAGACGAGTTGCCATTGCACGTAATTGTCGGTCTGGCCGGCAAGCGTCGGCGCGCCGGGCGCGACGCCCCGCGCATCGGCGCCGTGGCAGACCACGCAGGGCGCGAAGGCGGCCGGGGGCTCGGCCGCGAAGGCCGCGCCGCCCGCGCCCAGGAGCGCGGCGAAAGCCGCGCAGCGTTTGCGTGAAAGAAACCGCATGTTTTCGCAACGACCGGGCGACGGCGCCCGGCCGTCGCCCGCCTCGCCTATTTCTTGTAGCTGATGCGATAGATCGCGCCCGCCCAGTCGTCGGACACGAGCAGCGATCCATCCTTGTCGTGGATGATGTCGGCCGGGCGGCCGATGTAATCGTGATCGCCCTGAATGAAGCCGGAGGCGATCACTTCCTCCTTCTGCAGCTTGCCGTCGGGCGTCACGACCTCGCGCACCACGCGCCCGCCGTTGTACTTGTGGCGGTTCCATGAGCCATGCTCGGCGAGGAAGATGTTGTTCTTGTACTCGGCCGGGAATTGCGCGCCCGTATAGAATTTCATGCCGAGCGGGGCGACGTGATTGCCGAGCTTGGCGACGGGCGGCGTGAATTCCGAGCACTTGTGGCCCATCGCATATTTGGGATCGGGCATGTCGCCCTGGTGGCAATGCGGATAGCCGAAATGCTCGCCGAGCCGCGAGATCATGTTGAGCTTGTCGCTCGGGGAATCGTCGCCGAGCCAGTCGCGCGCGTTTTCGGAGAACCAGTAGCGGCCGGTGCGCGGGTCGATGTCGCCGCCGACGCTGTTGCGCACGCCGAGCGCGACGACTTCCGCCTCGCCCGTCTTCGGATTGATGCGCCGGATCTGTGAGACGCTGGCCGGCGGGATGCAGATGTTGCAGGGCGGCCCGAAGGGCACGTAGAACCAGCCGTCCTTGTCGGCGACGAGATATTTCCAGCCATGCGCCGGATAGGGCGGCATGTCGTCATAGACGACCTTGGGCTCGGGCATCTTGTCGAGCTGGTCCTCCGCATTGTCGTAGCGCAGCAGCTTGTTGACGGCGACCACGTAGAGCGCGCCGTCCTTGAAGGCGACGCCGGTCGGCATCATCAGGCCCTTGAGGATGAGTTTCGCCACCTTCTTGCCGCCCTGGTCGACGACGGCGTGGACATTGCCGGTCAGGAACGATCCGACGAACAACGTGCCCTTGTCGCCCCAGGCCATCTGGCGCGCCTCGGGCACGGTCGCCACCAGACTGATGTGGAAGCCCGGCGCCATTTTGATCTTCTTCAGGTTTTCCTGAATCTGCGCTTCCGAATAACCGGTCGGCGGCCCGCTGGGCGGAGCGAGGCCCTTCTGCGCCTGCGTTTCGTCGCCGAGGAACCAGTCCGGCGGCGGATTGGTCCAGAAATCCTTCTTGGTGGAATCGTAGGACTTGAGGTTTTCCGCCATCGACGCGCCCGCCGAAAGCGAAACGGCCAAAGCGGCGCAAAGACCCAGCAAAGCCTTTCGCATGATCGTTTCCTCCAGATTTTTTTGTTTGTCCGGGAATGATGATCCCGCCGCCCGCGCTTTGCAAACGATGTTCACATCTCATCGAATGCGCGGGATTGGCTCTCGCGGTCCCGGTCGGCGGCGCCAGTTCGCCCGGGCGATTCCCGCGGCGCTACTGCCCGTGGCGGATACGATAGATCGCGCCCGCATAATCGTCCGAGACCAGCAGCGCGCCGTCCTTGTCCTGCAACACGTCGACGGGCCTGCCGATGTAGCTGCGCGCGCCCTGCAGGAAGCCGGCGGCGAAGACGTCCTCCTTCTCGAATTTTCCGTCCGCTGTCGCCACGATACGCACGATGCGGCCGCCGCTGTAGACGCTGCGGTTCCACGAGCCGTGTTCGGCGATGAAGATCGAATTGCGATAGTCGACCGGAAATTGCGCGCCGGTGTAGAATTTCATGCCGAGCGGAGCGACATGGGCGCCGAGCAGCGTAACGGGCGGAACGAATTCGCCGCAGGCGCGTCCGGCGGCGAATTTCGGGTCGGGCGTATCGCCCTGGTGGCAGAAGGGAAAGCCGTAGTCCGCGCCGTCCGCGCCGATCATGTTCAGCTTGTCGGCGGGCATGTCGTCGCCCATCAGGTCGCGGGCGTTTTCCGTGAACCAGAAGCGGTCGGAGCGCGGATCGATGTCGCCGCCGACCGTGTTGCGCACGCCGCGCGCGATGGTCTCGGCATTGCCGGTCGCGAGGTCGAGGCGCCGGACTTCCGCCGTTCCCTTAGGCAGATCGCAGATGTTGCAGGGCGCGCCGACGCCGAAGATCAGCCGGCCCTGGCGATCGAGGCTCAGATATTTCCAGCCGTGATGGCGGCTCGACGGCAGGTCGTCGTAAACCACTTTCGGCCGAGGCATGTCGTCGAGCCGGTCTTCGGCGCCGTCGTAGCGCAGGATGCGGTTGACGGCCGCGACGTAGAGCGCGCCGTCGCGGAAGGCGACGCCGGTCGGCATGGTCAAGCCGGTCAGGATCGTCTTCACCGCGCGATGGCCGTCGCGTTCGGTCACGGCGTAGACGGCGCCGGCGTCGAACGAGCCCACGAACAGCACGCCCTTGTCGCCCCAGGCCATCTGGCGCGCCTCCGGCAAGCCCGAAGCGTATACGCTGATCGAAAAGCCCTCGGGCAGTTTGATCTTCTTCAGGTTTTCGAGAAGTTGCGGCTCAGGCGTCGCGTCGCGGGCCTCAGCGGCGGCCGGCAGCAGAGCGATCGCGGCGAGCGCGGCGAGGATGAAATTGCGCACGAACGTCTCCCGTTTCCCCTGACAAGCTAGCGCGCGCGGACCGCGCCGCCAGCGGCGGATTTGACGAGGCAGGCAAAGCGCGACACAAGGCGGACCATGTCGCGCAGGGGGCGACGCAAGGTCTCGCATGTCGCACAACACTTTCGGCCATCTGTTCCGCGTCACCACCTTCGGCGAGAGCCACGGCAAGGCGCTCGGCTGCGTGGTCGACGGCTGCCCGCCGATGATCCCGCTGGAGGAAGCCGACATCCAGGGCTTTCTCGACAAGCGCCGGCCGGGCCAGTCGCGCTTCACCACGCAGCGGCAGGAGCCGGACGCCGTGAAAATCCTGTCCGGCGTGTTCACGGACGAGGCGACGGGCCGGCAGGTCACGACCGGGACGCCGATCGCGCTGATGATCGAGAACGTCGACCAGCGCTCGAAGGATTATTCCGACATCAAGGACAAGTTCCGGCCGGGCCACGCCGATTTCACCTATGAGGCGAAATACGGCATTCGCGACTATCGCGGCGGCGGACGTTCGTCCGCGCGCGAGACCGCCGCGCGCGTCGCCGCCGGCGCCATCGCGCGCAAGGTCGTCGCGGGCGTGACGATCCGCGGCGCGCTGGTGCAGATCGGGCCGCACAGGATCGACCGCAATCGCTGGGACTGGGACGAAGTCTCGCGCAATCCCTTCTTCTGCCCCGATCCCGTGGCGGCGCAGGAATGGGAGAAATATCTGGACGGCGTCCGCAAGGCCGGCTCCTCCATCGGCGCCGTCATCGAGATCGTCGCGGAGAATGTTCCGGCCGGCTGGGGCGCGCCGATCTACGCGAAGCTCGATTCCGAAATCGCCGGCGCGCTGATGACGATCAACGCGGTGAAGGGCGTCGAGATCGGCGCCGGCTTCGCGTCGGCCGAACTGACCGGCGAAGAGAACGCCGACGAGATGCGCATGGGCAACGACGGCAAGCCGCTGTTCCTCTCCAACAACGCCGGCGGTATTCTCGGCGGCCTGTCGACGGGCCAGCCGATCGTCGCGCGCTTCGCCGTCAAGCCGACGTCGTCGATCCTCACGCCGCGCCGCACGATCGACCGGGCCGGCCACGAGGCCGACATTCTCACCAAGGGCCGCCACGACCCCTGCGTCGGCATTCGCGCCGTGCCGGTCGGCGAGGCCATGGTCGCCTGCGTGCTGGCGGACCAGTTCCTGCGCCATCGCGGCCAGGTGGGATAGAGACGTCCGGCGGCGCAACGCAGGCAGATCGCCTGCATTTTGTGCGCATCGCCCGTTCGCGGGCCGGGAACCTCGCGGTCGGGCTGGCGTTGAGGCGAAAACGTCTCAGCGCGGCGGACCCGGCACATGAAAATCTCCTACGGTTACGAGATCGGCCTCCATTGCCCGACGCCGACCGCCATGGTCTGCCAGCTCGACGTGCATCCCTCGCTCGTTTCGCTGGTGGTCGAGGAGACGCCCTTCGCCGCCAATCCATTCCTGTTCTCGCGGGTCTATCGGGATGCGTTCGGCAATGCGTGCCGCCGCTTCGTCGCGCCGGCGGGCGACACCCTCATCCGGGCGGGCGGAATCATCCAGTGCTCGGGCAAGCCGGATCGCGTGCGGACGCACGCCCGCGAAATCGCCGTCGCCAACCTGCCCGACGACACGCTCGTCTATCTCCAGGGCAGCCGCTACGTCGAGACCGACATTCTCAGCCAGACAGCGTGGGATCTGTTCGGACGAACGGAGCCCGGCTGGGCGCGCGTGCAGGCGATCTGCGATTTCGTGAACGGCCATCTGACCTTCGACTACGGACGCGCCCGCGCGACGCGAACCGCCTACGAAGCCTTCACGGAGCGCGAGGGCGTGTGCCGCGACTTCACGCATCTGGCGGTCGCGTTCTGCCGCGCCATGAATATTCCCGCGCGCTATTGCAACGGCTATCTCGGTGACATCGGCGTGCCGCCCGATCCCGCGCCGATGGATTTCAACGCCTGGTTCGAAGTTTATCTGGACGGCGGGTGGCATACGTTCGACGCGCGCCACAACATGCCGCGCATCGGGCGCATCCTCGTGGCGCGGGGGCGCGACGCCGCCGACATTCCCCTGGTCAATTCGTTCGGCCCGCACATCCTCAAGTCGTTCAAGGTGTGGACGGACGAGGTCAAGCAGCCGCACCTGGTGTGCGTGCGCGCGTCCTGAACGCCTATTTCTTCAGGCCTTCCACCACGCCGACGATCGGGCCGATCGATTTCCAGCCGTCGTTGCGCTTGAGATCGGGCGCGTAGAGCGCCGAGATCGATCCGTCGAGAAACAACGCGTCCTGACATTTGAGCGACAGAAAGATGGTCGCGAACGTGTAGAAGGTGACGGGCGTGTCGGCGATGATGAAGCGCACGAGACCGTCCTCGCACACGCCCACGCCGTTGCGGGTCTTTTCGGAGACCCCGTCCGGCTGGATCTTCGGATGGATCCTGCCGCCGATGACCAGCATCGGGCCGGATTGCGTCGCGTAGTCCGGGCGAACGTTCTGCGCCGCGAATTTCCGCGTCTCGGTGACGCCCGCCGCGTGGCCGCGCAGCCAGAAGACCCCGTTCGGCGCCATGCCGAAATTGCCGCCGCCCGTGCGGCGGTTGAGCGGATGCAGTTCGCCCCCCTTTTCGACATGCAGGCCGACCGGCGTCAGGTCGGGCTGGTACATGCCGGCGTTCATGGCGAAGACCAGCCTGCCGCCCTTCGACGCGACGTCCTCCGCGAGGCGGTCGAACCCGCCGTAGGCGTCGCCGTCGGCGTCCTTCCAGAACACGCGTATGTCCGCGCTGGCCGGGTCGAAGGCGCAGATCGTGAAATCCGCGTCCGCGACCCTGGCGGGAACGCAGGCCGGCGGCGCTGCGCTTGCGGAATGCGCCAGGCCCACGAAGAGCGTCGTGGCGAAAATCGCAACGACGCGCTTGACGGCGTGTTGCGTAAATCTCATATATCGACTCACGGAGGCGCGCATGCAGGCTCAATCTAACATCCTGGAATGGATCAGGAAGGGGCTGGAAAAGCCCGGTCTCTCGCAAGCGGGACTTGCGGACGCGCTCGGCATCGACCGCGCGCAGGTGACGCGCCTTCTGCAAGGCAAGCGCGAACTGAAGGTGCGCGAACTCAAGCTCGTCGGCGACTATCTGGGAACGCCGGCGCCGACGATGGCGGCCAACGACGCCGCCGATCTCGCGCCGGCGCACGACGTCTCGACCGCCGTCACCCAGGCGATCGAGGCGATGGCGCGCGGCGAGATCGTGATCGTGACCGACGACGACGACCGCGAGAACGAAGGCGACCTCATCATGGCGGCCTCGCTCTGCACGCCGGAGAAAATGGCGTTCATCATCCGCAATTGCTGCGGCATCGTCTGCGCGCCACTGCCGCTGGACGAGGCGCGGCGGCTGCACCTGCAGCCGATGGTGGCCGCCAACGACGCGCCGCTCGGCACGGCCTTCACGGTCTCGGTGGACGTCAAGCACGGTCTGACGACCGGCATTTCCGCCGAACAGCGCTCCAACACGGTGCGCGCGCTCGCCAACGGCAATATGGGCGCCGCTGACTTCGTGCGGCCGGGCCATGTGTTTCCGCTGATCGCGCGCGAAGGCGGCGTGCTGATGCGCTCCGGCCATACGGAAGCGGCCGTCGATCTCTGCCGGCTTGCGGGCCTGCCGCCGGTCGGCGTGATCTGCGAACTCGCCAACGACGACGGCACGGTCATGGCCGGCAAGCAGATCGACGCCTTCGCGCAGAAGCACGATCTCAAGCGCATTTCCGTCGCCGATCTCATCGCCTACCGGCAGTCGCGCGAAAAGCTGGTCGAGCGCGTGGCCGTGCGGCCGGTGAAGACCTTCGTCGGCGATATGACGCTCTATTGCTACACCACGCCCTTCGATCCCGTGCAGCATTTCGCGCTCGTCCATGGCTCGATCGGCGACGGGAAGAAGGTGCCGGCGCGCCTGCACCGCGCCGACATTCTCAGCGACGCCTTCGGCGCTTCCGACACGCTGCGCCGCACGCTCGAGCGCTTCAAGCGCGAGGGCCGCGGCGTGCTCGTCTACCTGCGCGACGGCACGGCCGGCGTGCCCGCCAATGTGGTGAGCGCGAACGAGGACGATTCCGAGGCCAAGCGCACGCGGCAATGGTTGGACGTCGGCCTCGGCGCGCAGATCCTGCGCGATCTCGGCGTGCGCTCGATCATGCTGCGCACCTCCACGCCGATGACCTATGTCGGCCTGTCGGGATTCGGCATCGAGATCGCCGGCGTCGAAAGCGTCTGACGAGCGGGCGCGCAATCTCCTGCTGCGCGGCCAACAGAATTCTGGCAACCTCTATTGCAATCGTCGGCAGCAGACCGGCGAACCGGAGGAAGCCATGAATTTTCGCACCATCGCGATGGCGGGAGCCGTGGCGCTCGCCGCCAGCGGCGTCTCTGCTCAGGAGATGCGTGGCGTCACGAAGACCGAAATCAAGCTCGGCCAGACCATGCCCTATTCCGGGCCGGTGTCGGCGTTCTCGATGCTCGGCAAGTCCGAAATCGCCTATTTCCAGATGCTGAACGAAAAAGGCGGGATCAACGGGCGCAAGGTCAATCTGATTTCCTACGACGACGGCTATGTGCCGCCCAAGACCGTGGAGCAGACGCGCAAGCTGGTCGAACAGGACGAGGTCGCGCTGATCTTCTCGACCATCGGCACGGCCCACAACACGGCCACCGCTAAATACCTGCAGTCGAAAAACGTCCCGCAGCTCTTCATCGGCTCCGGCGCCTCCAAGTTCGACGACATCGCCAATTATCCGATGACGATCATGGGCATCCAGGGCTCGTTCCGCTATGAGGCGCGCATCTATGCGCGCCATGCGCTGGCGCAGAACCGAGAAGCCAAATTCGCGATCCTTGCTCAGAACGACGATTTCGGCCGCGACTATATCGCCGGCGTGCGCGACGTGCTGGGCGCCGATTTCGACAAGCGCGTGACGGTCGCGCCCTACGAATTCACCGATCCCACGATCGACTCGCAGATCACGACACTGAAGGCGACCGGCGCCGATGTGCTGATCGGCGCAGTGACGCCGAAATTCGCCGCGCAGATGATCCGTCGCGTCTACGAACTCGGCTGGAAGCCGCAATTCTTCCTCGCCAATGTCGCGATCTGGATATCCTCCGTGATGGAGCCGGCGGGCGTCGAGAAAGGCGTCGGCATCATGTCGTCGGCCTATGTGAAGGACCCGATGGACCCGGCCTGGAAGGACGATGCAGGGCTGAAGGGCTTTCTCGAATTCATGAAGAGATACATGCCGGGGCAGGACTACCGCGACCAGAATTTCGTGAACGGCTACAACAGCGCCATGGTGCTGGAAGCCGTGCTGCGCGCCTGCGGCGACGATCTGTCGACCGCCAACATCATGAAGCAGGCGCAGGCGATCAGGGACATGGAGCTGCCGATGCTGCTGCCGGGCATCAAGGTCTCGACGGGACCGCACGATCACATGCCAGTCAAGCAGATGCAGATGATGCGCTTCGACGGCAGGCAATGGGTTCGCTTCGGCGACGTGCAGACCGGCCGCTGAACACGACGAGGACCATCATGAATGCGCCCGCCTTCAATCTCATGGACCCCGCTTTCGTGCGGGACCCCTACCCCGCCTATCGCATGTTGCGCGAAAACGCGCCGGTGTGGAAATCGCCGATGGGCGTGTGGGTGCTCACGCGCTACGACGACATCGCGCGGCTGCTCAAGGACCAGCGCTTCGTCCACGATTTCGACGGCGCGATTTCCGATCCGCGCGATCGCGGCGCCTTGCGCGAGGAGCCCGTCTACAAGCAGCTCGGCCGCTCCATGCTGCTGCGCGATCCGCCCGACCATACGCGCCTGCGCGGGCTCGTCGCCAAGGCCTTCACGGCGCGGCGCGTGGAGGAAATGCGGCCGCAGATCGCGCGCGTCGTGAACGCTCTCCTCGACACGCTCGCGCCACGCGGAAAAATGGACGTGATCGAGGATTTCTCGCACAAGCTGCCGGTGATCGTGATCTGCGACATGCTCGGCATCCCCGAGGAAGACCGCGCGCAGTTCCTGACCGGCTATCGCGTATCCGGCCGCGCGCTCGACCCGACGCCGATGACGCGCGCCGAGCTCGATCAGGTCAATTCCAACATTCTCGGCGGACGCGCCTATTTCGCGAAACTGTTCGAGCGCCGTCGCCGCGAGCCCGGCGACGATCTGACGAGCGCGCTCTTGCAGGCGCAGGACGAGAAGGACGGGCGGCTGAGCGAGGACGAGCTCTACGCCAATATCTCGCTGCTGTTTGCGGCGGGCCACGAGACGACGACAAACCTGATCGGCAACGGCCTGCTCGCGCTCCATCGCAATCGCGACCAATGGGAAAAGCTCATCGCCAATCCCGATCTCGCCTCGGGCGCGGTCGAGGAACTGCTGCGCTACGACTCATCCGTGCAGCTCACGAGCCGCAAGGCGTCGGTCGATGTCGAGATCGGCGGGCAACAGATCAAGCGCGGCGACGAAGTGATCTGCCTGCTCGGCGCAGGCAATCGCGATCCGGAAGCTTACGAGAACCCGGAGACGCTCGACATCACGCGCAGGAACGTGCGGCCGCTGTCGTTCGGCGGCGGCATCCACACCTGCCTCGGCGCGCAGCTCGCGCG
>DAIRCS010000092.1:0-13871 GCA_036796555.1 Rhodoblastus sp. | reverse complement strand
CTGCCGATCCGCGCCGTCGTGCCCGGCCGCACCAATCTCGCCAATGTCGAGCGCATCATGCGCGCGGCGCAGCTCATCTCGCTGCACGGCCGCTTCGAGCAGCCGGTCGTCGATATCGGGCCGCTCGCCGGTGGCGAATATGGCGTCAATCTCGTGGTCGGGCCCGCATCTGACGTCGCCAATCTCGTCGATCTGCGCGCCGCCGGGCCGATCTCGGGCCCGCGCGTCCTGATCATTCCCGCCAATCCGCGGCTGCGCACGACGATTGTCGTGACCGGCGCGACCGATGCGCAGGTGAGCGAGGCGCTCGCCGAATTCGACGCGAGCCAGAAGCCGATCGGCGCGCCGGCGGGCCTGCGCGCCGCAGCGGCCTTTCCCGGCCTGCACATCGAGGGCGGCCAGCGCGTGAAGCTGCGCGATCTCGGCGTGGCGAGCGAGGAGTTTTCCGGCCGCCTGTTCCGCGCGGCCTTCAACGTCATCCTGCCGCCGGACTTCTATCCGGCCGACTACGGCAAGGCGGTCGTCGACTTGGCCGGCGGCTACGCGCCGGGGCTCACGACCGAAGCGCATATCGTCGTCAGCGTGAACGGCCGCAACGCCGTCAGCCTCAAACTGTCAAAGGCGGCGGGCGACGTCTTCACCAAGAACCCGATCCCGCTGCCGCTCGGCGCCATGCGGCCGGGCCTCAATCGCGTCGAGATCGAGGCGCTCGTGCCGATGGCGAGCGATTCGGCCTGCGATCCGCTGGCCGCGATCTCCGGCGCGAAGCGCTTCCTGCTGCTCGATTCCACCGAAATCGAGTTGCCGCGCATCGCGCGCATCGCGCGCATGCCCGACCTTGCGGTGACGACGACCGGCGCCTTCCCCTTCGTCGCCGACGGCATGCGTCCGAAGATCGTGGCGCCGTCGCCGGATCGCGAGACGATCGGCGCCGCCGCGACCATCGCCGCGCATATGGCGATCATGGCGGGACGTCCGATCGACTTCCAGTTGATGGGCGCGCTGCCGCAGAAGGGCTCGGGCTCGGTGCTCGTCGTCGGCGCCGCCAACGTGCTCGATCCCTCGCTGCTGCGCGCCGCGGGCATCGATCCGCAGGCCGTGCAGAAAGCCTGGTCGGGCCGGTTCGATCCGGCTTCCAAGCCGCCGAAGGACGACGCGCTGTCGCGCTATGAATCGCTCGCGCGCAATCGCCTCGTGCTCGAGCGCAACTTCCCGGCCGCCTGCCGCATGCCCAAGCCGCCGGGCGGATTCGAGCGCGCGATCAATTCGGCCTTCCGCCGCGTCGATGACGTGTCGACCGCGACCATCCGGGATTCGCAGTCGCGGTCGATCTTCGTGGGTCCGAACCGCCGCGCCGGCTACGACCGCTTGCCGGTCGGATCGCTGCAGATCACCGGCCAGGCGTCCGGCGCTCTGTTCGACGAATGGAACGCCAAGGTGCGCAGCACGAATGCGTTCTCCGCCTGGGCGCAGCAGGCCTACGGCGCGACGCGCGAATGGATCGCGCAGCGCGTCGACGGCGTCGTCTCCTGGTTCGGCGCGAATATCGTCTCGGGACCGGCCGAGCCGGACATCACCGCGCGCGCGTCGCTCATTGTCGCGCAGAACATGATCGGCGACACGATCGACGATGTCTGGACGCTGGTCACGGCGCCGACGTCGGCCGATCTCGCCGAATCCGTGCCGTGCCTCGTCGATCCGCGCGTCTGGCGCCAGATCGCGGGCCGGATGTCGATCCTCGACGCGTCCGAAGGCTCGGTCGTCACCGCGCCCGCCCGCGCGCAACGCCTGATCGTGACGCAGCCGCTGACGATCGAGAACTCGCGCCTGATCGCGGCCGGCTGGCTGTCGCTCAACAGCCAGATCTACGTCGCCGCGGCGCTGCTGATCGCGATGCTGCTCGCGCTGACGACGAGCGTCTTCATCCGCAACGTCGGCCGGAGGCAGCCATGAGCCGTCTGTCGCCGATCGCCGTCGCGCTTGCGCTGCTCGCCGCGCCCGCCGCCGCGCAGACGTTCGCGCCGGTCATTCCGCTCGGCGCCAATGTGCAGGCGCAGATGAACGCCGCCAACGCCAGGGCGCTCGACAAGGCGCCGGAGAAGGCGCCTCTCGCGCTCGACGCGCGGCCGCTGTCTCTTGGCGGCGCGCTGAAGACGCCGGAGCTGTGGCAGCAATACAAGACGAATTTCATCACTGACAACGGCCGCGTCGTCGACACGGGCAACGGCCGCATCAGCCACAGCGAGGGGCAGGGCTACGCCATGCTTCTCGCGGTCGCGGCCAACGATCGGCCTGCCTTTGACAAGCTGTGGGGCTGGACCCGCGCCAACCTGATGGTGCGCGACGATCAATTGCTCGCCTGGCGCTGGGATCCCGCGCACCGCCCTGCTGTCGCCGACATCAACGACGCCTCGGACGGCGATATTCTCGTGGCATGGGCCTTGACGGAGGCCGCCGAATATTGGGGCGATGTCGCGTTGAAAGTGTCGGCGCGTCGCGTGGCCGTCGAGATCGGCCGCAAGCTCGTCATCTACAAGACCAGGAACGGCGCCGTGCTGCTGCCGGCCGTCGCGGGCTTCGCGCCGGAAGACCGCGCCGACGGGCCCGTCGTCAACCTCTCCTATTGGGTCTTCCCGGCCTTTGCGCGCTTGCCGCTGGTCGCCCCCGAGATCGACTGGCGCGGCATCGTGCAGAGCGGCCTCGACGCATTGAAGCTGGCGCGTTTCGGGTCCGACGGCCTGCCGGCCGAGTGGATTTCGCTCAAGGACGGCAAGGCCAGGCCGGCCGACGGCTTTCCCGCGCAGTTCGGCTATAACGCAATCCGCATTCCGCTCTATCTCGCCTGGGCCGGCATCGGCGAGCGCGAGCACTACGAGCCGTTCCTGAACTGGGCGACGCGCTATCGCGGCCTCGCGGTCGTCGATCTGTCGGGCGGCCGCAGCGGCGGCAATCTTACCGAGGGCGGCTACGCCGCGATCGGCGCGCTCACGCAATGCGTCGTGGAAGGCAAGGCGCTCGGCCGCGATCTCTGGTCGTCCCGGACGCCCGAAAACTACTATCCCGCCACGCTCCGCATCATGACCGTGCTGGCGGCGCAGATGAGGTTCCCCTCATGCCTGCGCTGACACGGATCTCATTCGCGTTCGCGGGCGCTCTCGCGCTGTCGGTCCCGACGGCCGCCGGCGCGCAGCAGCGCGGCGGCGGCTTCATCATCGACATGCCGGTCGCAGGCGCGCCGGCGCCGACGGCCGCGCCTGCGGCTCCTGCGCCAGCGCCGGCCCAGCCGAGCATCCCCAAGGCCGACGAACCGAATGCGCGCATGTTGCGGGCCCAGCCGCTCGCCGTCGACGGCGAGGGGCCCGATGAATCCGCGCTGCGCTACTATGCGCAACTCGGCCAGATGGACCGCGTCAACACCGAGATCGAGCGCCTCGTTCGCCTCTATCCCGGCTGGACGCCGCCGATCGACCTGTTCAACGGCGAGCCTCCGGGCGACCCGAGCGAAGACGCCTATTGGGAATTGTTCGCCGCCGACCGGATCGATGAATTGCGCGCCGCCATCAATGCGCGCAAGAAGGAAGAGCCGACCTGGCAGCCCTCGAAGGATCTCGCCACCAAGATGCGGCGCAAGGAATTGCGCATCCGCATCATGGATTTCTGGAAGAAGGGCAAGTGGCAGGACCTCGTCGACTATGTGAAGGCGGACAATTACAACGCTGATGATGCCGACGTCGAAATGCTCTGGACGATCGCGGAAGCCTTCGCCAAGACCAAGCAGACGAACGACGCGGTCTCCGTCTATCTGTCGATCCTGAAGTCCGGCGCCGACCAGCCGTCGCGCCTCGCCACCATCCAGAAGGCGATGGCGAACCTGCGCATGGCGGACGTCGAAAAGCTGATCGCCGCCGGCCGCTACGACGCGCAGGGCCGCAGCGAATTCGCACCGATCATGGTCGACATCGTGCGCGCGCGCATCAGCGCCTATCTGCACGACGAGCGCTCGGAGAATATCCCCGAGAACGAACTCGATGTCTTCAAGGCCTATGCGCGCGAGGACAAGGACCCGAACCAGTCGGGCCTGGTAGCGTGGTATTACTACAAGACCAAGTCGTTCCGCGATGCGCTCGACTGGTTCAAGATCGCGCTGGAGCGCGGCGGCGACGCGATGATCGCGCATGGTCTCGCCCATTCGCTGCGCGAGCTCGACATGCGCCGCGAAACGGAAGAGGTGGCCTACGCCTGGCGCGAGCCGCTGGTGAACAACCTCATCCTGTTCATCGACATTCTCGAACGCGATCTCACGCTCGAATTTCCGCCCTTCATCGAGCCGGAGCGGCTTGCCCGCTACGCCAAGGTGACGATGGACGTGGCCTCGGGCGAAGGCGCGCAAGCGCTCGCCTGGTACGCCTACAATTCGTGCCAGTACGACGTGGCGCTCCAGTGGTTCCAGCGCGCCGTCGCCTGGTTCCCCAAGGAAGCGACCGTCTATGGCTATGCGCTGACGCTGCAGAAAACGAAGCAGACGAGGGAATTCTGGGACCTGATGAACCGGTACGACGGCCTGTTCGGCAAGGTGCTGGAGATCGTCTTCCCCGACGGTCGCTACCATCCGCCGACGCCCTGCGACGAGATCGCGAACGCGCAGCTGCGTCAGCGGCAGCAGGCGGTCGGCGGCTACACGGCGCCGGCCCCCTATACGGCCGCCCCGCCGCAGGGCGTTCCCTTGCAGAACCTGACCGCCGCGCAGGCGGCGGGCTACGGCGTCAATGGCCAGTATGCCGCCGGCATGGGCTATCAGCAGCAGGCCGTCGAATTGCCGAAGATCGACCGCAGGCTGTTCCCTGTCGCCGTCGATCCGGAAAACCCCCTGCGCTTCGCCGCGGCCGCCGCGGCGAACCCGCAGAGCCCCGCGCAATTCGCGCAGGCCGCCGCGCAGGTCGCGCTGCAGGCGGAACCGTTCCGCGGTCCCTATCCGCTGGTCGCCGCGCGCGTGCCGGGCGTCGGCCGCATGCCTTACGAACGCTATGGCTTCTCGCTGCTGCCAGGCTGGAACGGCGTCAACGGTCCGACCACGCCGACCTACGCCGCGCAGATCGCGCCGGCGGGCACGCTGTGGGCGACCGAACTGCCGGAGAAGGACCGACCGAAGACCGCCGCCGAGGCCGGCGGCGCGGGTCCGTCCGCCAGCGCTCCTGCGGCGGCGACTGCGCCGAACTCGGTCGGAGCGCCGTCGGTCGCCCCGAATTCCGTCGGGACGGCTTCGCCGGCCCCGGCAGCCCCGGCGTCTGGCGCTGCGCTCGACACCGGCGTGCGCGTCGTGGGCGGCGCAATCGGCGTGCAGCCGACGACGCCGCAGCCGACGCCCGCCGCTGTCGTCATGCCGCAGCCGCCGACGACGCCGGCCGTGTATGCGCCCGCGCCGGCGCCGGGTTCTTCGGCGGACGCGCCGGCGCCGCTGCAGCGCGCGACCTATGCGCCGCAACTGCCTGAAGCCGCCGACGCCGGCACGCTGGCGCAACGCGCGGCGCAATATTTCAACGAGAAGAATTATGCGGCGGCTCTCGACGCTCTCGAACGGCGCGCAGCCATGGCGCCCGAGACGACGGAGCTGCGCATGATGCGCGGATGGTCGCTGTTGCATCTCAACCGCAAGGACGAGGCGCGCAACGCGTTCGCGACGCTCGGCAAGGCTGCGCCGGGCCAATCCCTGCAAGGGGGCAAGTAAGATGCGTATTCCAGTCCTTCTCCTCCCCGTTTTCGCCGTGCTCGCGGGCTGCGCCTCGGATGCGCCGAAGACCGCCTATGTCTCGCGCGTCGACACGATCTCGCCCGAAACGACGCCGGTCGCCGGCGCCGACGCCTCGATGATGCTGGCGCAGATGCCCCAACCCGGCGGCCTGGTGACGAAGGTTCGTGAGAAATCCTATCCCAACGGCGTCAGCCAGCAGGCGATCCTGGCCGGCGAGGTCGCGGGGCTCGGCGAGAACCATCTCGAGATCTATGTGCAGACCGCAGCGTCCAACGGCGGCGCCGGCATGCTCAATATCGGCCCGCCTTCGGAAGCGGGCATGAAGCGCGAGATCCTCGCGCGCTATCCCAAGGTGCCGATGCGCATCGTGACCCAGCCGCGCCAGAATTCGGCCGGCGTCTTCGGCCTGGCGATCGGGCGCGCGGGCAACGGCGCGCGCTGCATCTTCGCCTGGCAGTGGGTGGACGACATCCGCCGCGGCGGCGCGAATGCGGATTCGGGTTTCACGATCCTCGGCAAGCGCTTCGGCGGTTCTGCGCCGGCGGCCGGCGCGACGCCGGCGTCCATCCGCGTGCACATGTGCC
Organism: Rhodoblastus sp.; assembly: GCA_036796555.1. GTDB lineage: Bacteria > Pseudomonadota > Alphaproteobacteria > Rhizobiales > Beijerinckiaceae > JAJXWB01. The sequence goes on along the minus strand of DAIRCS010000092.1, from coordinate 7,538 downwards.
GCAAGGACGCGACCGTCGACGATCTCGCCGCCACCGTCGAAGGTCTGACGCTGGCCTCGCCCGCGATCGTCGACAATGCGCTCAATCCCGCGCGCCGCATCGAAGCGACCATGCCGGTGCGCGAGACGGATTCGCGCGGTTCGGCGGTCATGGCGAGCGCGGCGCCGCCCGGCAGCCTCGAAAGCGCCCTGACGCCGCAGAAGCAGACGCAGGTCGCCGCGGACGAAACGCCCAAGCCCAGGCGCGCTGCGCGCGTCGCCCGCCGCAAGCCGGCGCCGGCCGCGCAGGAGGGCGAGGAGGGCGTCGTCGTCGCGCGTCGGCAAGCCCCTGCGGAACAGCAGCAGATGCAGACGCAACCCGCCTATGCCGGCGGACCCCGCTATCTCGCGCCCGTCGCGGGCATGCCGGCGAGCGCGCCGGTCGTCTATGGAACGCCGGCGCCGGTGGCTTCCGCCGCGCCGACGACCGCTGGCCTCGATCCGAGCCTGCCGGCCGCAGCCTATCGCGGACCGAGCGGCCGCCCGAGCTACTGAGGCGGCCGCCTCGCAACGCCGCCGCGCCGGACGCCGGCGCGGCCTGCTGTCGCAGCGCCCGTTTTTCGTGTGAATAGCGACAATTCGAGGGGTTGGCGCAAAGTCTTCGCAGCGCCCTTGCGTCATAGTTCCGTCATGGTTCGGGAGACCCCCATGACGCTTGCCGAAGTCGACACGCTGCTGGAAGCCGCGATCCCCAGTTTCGGGCGCACGACCCTGACGCTCGCGCAAGCGCCGGGCGATGCGCGCGAATTGCTGCGGCTGTTCGAGCGCGCCCTCGTGCTCGGCAACCGGCGCGGCGCGCCGCTCGCCGAAATCCAGGCGCCGCTCGCGGTCTTCCCCGAACTCGCGGGCGCGTTCTGGCACGTGCCCGTCGAAGATTCGAGCCACGACGGCGTCGTGCGCCTGAGCTTCGAACGGCCGGAACTGCCCCACGCCGCATAGACCACGCTGCGCACGAGCTGCGGCCGGTTTTTCGCCGGTTCGCCATGCGGTCCGGAAGCCGACGGATTTTGCCCGATTCGCGCGGTTTGGGGTTGATCGACGGCGCGCCGCCATCATTTTCTTTGCGAAATCGACGGCTCGATTCACAATGGCCGACGAATCACCCCGTTCGAGTTGTCGCGTCCGGAAGCCTTGTCGCAGCCGGCGCGCGGTGATTCCCGCAAGGACTGGGGAGGCGGGCGCATTGGCGGGACGACGCAAGCGCATGAATCGCGAGGCCGCGGCGGGCGCCGCCGCCGCGCGCCAGCAATTCGCGGCCCTGCCGTTCCGCAGGCAGGACGGCCTGCAGGTGATGCTGGTGACGTCGCGCGAGACGCGCCGCTGGGTGCTGCCCAAGGGCTGGCCGATCAAAGGCCTCAAGCCGCATTCCGTGGCGGCGCGAGAGGCGCACGAGGAAGCGGGACTGACCGGCAAGGTGTCCAGGGAGCCGATCGGCTCCTACCACTACATCAAGCGCATGAGGAACGGCGCGGCCATGACCTGCGCGGTCGAGGTCTTTCCGATGGCGGTCGAAAAGCAGCGGCGCAACTGGCCCGAGCGGGAGCAGCGCGCGACAAGCTGGTTCGCTCTCGAGGACGCCGCCGCGCTGGTCGACGAAACGGAACTGCGCGACCTGATCCTGAATTTTGCGCCGCAGGCAGACCCTTGAAACGGGCTCCTGAGCAGGACCTGCGCTCCGGAATCTGAAGCGTCTGGCCGGGTGGGGCGGGAAGACGCCAGACTCACGTCCCTCTCCCCCGGTCGTATCATTCGGATGAGACCGGGCGGCGCCCTATGGGGCCGCCCGCGCCAGCTCAATCGGCGGAGATCGCCTCGCCGACCAGCGTCCAGTTGGCTCCGTCGAATTTCTGGATGCGAAGCGCCTTGAAGGCGTTGTAGTCGTCGGCCGATGTATTGAGCGTTATGCCCGGCAGCAACATCGGAATGCGGGCGCCCTTCAGGGAAGTCGCCTGCCTGATCACGTTTTCGCGCGTAAGATTATCGCCGCAATTCCTGAGCACGAGCGCGACGGCTTCCGCATTCACGTAACCGGACAGCGAGAAGTAATTGGTGATCGGATCGCCGCCGCCGTATTTCGCCATGAACTCGCCAAAGGCCTTCACATCGGGATCGTTCGCCCAGGTCGGATCGGTCGGCTGTTTCAGGAAGGCCGTGGTGACGAGGCCCTTCGATGCGTCAAGGCCGGCGGGCTTCAGCACGCCATCGATCGAGCTCGCAGCGCTGCCGACGATGTGCAGCGGCGCCCAACCGATTTCGGCGACCTTTCGAATGGCCTGCGCCGCGAATTTCGGCGTCGATTGCTCGACCAGCGTATCCGCGCCCGCCGACTTCAGCTTGAGGATTTGCGAGTCGATCGTGGGATCGGCGAGTTCATACGGCGTTTCCGCGACGATCATCGACGCCTTCGCGCCGAGCGCGGACTTGAAGCCCCGCACATAGTCCTTGCCGAAATCGTCGTTCTGATAGAGCACGCCGATCCTGGCGTTGGGGTTGGTCTTCAGCACGTATTTCGCGGCGATCGCGCCTTCCATCTCGAAATTCGGATAGAAGGGAATGGTCAGCGGAAATCCCTTGGGATCGTTGAATCGCCGGCCGCCCGCGGAGATGAAGAGCTGCGGCACCTTCTTGTCGTTCATGTATTTTTGCGTGGCGACATTCGGCACCGTGCCGACCGTGCCGACCTCGATGAAGATGCCGTCGTCCTCGACCAGCTTGCGGATCTGCTCGACCGCTTTCGGCGGGCTGTAGGCATTGTCGACCAGCAGCAGATTGACCTTGCGCTTGTTGACGCCGCCCTGCTCGTTGAGCATCTGGAAATAGCCCTGATAGGTGCGGCCATAGGCGCCGAACGCGGACGCGGGACCGCTCAGCGGCACGGTCTGGCCGATCTTGATCTCGGTGTCGCTGACGCCCTGGCTGTAGGTCTTTTGGGCGAAGGCCGGCGCGTTGAGGATCAGCAGCGCGGCGACTGAGGCCGCCGACAGATTGGGCATTCGCATTGTCATCCCTCCCATGTGCGCCGCCGCTCTTCGACGGAGGCTATTCGAAGAGCCGGACTTCGGCTCAGTTCAATTCCTTCGGCGAATAGCCAAGCAGATGCCGCGCAATGAGGAGACGCTGGATTTCGCCAGTGCCCTCGTAGATGTCGAAGATCCGTCCATCGCGGAACCACTTTTCCGCGAGCATGTCCTCACGAAGCGCCGATGGGCCGATGAGTTCGACAACGGCCTGCGTGACGCGACGAGCAAGCCTCCCGCCAAGCGCCTTGGCCATCGAAGCCTCGATCTTGCCGGGACCGTCGTTCTGCTCGACCCATTTCGCGCGAAGGACCGTGAGATAAGTCGCCTCCCACTCGGCTTCGAGGTCCATGAGCCGGGAGGCTGCGGCCGAAAGCTTCCGCGAGTCGGCGTCGTAGTCCGGCGCGACGCCTTCGGGCCCGAGCGTCTCCCAGGCAAGATCGAGCGCCGCGCGCGAGACGCCCAGAGCGTAGCAGGCGACCACGGGGCGCGACTCGCTGAAGGATTGCAATGTCTTCTTCAGATCGCCTGCGATGTGATTGAAGGCGGGCAAGCGGCAGTCAACGAAGGAAAGCGCGGCCGTGTCCTCATGGCGGATACCCAGCTTGCGGAATTGCGACGAGATCGCAAATCCCGGCGTTCCGCGCTCGACCAGAAAGGTTGACAGGCCCGGCTTGCGATCGGGATGGACGGCCCGCGCGAGCACGATCGCCGCGTCGCACGCGCCGGCGTAGGTGATGAAGATCTTGTCGCCGTTCAGCACCCATTCGTCCGTCGCCGGATCGTAAACGGCGGTCGTGCGTGTCGACGCAGGGTCAGATCCGCCTCCAGGCTCCGTCATGGCGATCGCCAGAATCTTGTCTTTCCAGCGCGCCTCCTGCTCGGGCGCGCCGGCTATGCGCAGCACCGTATTTCCGAGCGAATAGGGGTGCTCGCGCAACGGGACGCCGCCGTACCATTCCTCGAGATAGAGCAGCGCATGGATGATCTTGGCGCCGCTCGTTTTCTCGACATGACAGGCTGCGAGCTCGCGGACGTTCGGGCGCCCCGCCGCTTCGGGAAACTCATGCGGCAGAAAGCTGTCCTCGGCATATTCGAAGTCGCGCGCATGCCTGCGCGCCAGCAGCGCCTGGGCGCGCGCTTCGGCGATCAGTTCCTTGTCTTTCGGCGTGAGGTCGAGATCGATCATGCGCCGACGAGCCCGTCGAGAACCGAGAGCGCGCGCGCATTGCGGAACCACATTTCAAGGGGCATATCCCGGACGAAGCCGTGTCCGCCGAAAATCTGCACGCCTTCGTCGGCGATCGTCATGGCGCGCGACGCGCAATAGCGACGCGCGAGCGACGCCGACTTTCGCGCCGACCGACCCTTGTCCAGTTCGTCGGCCGCCTTCCATGTCATCCAGCGCATGGCCTCGATTTCCAGATGCATGTCGGCGAGCTTGAACGCGACGGACTGCTTGCGCGCTATCGGCTCGCCGTGGACCACGCGCTCCTGCGTGTAGGGCAGGGCGTATGTGAAGACCGCGCTGCTCAGACCGGTCAGAATTGCGCTGAGCGCCGTGCGTGCGCCATCGACGATGCGCGACACATCGCTGCCATTGTCCTCCCCAAGGCGCGCATGACGTGGAAGGAGAACCCTGTCGAAGCGAACATCCGCCATTTCGAGGGCGCGCAGTCCCAGCGTCGGGCAAGGCGGGTCGACGGAGACGCCGGGCATACCGCGCGAAACGATGAAAGCTTCCGGAGCGCTGTCGCAGAGCGCGGTCACAAGGAAATTATCGCAACGCGCGGCGAAAGGAACGAGCGACTTGCAAGCGGAAAGTTCGTATCCGTCGGAGGTCTTCTGTGCGACGGCCTCTGGGCCGCCACGCACGTCGCTATGCGCGACGGCTGCGGCGCAGAATATGTCGCCGGCAAAGCGCTGAAGCAGCTCTTTCTGACGGTCCGACCCTTTCTCGGCGATTGCCTTGACGAAACCCAGCGGACCGGCGAGCGCCATGGCGACGGCGGCGTCGCCATGCGCCAATTGCTCGAGCGCCTGCACATTCAGGAGGGCAGGTTGCGACTTGAGCGCATCCTCGTCTGCAGCGAGATTGGAGATAAGCCCCAGCGCCCAGGCGCGATCGAGCACGTCGCCGGAAAACCGCTGGCCTTCATCGGCGGCGCGGGCAGCGGGCGCAAGCGTCTTCGCCGCGAACTCCGCGGCGATGTCGCAGACGAGCCTCTGCTCCTCGGTTGGAGCAAACGAGATCATCAGTCCTCCCCTCCGCCGCGCTTTTTGCCCGTTGGCCTCATCAGGCCGGGCGCGGTTCAGGAACCAGATCGTACACTAGTTTAATACATTGGGAACGGCCCTGGCAAACGAAAACAGTCAAACCGGACTGAAAATCTCACAGGCCGGATGGCGGGCGCGCCATTGCGGAGCGAGCCTGCGCATATTCCGTCGCAATCTGTTCGACGAAGTCTTGCGCCCGCATCGCCCGCTTGACTGCGCCAATTCCCTGGCCCGCGCTCCATATGTCGCGCCATGCCTTCGAAGACGAACCGCCGCCCGCAATATTCACACCGGCGCCTTCCGGCCGCACAAGCTTGTTCGGGTCGAGGCCATTGGCGATCAGCGACGGCTTGAGAAAGGCGGCGGTCGCGCCGGTGAAGCAATTCGTCAGCACGATGTCGCTGGAATCGCTGTCCACGATCATCTGCTTGAACTCGGGCTGCGTGTTCGCCTCGACGGCCGCCAGAAACGGCGAGCCGATATAGGCGAAGTCGGCGCCGAGCGTTTCGGCCGCAAGAACGGCGCGGCCGCTGGCGATGCTGCCGGCGAGCGCCAGCGGCCCCTGCCACCATTCGCGGATTTCCGCGACCAGCGCGAAGGGCGAGACCGAGCCGGTGTGTCCGCCAGCGCCGGCGGCGACAGCGACAATCCCATCGACGCCAAGCTCCGCGCATTTGCGCGCCTGTCGATTGTTGACAACGTCGTTGAACACAAGGCCGCCGTAAGCGTGAACGGCCTCGATGATGTCCGCGCGCGCCGCCAGGGCAAGGACGACGATGGGAACGCGGTGACGCAGCGCGATCTCGACGTCGGATTGCAAACGGTCGTTGGTGCGATGCGCGACGATATTGACGGCGTAGGGCGTGGCGCAACCGGCCAGCCCGGTCTCGATCTCCGTGAGATACGCCTCGAGCTGCTCAGGCGTGCGCGCATTGAGCGCAGGGATGGATCCGATAATTCCAGCCCTGCACTGCGCAATCGCCAGTGCTGGCGTCGAGGCGATGTACATGGGAGCCGCCATTACAGGCAGACGCAGGTCATTCTTCAGACGTTGCGCAATGACAGGGTTTCCAGTCATATCGATGCTCCACGCATTGCTTCTCGTTCTGCACAGCGTTGATGGACGCCGTTCAGACCGGATCCCAGGTGAAAACATCGCCTGAACGGTGCAGGGGATAGAAATCGTTCCTGAACATCGGGAAAACACGCTCCGCAACGGTCTCCGGCGTCCAGCCGTCCGACGTGTGGGCCGTGCGGATCGGGCGCGGCTGCGAGAACAGGTAGATCTCGTTGTTGCGCACGCCGAAAATCTGGCCGGTGATTTCCACGCCGGCGTCGCTCGCCAGCGCCACCACGAAGGACGCGATCTTCTCCGGAACCAGCTTCTTGAGGCCCTCGATGCGCTTGGCTTGCTCCGGCGTGTTGGCTGGAATGGAGCCGACCATTCGGGTCCAGGCAAACGGGGCAACCGCGTTCGAGCGCACATTGAACCGCTGCATGTCCAGCGCGATCGACTTCGACAGCGCCACGACGCCGAGCTTGGCGGCGGCGTAATTCGCCTGGCCAAAATTGCCGACAAGGCCGGAGGTCGAGGTCATGTGCACGTATGCGCCGGAGGCCTGCTGCTTGAAGTGATGCGCGGCCGCCCGCGACACATTGAACGTTCCTTTGAGATGGACGGCGATGACGGCGTCGAATTCCTCTTCCGTTATCTTGTGAAAGAGGGCGTCGTGAAGATTTCCGGCGTTGTTCACGACGGTGTCGATACGGCCGAAGGCCCTGATCGCGGTCTCCACCATTGCTTGCGCGCCGTCCCAGCTCGCGACGCTTTCCGAGTTTGCGATGGCGCGGCCGCCGGCCTTCTCGATCTCGGCTACGACCTCGTCGGCGGGCGAGGCGTCGGCGCCATCCCCGGAAAGAGACACGCCAAGGTCGTTGACGACGACGGCTGCGCCCGCCTTCGCCATTTCCAGCGCTATGCCGCGTCCGACGCCGCGTCCAGCGCCGGTCACGAGCGCAACTTTTCCATCCATGGAGCTCATTTCAGACCTCAATAACTTTTGGGAAGGTCGAGAACTTTCTCTGCGATGAACGACAGGATGAGCTGCTCCGTCACCGGGGCGAGGCGCACCAGCGAAACCTCCCGGAACTGCCGCTCGACATGGAATTCCTTGGCGTAGCCCATGCCGCCATGCGTCATGATCGC
>DAIRCS010000091.1:0-13871 GCA_036796555.1 Rhodoblastus sp. | reverse complement strand
GTCAGCGCTCCCTCAGCGACATGCGCGTATTGTAGGCGTTCATGACCGCCGACGTGATCAGGCTGACGATCAGATAGACCGCCATGGTCATGAAGACGATCTGGACCGCCGCCCCGGTATTGTTGAGCACCGTGCCCGAGAAGACGTTGAAGAGGTCGGGATAGCCGATGGCGACAGCGAGCGTCGAATTCTTGGTGAGGTTCAGATATTGGTTGATGAGCGGTGGGATGATGACGCGCATCGCCTGCGGCATGACGACGAGCTTTCGCGTCGGCGCGGCGCGCAGACCGAGCGCGGCCGCGGCCTCGCTCTGGCCCTTCGGCACGGCGAGAATGCCGGAGCGGACGATCTCGGCGATGAAGGCCGCCGTGTAGAGGGTGAGCGCCAGCAGCAGCGCGACGAATTCGGGCGTCAGCCGCTGGCCGCCGACGAAATTGAACCCCTTGAGCTGCGGGAACTCGATGCCGATCGGCCGGCCGGCGAAAAAGAAGGCCAGGAGCGGCAGGCCGAGCGCCAGCACGACCGAGACCCAGCCCACTGGCGCCTGTTGGCCGGTCTCACGCTGCCGCCTGGCCGCCCAGACCCGAAAGGCGAACGCCCCGGCGATTCCGACGGCGAGCGCGATCCAGACGGCGCTCGCGCCGGGCTTGAACACCGGCGCCGGCACGAACAGGCCGCGGTTGGACAGGAAGGCGATATCGAGGAACGGCGCGGCCTGCCGGGGGTTCGGCAGGTTTCCGAGCACGACGTTGTACCAGAAGATGATCTGGAGCAGCAGCGGCACGTTGCGGATCGCCTCGACATAGATGGTCGCGAGCCTGGCGACCAGCCAGCTCGTCGACAGGCGCGCGGCGCCGACGGCGAAGCCGATGATCGTGGACAGGACGACGCCGAGGCCGGCGACGAGCAGCGTGTTGAGCAGGCCGACCCAGAACACCCGGCTGTTCGGCGAGGTCGCCGAATAGGGAATGAGCGTCTGGTTGATGTCGAAGGACGCCGGGCGGTCCCAGAAGGCGAAATCGGTCGGAATGCCGCGCGCCTGCATATTGGTGCGGGCGTTGAGCACGGCGCCGACGAACAGGAACAGCACGACGACGAGCAGCGCGCCCTGAAAGATCAGGCCGCGCCAGAACGGATCGTTCCAGATCTTCGGCCTGGGGGCCTGGCTCGACGTCGTCGCGCTGGTCACGCTCATGGGCGCGCGCCGCTGGCGATCAGCGGATCGGCGGCGCGTATTGCAGGCCCTTGTTGGTCCACAGCGCGTTGAGGCCGCGCTGGATCTTCAGCTTGGAATTGGCGCCCACGTTGCGCTCGAATACCTCGCCGTAATTGCCGACGTTCTTGACGATGCGATAGGCCCAGTCCTTGCCGAGGCCGAGGCCCGCGCCGAAATCGCCTTCGACGCCGAGCAGGCGCTTGATCTCGGGATTGGGGTCCTTGAGCTTCTCGTCGACATTCGCCTGGGTGACGTTGAGCTCCTCGGCGATCAGCATCGCGTAATGGGTCCACTTGACGAGGTTGAACCATTGGTCGTCGCCCTGGCGGACGACGGGGCCGAGCGGCTCCTTCGAAATCACCTCGGGCAGGATGATGTGGTCTTCCGGATTGCCGAGCTTGGTGCGCTCGCCGTAGAGCTGCGACATGTCGGTGGTGAAGCTGTCGCAGCGGCCGGTGTCATAGGCTTTCAGGCCTTCGTCGGCGGTGGCGAAGACCACGGACTCGTATTTCATGTTGTGGGTGCGGAAGAAGTCGGCGAGGTTCAGTTCGGTCGTCGTGCCCTGCTGCACGCAGACAGAGGCGCCGGACAATTCCAGCGCGGAATTCACGTTCAGCTTCTTGCGGACCATGAAGCCCTGGCCGTCGTAATAGGTGACGGGGCCGAATTCGAAGCCCTGGCCGACCTCGCGCGACTGCGTCCAGGTCGTGTTACGCGAGAGGACGTCGATCTCGCCGGATTGCAGCGCGGTGAAACGGTCCTTGGCGCTGAGCGGCGTGAAGCGCACCTTGTTCGGATCGTTGAAAATCGTCGCGGCGATCGCGCGGCAGAATTCGATGTCGAATCCCTTCCACTGGCCCTTGTCGTCGGGCAGGCCGAAGCCGGCGATGCCGGGGTTGGAGCCGCAGACCAGCTCGCCACGTTTCTTCACGGCGTCGAGGGTCGGGCCGGCGAAGGCGACGGAGGCCGAAAGCGCGAGGGGGGCGAGCGCAAGCAGCGGAGCGGAAAAGCGGGTCATGGGGCGTCCGTCGGTTCGAGATTTCGTCGGGCGGACGAGAAGGCCCGCCCACGCGGTCAATAACAAGCATTTCGCTCGCCGGGGTCAAGCCGCGCCTCCCGCCTCGACGCATGGCTTGCGGAGCGCTACGAACGGTGCAGCCGGGAGCATTCCATGACCAAATCGACCAGGGACGGACGCAGCAAAATGGGCAGCCGCACAAGGCTTGTGCACGCCGGGCGCGCGCCGTTCGAGAACCACGGGTTCGTCAACACGCCGATCTACCGCGGCTCGACCGTGCTCTATCCCAATGTCGAGGAGCTTTACGCGCGCCGCCAGCGCTACGTCTACGGCACGAAGGGCACGCCGACGACGGATTCGCTGGAAGAGGCCTGGTCGGAACTGGCCGGCGCGGCCGGGACGGTTCTGGCGCCCTCCGGCCTGTCGGCCATCGCGCTCGCCCTCTTCACCGTGGCGCGCGCCGGCGGCCATGTGCTCGTCACCGACAGCGCCTACCGGCCGACGCGCGTCTTCTGCGATTCCATGCTGGCGAAGCTCGGCGTCGAGACGACCTATTTCGATCCGCTGATCGGCAAAGGCATAGCGGCGCTGATGCGCGACAACACGATCGCCGTCGTGGTCGAGGCGCCGGGCTCGCAGAGCTTCGAGATGCAGGACATTCCCGCGATCGCCGCGGTCGCGCACGACAAGGGCGCCTGCGTGATCATGGACAACACATGGGCGACGCCCCTGTTCTTCCCGCCGCACGAACGCGGCGTCGATCTCGCGATCGAAGCGGGCACGAAATATCTGTCCGGCCATTCCGATCTGCTGCTCGGCCTCGTGTCCGCGAACGAGGCGTGGTTTCCGCGGCTGCGCGAGACCTACGACACGATGGCCAATTGCGCCGGGCCGGAAGACGTCTTTCTCGCCCTGCGCGGCCTGCGCACGATGGAATTGCGGCTGCGCGAGGCCGAGCGCCAGGGCCTCGCGCTCGCCAGATGGCTCGCCGCGCGGCCGGAGGTTTCGCGCGTGCTGCACCCTGCCCTGCCCGACGACCCCGGCCATGCGATCTGGAAGCGCGACTTCCTCGGCTCCTCCGGACTGTTCTCCGTCATCTTGAAGCCCGCCTCGCGCAAGGCGGTCGCCGCCATGCTCGACGAATTGCAATTGTTCGGACTGGGCTATTCGTGGGGCGGTTTCGAAAGCCTCGTCGTCCCCTTCGACTGCGCGCCCTACCGCACCGCGACCACATGGAAGCCCGAGGGGCCCGCGCTGCGCTTTTCGGTCGGGCTGGAAAATATCGAGGATCTGCAGGCGGACATCGACCGCGGCTTTGCGCGTCTTCGCGCTGCCGACGCCTGATCGGAACGCAAAAAAGCGCGGCCGAAGCCGCGCTTTTCTACTTGTAGCGATACTACTCGCAGCGACGCTCTCTCACGCCCGGCGCATCAGGCCGACGACGGCGGAGATCACGAACAGCACGATCGCCACCCAGAAGAGCATCTGCGCGCCGCTCATGGCGGCGCCTGCGACGCCGCCGAAGCCGAAGAATGCGGCGACCAGCGCGACGACAAGAAAGACGACGGCGTAATGCAGAAGACTGCCCATGACACATTCCTTTCCATTGCCTCGAGCGACGAGGGCGGCGCCTCGAACCTGCCGACATAACGATGCGCGGGCGCGGCGGTTCCACAGCTTGATCGTCATCGTGATGGAAAGACGCGCCGCGCATCCGGGAACCGGGAGAGCAAGCGGGCGTTGACGCCACGGACGCGGCGGACCGCCGGTTCTCCACCCAGAGCGAGGAATTTTCGATGAGCAGCACGACCGACAAGATCAAGGGCTACGCGAACGAAGCCATCGGCAAGGGCAAGCAGGCCGTCGGCAAGGCGATGGATCGCCCCGACATCGAAGCCGAGGGCGTCCTGCAGGAAGGCAAGGGCGAGGCCCAGAAGGCCGTCGGCAAGGGCAAGGATGCGGTCAAGAAAGTGATCGACAAGGCCTGACCTGCCGAACCGACATACTCCCTGTCGCCCGGCGGCGCTTTCGCGTCGCCGGGCTTTTCCGTGGCGACCCTTTCGCGGAGGAACCGACATGTCGCTTCTCATCTGTGAAGACGATCCGCTCATCGCTCTCGATCTGAGCGAAGAAGCCGAGCGCCGTGCCGTCGGCGAGGTCGTGGTGGTCGCCAATGCGGACGATGCGCTACGCGCCATCGACAACGGCGCATTCTCCGCCGCGATCGTCGACCTGCACCTGGAAGACGGCAGGTCCGGGCCGCGCATCGCCCGGCGGCTCGCCGAGCGCGGCGTCCGCACTATCATCCTGTCCGGCGGCGAACTGGATTGCGCGGAGCTCGCCGACGCCGCGCATGTGTTCATCCGCAAGCCGACGCCGGCCGACATCGTGATCGACTGCGCGCGGGTCGCCGCGACGCCCGACGCCGCCTGATCCTGTTGGAGTGAGGCTCCCGGAAACGAGAACGCCCGCCCCTTCCGGGGCGGGCGTTTTTCTTCGCAGCCTGCGGGCTCCTTGCAGCCGCCGGTCAGCGGTAGAGGAACATGATGAGGAGAATGATCGGGATCGGCACGCCGATCAGCCACAGCAGAAGTCCACGTCCCATGATGCGCTCCCTTTGTTTCCCGGCGCGCGGCGCCGTCGTTACTTCGTCACGATCGCGTTGAGCATCCAGATCGCCTTCTCGTGGAAGGTCAGCCGCTGGACGAGCATGTCGTTGGTGACGATGTCGTCGGCGTCGTCCGCCTTTTTCGCCGCCTCGCGCATGAGGCGGCATGTCGCTTCGTGGTCGGCGACGAGATCGCGGATCAGCTCTTCGGCGGACATCTCGACCGTCTGCCGCTTCTCGGTCGTGAGATCTGGAGACTTGGTGAGATGGCCCAGCGCGCGGATGCGCTCGGCGATCGTGTCGACGGCCTCGAACAGGTTGTTGTACTGCTCGTCCGTCAGAATATGGATCGGGTGAAACAGCGGACCCACGACGTTCCAATGATGGATCTGCGTCTTCACCAGCAGACGGTAGGTCCCCGTGAGACACTCCTGCAACGCGTTGGCGAGTTCGGCGCGCGCCTTGTCGGCTATTCCGATCGAGAGCTTCTCGGCTTTGGGCTTGGTTTGCAGAACTGTGGCGGACGCCATGTCGTTCGTCCCTTGCGTTGGAGAAAATCGGCGGACGGACCAGTTCTTCGCCCGTGCGGGGCAGCAGGTCGAGCGCGTCTCCGGTCCGTCCGAAGCCAAAACACGCCGTCCGCCGCACGGTTCCGGCCACGAACGAAAATTGTTCGGCGCGGCGCGAGTCGAAGGCGCAGGCGCGAAATTGGCGCCTTTGCCGGAACCAAAACGGACAACTCGCGTTCGAACGCCTGGATGGAAGCGCGGACGTGGCCGCCCGCCAAGCGAGTGACGAACATGACGAAATGCGAACCCGCCGCGACCAGCCCCGAGACGCGCGCCAGGGAAGAGATCCTCGCCGAATCCGAGAGCCCGCCTGAAAGCAAAGGGTATTCGTTCGGATTTGCGCGCTTTTCCGCGACAGTCGCCGCGCTCGCCGGGCGTCCTGCCGCCTTCGCGCTCGCCGTCGCCACCGTCCTTGTCTGGGCCGTTTCCGGCCCTATTTTCCGATGGTCGGATACGTGGCAACTCGTCATCAACACCGGCACGACCATCATCACTTTCCTGATGGTCTTCGTGATCCAGAACGCACAGAACCGGGACGCGATGGCCATTCAAGTCAAGCTCGACGAACTCATCTGCGCGACGCGGGACGCGAGCGACAGGCTGGTGGGAATCGAGGACCTGGACGACGTTGTCGTGAAGAAGCTGAAGGCCGACATAGAAACGCGCACGAATGCGCCGCATGGCGTCGCCAAGGCCGGCTGAACCTCGGCATGTTCGCGAAATCGCGCCGTTTCTTCGGCTACAATCTCCTGTTTCTCGGCTTCGGCGCATTCGCGCTGTTCATTATCGTGGCGACGTCGGTGCTCTATTCCAGCCGCGTGCAGACTTACGCGGCGGAAGCGCTTAAGGCGGCGCGGCTCAACGCACAATTGCTGAAGTACCAGTCCGATCTGGTCGACGCCGAAACGGCCGTGCGCGGATTTCAGCTCACGGGCCGTGAAAGCTATCTGGCCCCCTATTTCGAGTCCCTCTCGAGCATCCAGGAGGACGCGGCGGACATTCGCGGGAATGTCGACTCCTTCGCGGAGAAGTCGCTCGATCGGGAGGCGGTCGACGAGTTAATGCGGCTCGGCGCGACACAGATGGATATTGTGCGGACCACTCTCGACGACGCGCGCGCCGGCAGGCTCGACGCCGCGGCGCTGGTGCGGGCTTCCGACCGCGGCAAGGCGGCGATGGACGCGGTGCGGGCCAAGGTCGCAACGCTCCAGAGCGCGGCCGAAGCCGTCAGCGCGCGTCAGGACGACAATATGCGCGCGGCGTCCGCGACGCTGACGACGCTGATCGCGCTGGGCGTCGGCATGATCGTCATGCTGACGATCTCCGCGGGCCTTTTCATCGTGCGGCACCTGCGCGAACTCGATCGCGCGCGCGAGGCGCTCGTGGAGGCCAATGCGAATCTCGAGGAGCGGGTGCGGGCGCGAACCGAAGGCGTGATGCGCGCCAACGAGGAATTGCAGCGCTACGCCTATATCGTGAGCCACGACCTGCGCGCGCCGCTCGTCAACATCATGGGCTTCGTCTCGGAACTCGAGACGGCGACCGGCCTGCTCCGCGCGCATATCGAGAAATCGGGCGGCGACCCGGACGACCCGTCGCTCGCGCCGGTCTACGAGGCGGCCGATACGGACATTCCCGAGGCGCTCGGCTTCATCCGCTCGTCGATGAACCGGATGGACCGGCTCATCAACGAAATCCTGAATCTGTCGCGCGCCGGCCGGCGGGTCCTCGAGCCCAGGGCCGTCAAGATGGACGAGCTGGTGCAAACCTGCATCGACTCGATTCAACAACGCTTCGACGACGCCGGCGCCAGCGTGTCCATCGACGGCGCCCTGCCGAACATCGTGTCCGACCGGGCGGCCCTGGAGCAGATTTTCTCCAACCTGCTCGACAACGCCGCCAAATATCTGCATCGCGACCGCCCCGGCCGGATCGTGGCGCGCGGCAGGACGCGCGGCGGCTACGCCATGTTCGAGATCGAGGACAACGGCCGCGGCGTCGCGCCGGGCGATCAGGAGCGCATCTTCGAGCTGTTCCGGCGCGCCGGCGTGCAGGACCGCCCCGGCGAAGGCATCGGACTTGCGCATACGCGCCAGCTCGCCCGCCGCCTCGGCGGCGACGTGACCGTGACAAGCGACGGCTCGAACGGCACAATATTCACCGTTATGGTGGCGCGCGACCTGGGCGCGCTGCTGAGGAGCGAAGGAACGTGACCAAAGATCCCAGACCCGTTTCGATCCTCATGGTCGAGGACGACGAGGGCCATGCGCGCCTGATCGAAAAGAACATCCGCCGCGCCGGCGTCAACAACGAGATCATCGGCTTCCGCGACGGATCGAGCGTGCTCGAATTCCTGTTCGGGCCGGACAAGAGCGGCAAGGTGAGCCTGGGCCGATCCTACCTCGTGCTTCTCGACCTGAACCTGCCGGACATGACCGGCATCGACATTCTCGCGCGCATCAAGGCCAACGAGCACACGCGGCGCGCGCCGGTCATCGTGCTGACGACGACCGACGATCAGCGCGAGATCCAGCGCTGCTACGATCTCGGCGCCAACGTCTACATCACCAAGCCGCTGAACTACGAGAGCTTCGCCAATGCGATCCGGCAACTCGGATTGTTCCTGGCGGTCATGCAGGTTCCGGAGGCCGACTGACTTGCCGTTCGGCTCGGACATTCTGGGCCCGATCGTCGTGCTCTACGTGGAGGACGACGCGGCGCTCGCCACTCTCGTGGGCAAGGCGCTCAGGCGCCGCGGCCATTCGATGGCGCACGTGACCAACAGCGCGGATGCGCTCTCCCGTATCGCGGAAGGCGGAATCGACGTCGTCGCCCTCGACCACACGCTGCCTGGCGAGACCGGCCTCGACATGCTCGATCGCGTCGGCCCGCGCGGCGGCCGGCCGCCCATCGTCTATGTCACCGGCTCGATGGACGCGCGGCTGGCCGTCGAAGCGCTGAAGCGCGGCGCCGACGATTACGTGATCAAGGACCTGTCCGTCGAATTCTACGATCTCCTGATCGCCGCGCTCGAACAGGCGCTGGAGCGCGCACGGCTGAAACGCATGCGGGCGGAAAGCGACCGCGCCGTCCGCGAGGCCCGCGACCGCGCCGAAGCGCTCCTGTCCGAAGTGAATCATCGCATCGCCAATTCGCTCGCGCTCGTCGGGTCCATGGTGCGGATGCAGAGCTCGATGATCCGCGATCCGGCGGCGCGCCACGCGCTGCAGGAGACGCAGAACCGCATCGCCGCCGTCGCCGGCGTGCATCGCCACCTCTACACCTCCGCGCAGACGAACATGGTGGAGATCAGCGACTATCTCGGCCATCTCGTGCAGGAGCTCGCCGCCTCCATGCGCGGCGTGCATGCGGGCGTATGGGTCGAAACCGCGTTCGAGCCCGGCGCGATCAAGACCGACAAGGCCGTCGCCCTCGGGGTGATGGTCAGCGAACTCGTCACCAACGCGTTCAAATACGCCTATCCCTCCGAGGCCGGGGGCCCGGTGCGCGTCTCCTCGACGATGACGCCCGACGGCATGGCGCGCGTCGTGGTCGAGGATGACGGCGTCGGCTGCGCCGCCGACGGCGAGGCGAAGGGCACGGGGCTTGGCACGAAGATCCTGAAGGCGATGTCGCGCACGCTCAACGCCCAGCTCGACTACGAGCCGGTCGCGCAGGGGATGCGGGCCGTGATCGTGTTCGCGCCCGTCTCGACGAAGGAAAAGTCCGCGGAGGCGGCGAGCGCGCGGCGCAACGAGAGCGTCGGACGCTAGGGACGCGGCGGTGCGGTCCGAGATCGTCTGGAACGAACGGCCGCATCGCGCATTCAGCACAGGCGCGCATTGCCGCGCGCAGGCGGGACCGGGGCGAATCCGACCATGAACAATGAAAGGACGGCCCGTGCGCCGTCGGATGGGCGCGACGAGGCCGGCTGGTCGCGGCGCCTCGCCATCGGGGCGCGGCTCGCCACCATCGGACTGTTCGGCCTCGGCGCGCTGTTCGCCATGCATGAGACGTCGTCGCTGCTGGCGCCGATGATCGCCGCCATCGTCGTCGGCGTGGTGCTCTCGCGGATCGGCGAGCGGGCGCAGGAGCTGGGCGTGCCGCCTTTCCTGTCGGCGGCCCTGTTCGTGGCGGCCGCGGGGGCGGGCATCATTCTGGCCGCGGGCGCATTGACCTCGCGCGTCACGTCGCTGATCGATCGCGCGCCCGAATTGCTGGCGAGATTCCAGGCGCTCGCGATGAGCGTCCTCCAGCCCCTTCTTTCGCTCAAGTCGCGGATATTCGGCGGCTCCAGCGATGCGGCGCTCGCGGCGCCCTCCTTCGACATGTCTTCGATCTCCGGCGTGCTGGGCGGCTTGACGCCCGCGCTGAGCGGGCTCCTGATCTTCCTCGCCACCCTGTTCTTCTTCATGGCGGGGCGCGGCGACCCCCGGCGCAGGGTCGGGCTCGCCCCCGGCGTCCGGGGGCATCGCCTGTCCGCGCTGCGTATTCTCAACGGCGTCGAGGAAGCGCTGGCGCATTATTTCGGAAGCGCGGCCCTGGTCTACGGGGCGCTCGCCGTCCTCACGGCCGTGCTCGCCTGGATCGCCGACCTCGGCTCGCCGCTGCTTTGGGCCACGTTCGTGTTCGTCGCCTGCTTCGTGCCGTTCCTCGGCGTGGCGCTCGTGACCGCCGCCCTGCTGGCGGCCGGCCTCTCGACCTATGACGGCTTCCTGGCGGGAATTGCGCCGGCGGCCGCCTATCTGCTCGTCCATCTCGTGCTGGAGAACGCCGCGTTGCCGGCGATCGTCGGCCGGCGGTTCGAGATCAATCCGTTTCTCGTCTTCGTCTCGATCGTGTTCTGGACGTGGATGTGGGGCGCGCTCGGCGCGGTGATCGCCTCGCCGATGCTGCTGATCCTCAAGATCGTGGTGGAAGAATTGCGCGCCGTCGACAAGCCGGAGCTGCCGGAGTGAGCGCATGGCGGTCTTCGTCCCGAGAGTCTGAGCCGGAATCTACCGCGAACCCACTTCCCTCATGCTGAGGAGGCGACGAAGCAGCCGTCTCGAAGCATGATCCAGAGTTAGGTGTCCCGGCCACCCTTCGAGACGCCGCTTCGCGGCTCCTCAGGGTGACGATTCGAGTTACGGGCCAGGCTCTCAGGAATTGTTGTGCAGGGCCGGCGCGCGACCGCCGGTGAGCGGCGAAATGTCGGGGCCGAATTCGTCGACATTGTCGACCGCCAGCAATTGCATGAGCCGCTGGCGCGCGCGGTTCACGCGGCTCTTCACGGTTCCCACGGCGCAACCGCAGATCTCCGCGGCCTCCTCGTAGGAGAAGCCGGACGCGCCGATCAGGATGAGGGCCTCGCGCTGGTCGGCGGATAATTGCTCGAGCGCCGCATGGAAATCGGCGAGGTCCAGATGGCCCTGCTGCTCGGGATGCGACACGAGGCGCGCGGCGGCCTCGCCGTCGGTGTCCTGCACTTCGCGCCGCGCCTTGCGATACTGGCTGAAGTAGGTGTTGCGCATGATGGTGAAGAGCCAGGCGCGCAGGTTGGAGCCCTCCGCGAAGGACGCGTGCGCGGCCCAGGCCTTCATCAGCGTTTCCTGCACGAGATCGTCCGCCTTGTCGCCATTGCCGGACAAGGAAATCGCGAAGGCGCGCAACGACGGTATTTCCGCCAGAAGCGCGTTTTTCAGCGCGGCGATTTCCGTCATTTTCCCGTCTCCGGGCGGCCGTGAAGGCCTGCCCGCTCCTGCTTCTCGAGCTCGTCGAGAAGGGTTGAAAAACGATCGGGCACGGGTTCCGAAACGATCGAAGAAAAGTATTGCTTAAGCTTTTCTCCCAGATGCGCCTGAATCGGTTGCTGCGGATTTTCGTCGCCCGGCTGGCCCGGCTGCTTTCGAATTCGCGACATCCTCGCCTTTCCCCTGCCGTCGTCGCCCGGACGATCCGGCGCGCACGTACGCGTCATGCCCGACTGTTGAACGCCGGATTGGGAAACCCGTTCCATCGTCCCGCAAATATTTTTCCGGACGCGCGGAACCCCGCCGGCGCCGGAACGTTATGCTGGCGTCCGGGAGCAGGCGACTTGCCCCCGACCCGAGCCCGGAAAGAACCTTTATGACCATTACGTCCCTGATCTCGCCTCAGCTCCCCCTCCTGCGCCGATACGCCCGCGCCCTGAGCGGGAGCCAGGCGAGCGGCGACAATCATGTCGTCGCCATGCTCGAATCCCTCCTTGCCGATCCGTCGTCCTTCGACACGTCGCTCGACCCGCGCGTCGCCGCCTACCGGCTCTTTTCCCGCATCTGGAACGCCAATCCAATGAACCAGGTCGAGACGCCCGCGCCCGCGGCGACCGGGGTGGCGGAACGCCGGCTCGAGGCCATAACGCCGGCCGCGCGCCAGGCGTTCCTGCTGACGGCGGTCGAGGGCTTCCCGAGCGCCGACGCCGCAAAAATCCTCGATGTGGACGAAGACGGCGTGGCCGGACTTCTCGACGAGGCGGCGCGCCAGATCGGCGAACAGGTCGCCTCGAGCGTTCTCGTGATCGAGGACGAGCCGATCATCGCGATGGACCTCGAGACGCTGGTCGAGTCGCTCGGCCACACCGTCGTCGGCAACGCGCGCACGCGCGACGAGGCGGTGGCGATGGCGCGCAAGCACCGTCCCGGCCTGGTTCTGGCCGACATCCGGCTGGCGGACGGTTCGTCGGGGCTCGACGCCGTCAACGACATTCTCGCCTCGTTCGAGGTCCCGGTCATTTTCATCACCGCCTACCCGGAATCCCTGCTGACCGGCGAACGGCCCGAGCCGACCTTCCTGATCGCGAAACCGTTCCGCGAGGAGACGGTGAAGGCGGTCGTCTCCCAGGCGCTTTTCTTTGACGCGAACGCTTCGCCGGCGATGAAACGCAGCGCGTGAACGCAGCGAATCTGCTGACCGGATTCGCGAAGCCGCTGCGGGGCGCATGAGGTTTGGTGGTGACTCCGCTGGAAACGTCGCAATTGCGTCTGGCGACGGACGCCATGACGCTTGTAGCCTCGGCTTCGGTCTGTCTCGGATTTCTCTGGGTTCTATTTAGCATTCGCGCACGGGTGGGTCCCCGCCTGCGGCCGATGGCGCTGATGTGCGTTTTCATCGTCGCGGTCTCCGGCGCCAATGTCCTGCGACATCTCGCCGAATATTATCAGGCGGCGTTCTGGCTGAACGCCTTCACGACGCTCGTCGCCGCCGCCGCCCTCGTCATGGGGCTGGCGATCTGGCGATACATTCCCCGCCTGACGCGCGAGCCGACCCATAACGAACTGGTCGCCGCCAACGAGGCGCTGCGCGCCGAGCGCGACGCGCGGCGCGCGGCCGTGGAAGAACTGAGCAGCGCCCGCGACGAACTGGAGCGACGGGTGGAGGAGCGCACCAGCGCCCTGGAACTTGCGCGGCGACGCTTCGAGACGGCCTTGCAAGGGACTGGCATCGTCGTCGCGCATCAGGACTGCGACCTGCGCTACACGTGGATGTACAACGCTCCGGAGCCGTTCAGGAGCGAGGACCTGGTCGGCCGCCTGCCGGAGGAGGTGTTGCCGGCGCAACTCGCGCTGCGGCAGGCGGCCGTCAAGAACAGGGTCATCGAGACCGGCGAGCCGATGAAGTTCGACGTCGTCTATCCCGCCCCCGGCGGACCCATCTGGTACGAGGGGCGCGTCGAGCCGCTGGTCGTGGACGGCAAGCTCGAGGGCGTGATGACCGTCTCGATCGACGTCACCCGACACGTGCTGCACGATCGGCAGATGCGCGAGGTCATGCGCGAGCTCACGCATCGCTCGAAAAACCTGCTCGCGGTCGTGCAGGGCATGGCGCGCCAGAGCTCGACCGGCGTGAAGGACGTGCGGGTCTTCATCGACGGTTTCGGCGCGCGGCTCGAAGCGCTGTCGCGCGCGCACGAGATGCTGGTCGACACCAAATGGCGCGGCGTTTCGCTGCGCGCCGTTCTCGAGCGCGAGCTGACGCCGCTGGCGGCCGGCCGCCACAATGTGCGGATCGACGGACCGGACCTCCAGCTCTCGCCCGAAGCGGCGCAGAATTTCGCGCTCGCCATCAACGAATTGTCGGCCGACCTGCGGGAGGCGGCGCACGGCGCCGCCATGGAGGTGGCCGTCGCCTGGAGGATCGACCAAGGCGCGCTCCGCTTCGACTGGCGGCGCAGCGGCGGCCCCGGCTCGTCGATCGACGGTTTCGGACAGAACCTGCTGAGCCGCGTGCTGCCGCGCCAGATCGGCGGCCAGGCGCAGCTCTCCCATTCCCCTGACGGCTGCGCCTACGCGCTCGAAGGCCACGTCGCCCTGCTCGCGCCGATCGGGCGGCATACGCTGGAGGAAGCGGGGTGGCGGGACAGGACGCCTGCGGACGACCCGGAGTCATGGCGACCCCGACAGGATTCGAACCTGTGACCTACTGCTTAGAAGGCAGTTGCTC